>DASSZL010000033.1:0-14731 GCA_035713505.1 Vulcanimicrobiaceae bacterium | reverse complement strand
CCCACGCTGGTCGTGATCAACCGCGGCAAGAAGGTCACGTACATCACCAGCGGCGAGACCTCGTTCGCCGAACTGGATAGCGCGATAAAGTCGGCGCTGAAACCTTAGTCGTTCGGCGGGAACGAATATATCGGAGGCGGTACGACTGGTTTGCCGACTTCGAGCACGACTTGCTTGTGCGACTGCAGCGGAATCGTGTTCGGATCGCCGCCGTACGGTACGCCGTTCACGTACGAGGTGACCGGGCCTTTGAACGGGCCGACTTGATCGCCGCTCAGCGGCTCACCCCAAATGTGGAAGAAGTTCCCGAGCGTGTAGTGTCCGCCGCTGGGATTTGAAGCCGAGCCCGCTTCGACGTGGATGATGCCGTCGGGGCCGTGCGTGTGCAGCCAGTAGAGGCAGCCGCCTTGCGGGGTCGGCGCCATGCCGATGAACGCCGGTACCTGAATCTGCTTGCCGTCGTAAAAAATCGCCAAATGCGTGTGCACGTGCACTTGCACCATTTCCGCTTGGCACGGAATGCCGTCGACCGGCTGCCCCTGGCCGCCCTGAGCGGTATCTTCGAACTTGTTCTTCTGAATGTTCGCCTGCGGAAAACCCGTGGCAAGGCCGAGCGGCTTGAGGTCGACGAGCGCCTGCGGCTTGGGCGTAGCGGCCGGCGCCGGCGTCGGCGTGGCGTAGTCGAACGCTAATTCTTGCGCGTGCGTACGGTTTTGCACCCAATTCGTGATCCCGAAACCGGCAAAGACCAGCACGATGACGATCGCTAGTCCAAGATAAATCGGCGTCATCGGATCGCGTTTGGGCGGCGGCGCATTTCCCCCGCGGGCGCTGCGGCGGCGTTCGGCACGAGGTTGGCTCATCGGACTTATTTGACTCCTGCTGGTGTCGCCGCCGGGTCGAGCCGGCGATCGGGAATGAGGTAGTTTGAAACGTAATCGGTGACCGCCTCGCCCAGCGGCGTCACCGCGGCGTCGTAGCCGGTTGCGCGCAGACGATCGGTGGCCGCAACGGTGCAGTACTGATACTTATCGCGCAAAGCGGGCGGCATGTCGATGAATTCGATGCGTTCGGGCGCTTCCATCGCCCGGAAAATCGGGCGCACGAGATCGAGCCACGTATGCGGCGTGCCGGAGCCGACGTTGAACAAGCCGGTCGCGTCTTGCTGCGCGACATGCAGCGTCATTGCGACCGCGTCTTTCACATAGATGAAGTCGCGCTGCTGTTCGCCGTCGCGATACTCCGGGCGATGGCTCTTGAACAGCCGGATGGCGCCGGTTTCACGAATTTGATGAAACGCTTTGTCAACCAAACTGCGCATCTCGTCCTTGTGATGCTCGTTTGGTCCGAACACGTTGAAATACTTGATGCCGGCGATGCGTGAGAGCAGTCCGTGATCGCGCGCGTACAGGTCGAAACGATGCTTTGAATACGCATACATGTTCAGCGGCCGCAGCGTATCCAAATCGGTGTCGTCGCGAAGATCGCGTTCGAGCGCGCCGTACGTCGCGGCGGAGGATGCGTAGACGAAACGGACGCCGTGGTCGACGGCCCATTGCGCGAGGTGTTTGGTGTACTCGTAGTTGTTGCGCATCAGGAACGCGGCGTCGGTTTCGGTCGTCGAGGAACACGCGCCCAAGTGGAAGATCGTCGAAACGTTCGCGAGCGAGGGACCGCGCTGCAGGACTCGCCGCTCGAATTCGTCGGCTTCGATGTAGTCGCGGTAGCGCAGCGGGACCAGGTTCTTCCATTTTTCGGACGTGTCGAGACGATCGACGACGAGAATGTCGTCGATTCCGCGAAGGTTCAGCGCCCAAATAATCGCGCTTCCAATAAGCCCGGCGCCGCCGGTAACGACGACGTGGCCGCGAGCAAGATCGTGCATGACCTACGCGGCCCTTTCAGTCACGGCCGGTAGACGACCTCCGTCATCATGCCGTCCATCATGTGAATTTCGTTGTGACAATGGAGCAGCCAGCGCCCGGCAGGGGAGTCCGCTTTGAATACCCAGGTCGCCGTACCGCCGTTGGCTCGAACCAGCGAGGTGTCTTTGGCGAGCGGCCGAACCAGTCGCGCTCCGTCGACCTGCGTCAACTGGAACACATGCCCGTGCAGGTGCATGGGGTGATCCATGTCGGTCTTGTTCAAGAAATGCACGGTGACGGTTTGGCCGCGGTGCACGTAAATTTTGGGCGTGTTTGGATAGATCTTGCCGTTGATCGTCCACTTGTCGCTGGCATATTCGCCACCGCCCAGTGTGAAGGCATGAGCGTCGGACGGCAAAGCCTGGGGCCCGCCGGCCACGCCGCCGGCCTTTTCGTACGTGAAATAGTCCACGCCGTCCAGCGTCTGCGGGCTGCTCAGCGGCGAGGCGTTTTCCATACCTTCGGTATGGACGACCGCGGCCTGCTGGTACGCGAGGGGATCGCTCGAGAGTCCCTGCAGCAGAAATGCCCCGGGTTTCGTAACTTCGAAATACGCATCGTACCGTTCGGCAACGCCTATGCGCAGCGCGTCGACTTCGAGCGGCTGCTGCAGGCGGTTGCCGTCGCTATGGGTGACGGTGAGGCGATGCGCGGCCAGACGGACGTAGCGGGTTTGCGTCGGATTTGCGTTGAGGATTCGCAGCCGCACGCGATCGCCGACCTTCACCGCTAGTTTTTGCGTGTTCGGATAGCATGCGCCGTTGATGCAATGCGCGATGTACGAAACCTCGTCGCCCATCTTGTCGCCCGGCTGCATCTGCATCATCTCCGGCGACCCCATCGGATCGACCATCGGCGCGGTGCTCACACCGTTCATCGCTGCTTGAATCGAGCGCAGATTGGGCACGTCGTGAAACACGAGCGCGAATTCTTTGTCCGCCGGCTCGTCTTTGGGATCCTCGACGATGATCAGGCCGAACAACCCGCGCGCGACACCGTCGCTGATATGGTCGTGATACCAGCGCGTCCCGGGCGGATCCGGCGTGAATTCGTAAAGGAACGATTCACGATCCGGGACCGCGGCTTGCGTGACGCCCTCGACGCCGTCCATCTTGTTCGGCAGAATCATGCCGTGCCAATGAATGGTCCCGGGTTCGCCGCTGTTATTGACGAACTTGGCGCGCAGGCGCTGACCGTGCGCGATTCGCAGGACCGGGCCGGGAATCGTGCCGTTGAAGGCGAGTCCGGCGAAATTCACGCCGGGAGCGGGCGAGAACCGCAGCGGCGCCGAGGTGAGCGTGTAGTCCACGACGTCGCTTGCGAGCGCGCGGCGCGAGAGCGGCGGCAATGCTGCCGCGATCATCGCGCCCGCGCCCGCGAGCAAGAACTGCGAGCGCCTCATCAGCTGCCCACCGTCAGCGGCACGTCCAGCGTTTGCCCGTCATACTGCACGCGAATCGTCCACGGACCGCCCATCGAGAAGACGAGCTTGCCGGTAAACACGTGCGGGTCGCTCGACGATTGCTGCAGCTGCACCGCGCGCGTCGGCATTGCGCTCGAGCCCATTTGCATGATCGGAAGAACGCTCACGCTCGCCGGCGGAGTTCCCGGAAACCGCACGGTGATCGTTGCCTGGTCCGTCGGTGAAGCCGGATCGAACGTCACGATGGGCTGCGTGCTGTTCGCGCCGCCGTCCAAGCTCGCCAGGTAGGCGACGATGTCGTTCACTTGCTCCGGCGTGAAACCGAAATTCGGCATCGGCGCGTGCGGATGCACGATAAAGTCGGAGATCTGGCCGTCCGAGAGGCGGTGCTCGATGCCGTAGAGTTTCGGGCCGATGGAGCCGCCCAGCAGGTTCGCACCGTGGCATCCGGCGCAGCCGTTCGCCTGAACGAGCTTCGCGCCGGCGTTCGCATCGCCGCCCAAGGCTTCCGAGGCAACCGTCATGTGCCGAATCGGCGGCGGCGACGCGGCTGCCGCGGCGACCGATTCGCCGTTTGCCAACAAGCGCTTGCCCCGCTCCCACGGCCCGGCGTAATCCAGCGCAAAACCGATCGAGGGATGCGATTGCGGACTCATGCCGAGTTCGACCGTCGCTTTGAGGTTGGGCACGAAGTTGTGCGCGTAGTCAAGCACGTACTGGCGGCTCAGCGTGTCGCTGCTCGCGATATCATACCGGGCCAGGACGTGATCTTTGTTAGAGAGATCGCGCTGAATCTCCAGCATCGCGCCGTTGAACGGGGCGCCGTGCACGCCGATGTCGGGCTGATTGTCATAGCCATGGTAGTACATCGTCTGCACGAGCCACTTCGGCGTCTGATAGCTGTAGTACAAGCCTTCGCGCGAGAAGAGATCCGTGTCGAAAAAATTGCCGGCTCCATCGAGCAGCGGCGCGGTGCCCCGAATACCGACGACTCCGACCGTCCACGGCTGCGTCATACCGCCGTACGAAACGTTGAAGTCGGCGACGCGATTGCCGTCCACTTTATTGAAGTCGAACGCTTGTTGAACGGGATCGACGCTCGTCGTATAGGAGAGGCTGTACATGAATTCGTTGGACATGCCGTTGAACGTGGCGCCCCAACGCGAATCGTTGGGCTCGAACGTGTTCCGGCCGCTGTCCTGGGTCGCGAGCAGATAATCGGCGAGCGTCCATCCGTGCGCAGGCATGAACGGGAACCAGGTGTGGGCTTTACCGATTTGAAGGGAGTTCGTCCCGCCCAGCAGACCGTTCCACGACAGCCACACCTGTTCGGTGATGCCGGGCCGGCCGCCGTCGACGAACGGCTGCTCCATGTACCAGGTGAAATTCTTGCCGAGAAATCCGCCGCCCAGAATCGAGAGCGTATTGACCAGCGTCTGCTGCGGATGATCGGCGTTGCCCAAATACGAGACGATCTGCGAGCGGACCGCGAACGGAAACGCCTGCCGTTGTTTGCGCCAGTCCAAATTCTGGAAGTTGGACATCATCGTCATCATCCCGTAGGGCTTCATGCCGGGGAATGTGGTATGGCAGGTCTCGCACGAAACGCCTTGCCCATTGGCAAAGACCGGGATGGCTTGCGCGCGCGCGGACATCGCGAAAACACTGAGGGCGAGCACGCACGCGGCGCGCGCGCTCGCGAGAAGCACTTGCTTAAAAATGGAAAACCTCCGAAAGAACCGAGAGCCGGACTATTTAAGGAAGACGCAGCGGCTAAACGGTTGGCGGAGGCCTCTGGAATCGCGCGGTGCCCGCACGGACGGCAAGTTCGTGCGCGATGCACGGCGAGCGCCGTGAAACGAATTGCGCCGCGCCGTCGAGCAATCGCTCGAGATACGCCGACGCGGCGTTTGCCTGCGCGATACAGCGCACCAGCAGCCGCGAGAACAGCGAGAGTACGTACGCGGCGCAGAGCGCGACGAGCACTTGCACCAGCAAACCGAGTACCCCGGCGTGCGCGCCTTCGAGGCGCTCCATGACCGAAAACATCACGAGCTGCGCGATCGCCAGCCTGGGCCAGAGTTCGAGCGTGGACCGCTCGGCGGCCGTATGTATCAGCACGCCGGCTTTGAGGAGCGCTCCCGCGAGTAGTGCGCAGCACAGCGCAGCCGTCAGGGCGAGCGAACATTCCAGTGCCGGCGCTACCCACGCATGATGGGCGTCGGCACCGCTGCGCCCGGCGAGCGCATATGCCAAGCCGTGCCCGACCAACGGGGCGGGCACGACCGCGGCAATCCAAACCGGCAGCGGGCGCTTCACGTGCAGTGAGTTCGGCGCGCCTAATCCGCGGTCATGCAGTTACGGGCTGCCCTGAACCCACTGGATGTTCGGCAGCGACGATCCGGCCGGGTTCCCGTCCCCCACCAGAATCCAGACCACGGTATGGGAGTAGAGCGGCATCTGCGCCGGATCGCCGGTATAGAGCGAGTAGGTGTTCGACCCGGTGTAGCACGCGCCGGATGGGCATCCCACGTACTTGAGCGGCGAGGTGTAGATTTGCACGGCCCCGTTGAACGGTCCGAAGTTCACGGGCGTGAGCTGGATGCCCCAAATGTCGAGGAAGTTTCCGAACGTGAACATCGACCAGTTGCAGGGTCCCATGTACACGCCGTTCTGCATGCCGCACGGCGTTGAGGTCGGCGCTTCCATATGCAACTCGCCGCTCGCGTCGTGCGTGTGCATATAGTAGAAGGCGTCCGCGTAACATTCTTGATTCGGCGTGTTGTTTGTGCACGGATCCGGAGGCTGAAAATCTCCGAACGGGTTGACCATCCCGATGGCGTCCGGAATTGCGACCTCTTGTCCGTTGACGTACAAACCCACGAACGCGTGAACGTGATATTGGGTCGACATCGACGTCGCGGTCGGAATGCCGTCAACGGTCGCACCTTGTCCGCCGCCTTGAGGCTGCGCACCCGGATCGCCCGGCTCGAGATCGCCCTCGCCCGCATTGTTGTGCGTGTTGGGAGCGCTCGTTTTGATTTGGTCGTCGATGCCGTTGATTTCGCCGTCGCCGGTATTGACGGTGAGTGTGGAGTTCGGCGTCGCGGTCGAGGACGGCGTCGGAGTGGGAGTGGGAAGCGGAGTGGGAGTCGGAGTTGGTGCAAGCGTCGGCGTGGGCGTGGGTGTAGGTGCCGGGGTTGTGCTGGGCAACGGCGTGGGCGACGGCGATGCGGACGGGTGCGCGCTCGGTCCCGGATTGCTGCTGGGGGGAGCGACGGGCGGAGTGGAGCCGCCGCCTCCGCCACCGCCGCAGGCGGCCAGGAGCCCGAGTCCCAGAATAGCGGCAAATGAGGCGATGGTGCGGCGCATTGCGGTTTTCTCCACGATGACGGGACGTGTGCCCCCATCGTAGCCGGGCAGCGCAGCCCGGCACAGGTGGCTGCGGGGGAGCCGGGCCAGGGCCGAAGAGCGGGCGGGCAGGGGGACCTTCGGACCGGAACCGGATCCCTCGCGCCGGGGTTCTTGGTCGTGAAAGGACAAGGGGTGCTCTTGAGCCGGCGTCTAATAGACGCGACCCCCCCGCTCCAAAACGGGGACACCCCCTAGTGCCCACCTCGTTGCGAAAGAGTCTTGGAAGCGTCATGAACACCCGGTTGCCGGTCGAAAACAGCGATACCGTGAGTCTGGTCTGCGCACTGCTCGTGCGCTATCCGGAGATCGCGTCTATTCGCAGTACGCCCGGTGAAGGCACGGTCCGGTTTTCGTACGCGGTTGCCTCCAGACTGGATCGACGCGTGCAGCGTTCGGTCGTCGAGGAGATCGAAGCCCACGTCGACGGCTTTCTTTCACTTATGGGGGAGCAGGGCCAAGTCGCGGTCGAGTGTGAGTCCGATCGCGCGCTCAGTTTCGTGCACGTGACGCGCGATCTCGAGACCTTCACGAAGGACGAGCTCGCGATGCTTACCAGCTTCCTGGCCGACCGCTTCGGCGCCGCTCTCGTGCGCAATCCCGTTCCCGAAGAACATCCCGACGAGGATCCCGCGTTTCAGGAAGAGCTGGCCGAATCGGCGATTGAGGCGCTGCGCGATCCCGCGCAGTCGAAAAGTCTGGTGGGATTCCGCGAAGAGAAGCGTGTTCTGGTATACTTTTTGAAATCACAGAAGAAAGCGAAGGCGTCGGCCCGCAGATAGCTAGCACACTAACCCTGCTCCTGATTGGGGACGTCGTCGGGTCGCCCGGCCGCGAGACCCTCAAACGGTGCGTTCCGCTCGTACGCGACCAATATCATGTCGACGTTTGCATCGCCAACGGCGAAAATGCCGCGGGCGGTTTTGGTTTGACCGCTCAAACGGCCGAGGAGATGTTCGGTACGGGCATCGATTTCATCACCAGCGGCAATCACATCTTCGATAAACGCGAGTTCCGATCGTATCTGGACTCGACCGACCGTGTGATCCGTCCGGTGAACTATCCGCCGGGCGTGCCCGGGCGCGGGATAGGTTTTATTTCCTCGAACGGGTCGACCGTCGGCGTTCTCAATGTGATGGGGCGCACGTTCATGCCGCCTATCGACGATCCGTTCCGGACGGCCGAGGCCGCCCTGCAAGAACTCCTGGACCACACCAAGATCATCGTGGTGGACGTTCACGCCGAAGCAACCAGCGAGAAGGTGGCCATGGGCCGCTATCTTGACGGACGCGTCTCGGCAATCTACGGTACTCACACGCACGTTCAAACGGCAGACGAGCAGATTCTGCCTGGGGGTACAGCGTACGTGACCGACGTCGGGATGACGGGGCCGACGGACGGAGTGATTGGGATGGAAACGGGGCCCGTCCTGGATAGATTCACAACCGGCTTTTCTGAACGTTTCTCGGTGCAGAAGGTTGGAACCAAACAGTTCTGCGCCGTAGTCGTAACAATCGATGTGGAGACCGGACGCGCGACGGAAATCAAGCGCATCTTCCAGCGAGGCATAGCATGATAGACGATCCGGCAAAACACATCACGACCAGCATTCTCAAAGTCTCGGCGAAGAGCAATCCGAATTCGGTTGCGGGTGCGCTGGCTGCGGTCTTGCGCGAACGGGAAACCGCCGAGCTTCAAGCGGTCGGCGCGGGCGCCATCAATCAGGCCGTGAAGGCGGTCGCCATCGCGCGCAGCTATTTGAAGACCAGCCAAATCGATCTCACGTGCATGCCTTCCTTTATAGACGTCGAGATCAACGGCAACGAACGCACGGGGATATCGCTGGCCATCGAGCGGCGAACCATCTAGCCGTTGCTCGTCGATTTTCACTCGCACACCTGTGAGAGCGACGGCTCGCTCACGCCCGCCGAGCTCTGCGAGTTCATGGTGCGGCGCGGCGTAGGCATCTTTTCCGTAACCGACCACGACAGCATCAAGGCGTACGGCCAATTCGAGGCTCCCTCGCACATTCGAACGGTCAGCGGCATTGAGATCAACACCACCTACCGCGAGGGTGAAGTCCACATCCTGGGCTATCGCCTGCCGCTGCACGAATCGCCGCTTACGCGCGTACTCGAAGCCAATCGGCTCGCGCGGCGAACGCGTGTGGGCCGCATCGTCGATCAGCTGCGCGAGGCGGGCTACGAAGTTACCATGGACGACGTTCATGCGCAAGCGCTCGAGGGCGCCTCGCTGGGGCGCCCGCACGTCGGCAAGGCTTTGATCGCTCTCGGTATCGCGCCGAACATCGAAACGGCATTCCGTTCGTTCCTACGGCGCGGCACCCCGGGCTATGTTCCGTCCACGCATATCACCCCGCACGAAGCGATCGACGTGATTCTGGAGTCGGGCGGCGTTCCGGTGCTTGCGCACCCGGGACGTTTGCGCGATTACGAGGTCATCGACGAACTCGTCGAGCGCGGCTTGCAGGGGCTCGAGGTCTTCTACCCCACGCACGAGCCGATGCAGATCCAATATTTTCGCGATCGCGCGCGCCACTTCGATCTGGTCATGACGGCCGGTTCCGATTTCCACGACATCCGCTACCACAAGCGCGGCGTGGGCGTCGAGGTCGACGCCGAAGATATCGCACCGTTCCTCGATCTGGTCGCATGACTTCCCTCCGTTGCACGCTATGGTAGAGCGGAGCGAACGGTGGTGAGGAGCGGCAGAGCTTCGGCTTGCAGCTGATCGAGCTGAGCGCGCTGCGATGAAATCGCGGACCGGTCTTTCATGAATTTGTGATTGATGCGGACGTTGTACGCGCAAGCAAGCAGCGCGGCGTACGCGAATTCCGCGGCGCACCCGAGATCGCTCACGAGATTGGCGTTGCCCAACTGCAGCGCATCCGCCGCGAGCCGCAAAGCCTCGAGCGCGGCCTGCGCTCCTTCGAGCGGAACCGCCGCCGCTCCATGGAGCGCAGCCTCCATCGCCGCCTTATCGCCGCGCGCCGCCACGACGGCGTCGAATGCCCGTTCGTCGCGGTCCTTGCGTTCCAGGTAGCCCTCGCGAAGGGCGTCTGCGTCGCGGACGAGGCGCTCGGCGAGCGCGTGTTTCTCCTCATATTTGGGGCTTGCGGCGCAGATGCGGGCCACCATCGAGACCAGGGCGCAGCCGGCCGCGCCGACGAGCATGGCCGCGCTGCCGCCGCCGGGAGCGGGGGCGGCCGATGCGAGATTTGTCAGATATTCGTTCAGCGCTTCCACCACGCGAGCATTAGCTGGCGGGTACGGCAAGTCTTGTGGCAGAATAGCGCGAGGTTCCAAACTCCCCACCAGAGAGGTTAAAAGCGTTGCCAGTACTCGAACAGAGCGCCTCGCGCGGCGATGTCAAAGATCGTGCGCTAGCCGAGCAGGGACGTTCACGCATCGCGTGGGCGGGCGCATATATGCCCGTGCTCGCGCAGATTCGCGAGCGTTTCGCCCAAGAGAAGCCGCTCGCGGGCGTGCGCATAGGCGCATGTCTGCACGTCACCACCGAAACGGCGAATTTGATGCTTGCGCTTCAGGCTGGCGGCGCCGAAATCGCGCTTTGTGCGAGCAACCCCCTTTCGACGCAAGATGACGTCGCGGCAGCGCTGTGTGAGTACGGCATCCCCACGTATGCGATCAAAGGCGAAAACCACGAAACGTATTATCGCCACATCGAGAGCGTGATCGCGACCAAGCCGCACATGTCGATGGACGACGGCTGCGATCTGGTGAACACGATCTACGGCAAGCACAAAGAGCTGCTCGCCGACATGATCGGCGGCTGCGAAGAAACCACGACGGGCGTCATCCGTTTGAAGGCGATGCAGAAGGACGGCGTGCTGCCGTATCCCGTGATCGCGGTCAACAACGCGCTCACCAAGCATATGTTCGATAATCGCTACGGCACAGGCCAGTCGACGCTCGACGGCATCATCCGCGCCACCAACGTGCTCCTCGCGGGGCGTACGGTCGTCGTCGTGGGATACGGCTGGTGCGGCCGCGGCGCGGCTTCGCGCGCGGCCGGCATGGGCGCGCACGTCGTGGTCACCGAAATCGATCCGCGCAAAGCGCTCGAAGCCGTTATGGACGGCTACCGCGTGATGCCGATGGAAGAAGCGGCCAAAGAAGGCGACATCTTCATCACGGTGACCGGCAACTATCACGTCATCGACGAGCACCACTTCAAATTGATGAAAGACGGCGCCATCGTCTGCAACTCCGGTCACTTCAACGACGAACTCAATTTGGAGTGCCTGCCGAAGATCAGCAAGGGCAAAACGGAGCCGCGCGCGTTCGTGGAGCAGTACGAACTGCAGGACGGCCGCAAGATCTGCATTCTCGCCGACGGCCGTCTCATCAACCTGGCCGCCGCCGAAGGGCATCCGGCCGCGGTTATGGACATGTCGTTCGCCAATCAGGCGATGTCGGCAGCGCATCTTGCTCTGAACTACAAAGACCTCGAGAAGAAGGTCTACGACGTGCCCGAGCACATCGACGAGGAAGTGGCGCAGCTCAAGCTCGCCTCGATGAACGTCGAAATCGATACGCTGACGCCGGCGCAAGTCAAATACATGGCGTCGTGGAGTGAAGGAACCTAAATGGCCTACCGCCGCCTCTTTACAAGCGAATCGGTCACCGAGGGACATCCCGACAAGGTCGCCGATCAAATCTCCGACGCCGTTTTGGACGCCATCCTCAAAGAGGATCCGAACGGACGCGTCGCGTGTGAAACCTTTGCGATTACCGGACAAATCCACATCGCGGGCGAGATTACGACGACGACGTACGTCGATATTCCGCGCATCGTTCGTCAAGTGATCACCGATATCGGCTATACAAAATCAGCGGTCGGCTTCGATGCGGAAACGTGCGGCGTCAGCGTCTCGGTCGACGAGCAGTCGCCCGACATCGCGATGGGCGTAGATAAGTCGCTCGAAGCCAAGACGGGCGAGCATCCCGACGATTTGTGGGACCGTATCGGCGCGGGCGACCAGGGCATGATGTTCGGCTATGCATGCCGCGAAACCGAAGAACTGATGCCGCTCCCCATCGTGCTCGCGCATAATCTCACGCGTCATCTGGCAGCGGTTCGCAAAAACGGCGACATTCCGTATCTGCGCCCCGACGGCAAATCCCAGGTGACGGTGGAGTACGTTGACGACAAGCCGGTCCGCGTGGACGCGGTCGTCATCTCGACGCAGCACGATCCCGACATTCCGCTCGAAACGATTCGCACGGAAATCACGGAAAAAGTCATCAATCACGTCATCCCGGCTTCGCTGCGCGATGCGAACACGCGCATCTACGTGAATCCGACCGGACGTTTCGTCATCGGCGGACCCAAGGGCGATGCCGGTCTGACCGGCCGCAAAATTATCGCCGATACCTACGGCGGCATGGCGCGGCACGGCGGCGGCGCGTTCTCCGGCAAGGACCCGACCAAGGTCGATCGCTCCGCTGCGTACGCTGCGCGTCACGTCGCGAAGAACCTTGTCGCGTCCGGTCTGGCGGATCGCTGCGAGGTACAGGTCGCGTACGCGATCGGCGTCGCGCATCCGATGAGCGTGCTCGTCGAAACGTTCGGAACGGGCAAACTCGCGGAAGATCAGATCGCCGAACTCGTGAAGAAGACGTTCGATCTGCGTCCGGCCGCGATCATCCATAATTTGGATCTGCGCCGCCCCATCTATCGTCAGACCGCGGCATACGGTCACTTCGGGCGTCCCGATCTGGATCTGCCGTGGGAACGCTTGGATAAAGTAGAGGCTTTGCGCAAGGCGGCCAACCTCGATCTCAAAGTGCCGGACTTCGCCAAGCAGTAAGCGCATAGGCGTTTGGTTGAAAAACGGGGAGGATGCGAACGCATCCGCCCCGTTTCTCGTTTACGGGGGTAGAGAATTCTAAAGACTTCACCCCAAGGAGAACGCATGACCCTTCGAAGCAGAATTCCGGCGCTCGCGATTGTCCTGGCATTTCTGTTGCCGGCCATCGCGTCCGCCCAGACGGTGACCTTGGCCCAGGGCCAGGCCATCAACGTTCAGATGCAGGACACGGTCGATTCCGGCTCGGCCTATGCAGGCGAGCACTTCACTGCCCGTGTGGTTGCTCCGTACCCGAATGACGACACGACGTTCGCGAATGCAATCGTGCACGGAACCGTGGTGAAGGTCATCCCGGCGGGACAAGGCCGCAACCCCGAACTCCACTTCTCGTGGGATGCGGTGACGCTGCAGAACGGCACGAGCTATCCGCTCAATGCCGTCATGACCAACGGCGGTCCGAAGTCGCAGAACCGTAACGGCGGCCACGTCGCGCTGACCACGATCGGCGGCATGATCGCCGGCAACATTCTCGGCAAAACAATCTTCCACACGAACGCGGGCGGCGCAGTCGGCGCGGCTACCGGGTTCCTGGTTGGTTACAACAAGAAAGCCAACGTCACGATGAAGCAAGGCACGAACTTCCAGCTTACGCTCACGCGTCCGCTCATGGTTCGCCGCCAAGCCTCTCGCCCGTACTAACCGTTTCCTGGAACCTTGAACGGAAAGAGCGCCGCGATCAGCGGCGCTCTTCTCTTATCGCGGGCGAAGCGATGGCCCCGAACGCGATGGCGAGATAGCCCACCGCCGCCACCTCCATCGCGATATGCGCACTCAGGCGATCTGCTATCCACCCGAATGCAATGACGCCCGGCGCCATGCCGCAGAGCACGAACAAGCGAACCGCACCGAAAACGCGCCCCACCATTTCCGGCGGCGTGACGCGCAGGCGAAAGCCGACGATCTGCGCGACTTCGAACTGCGCGCACGCGTTTGCCGCCGCCCAGAAGATGCCGGCAACCCACATGTTGTTCGCGACCACGACCGGAACGAAGATGAGCGCGTCGATGAAATAGGCAACGCAGAGTGCCCGTCCGAACGGCCAGCGGCTCGCGAATTTTCCAGCGAAAAGCGAACCGCACACGGCGCCCGCCGCGGATATTCCAAGAAATATTCCGACTTGCGGATCCGTTGCGTGAAAGCCGCGTTTGAGGAACGGAATCAGCACCGAATAGCCGCCGAAACCGAACACGTTGAGCACCAGGCTCGCGAATGCTTGCGCACGCATGCCGCGATCGTGCATGAGCATGCGAAAACCCAAGCGGATATCGTCGAGCACGTGCGCCGCGGACGGAATGCCGTGCGGGTTGTCCGGGCCGAGCGTCGGAATGCGCGCGAGCGAGAGTTGTGAAAGAAAATATGTCGCCGCGTTGATCGCCAGCGCGGGAAGCGGACCGAAGATCGAAAACAGTGCGCCGCCCGCGACCGGCGTGATCAAATTCGACGTATTTTCCGCCGTTGAAAGCGCCGCGGCCGCTTGCGTGCCGCTTTCCGGCCCGACCAAGAATGGAATGCTCGAAGCTTGCCCGCCCATGAAGACGGCGGCGCAAATCGAAATCAGCACCAGGCCGCCGTAGAGCATACCGAGCGTGAGCGCATGGCGCGCGAACAGCAGTGCAAACAGCGCCATGATCGCGCAGCGGATTGCGTCAGCGCCAATCATGAGGGTGCGGCGATCCAAACGGTCCGCGAGCGAACCGCCGATGAGGCCGAAAAGCGCGAACGGCACAATCTCGCACACGTACGAGACGCCGGTCGAGAGCGCCGAACCGGTGAGCCGATAGACGAGCAGCGGCACCGCGAGCGTGCGCAGCCCGTCGCCGACGAGGCTCAAGGCTTGACCGGCATAATACTGCCGGAAGCTGCGTGAGGCGAAGATGCCCCGCGCTGCCAGAGAAGTTGACGCCACTTTTGCACTCCGTGGGTAAGGCACAAAGGAGCCCCGGCCGGGATAGCCAATTACGGCGGGTCCCGTACGGGAGCGTTCCGGATTAGCTCAGTTGGTAGAGCAGCTGACTGTTAATCAGCGGGTCGCTGGTTCGAGTCCAGCATCCGGAGCCA
>DASSZL010000032.1:0-11472 GCA_035713505.1 Vulcanimicrobiaceae bacterium | reverse complement strand
CCGTTGCCGATACCGGTACCTCGGGCGGCGCGTGCAGTTCATCGACATGCACCAATCCCTGGAATGAGACGGACGTTTCCGCACTCAATGGGATCCCGATGTCGGACTTCGACGTCATGACGCTCGGCACAATCAACAAATAAACAGCGGCGTACGGTAAAAAGAACCCACGTGGGGAAGAACGGCTCCGGCAAACCGGGGCCGTTCTTCCTTTCGTGCCGCTATTGCCGGACGCATCGCGCTCAACTGGTGTAGCATAGCGGCATGATGATTTCGCGCGGCCGATTCACGCTGGTTCTGCTCGCCTTCATGCTCGTGGTTCAGCTGAGGGCACCCGCATCCGCCGTTCCACTCCATGTCGAAACGTGGGCGGGTTACCGCTATGGCGGCGTGGACGAAGGGGTGAAATCTCCGCCCGCGACTATGCGGCGCTGGGTGACGTATCTCGACGGCGGCTGGCCGCATAACAAATACGTGTGCGACGTACCGGGGCATCCATGTAAAACTGTCGACTACATCGACGCCAGCAACGAATATTTCGGAACCTGCGGCTGGTCCACGGCGGTCGTTTACGGCGGACTGACGCAGCAGCACACGCTCGCCGAATCAGCGTGGCTTCACGTGCGGCCGCCGCTTACCTATGCGACGCGCATCTTCAACAACCGCAACAACCACTGCGCCGCCGGTACACCGAACACCGGCTTGTTCATCAATAAGAATTCCCGGAGCGGCCCGGGCAACGCACTGGCGTTTTTCAACGCATTCATGCAAAACCGGTACCGGGACGGCTGGCCCGATTACCTCATGAACGACGATATCGACGTATTCAACGACCTCTGGCCTACCGGCCTGGGCGCCTACGAGTACGGTTCGTGGATCGATCTGCAGAACGCGCAGGCCGCATTCCTGGGCGGCGAAGTACGGCGGGACGGCCGCGCGCAAAACACGTTCTTCAATGGCTGCAGCTCCAATCCGGCCGCCGTTACGGCGGTGAATCTGATTAAGATGCGCCCGAACATCTTGGGCTGCATTACGGAAGCGAACGTCAACTCGAAGTCGATCGGCAATGGACGCGTGCAATATTCACTCGACAACTGCGCTCGAGTCACGCTCAGCGCAAACGGCGGCATATTCGTCAACGGCCCTGACGAGGAGGGCGGCATGCTGGCGCGCCGGCAGGCGACGGCCTTCAACATGCTCTGCTACGTTCCCGGACGCGAAATTTTCTGGGAAGAGGAAGAATGGGGCGGCAAATACGTCAACGTGTTTCCGGAAGAGGCGATTTATCCGACGCGGCCGATCCAATCCATGCGCATGCCCGCGGACTGTCCCGACGAAAACATTTCGCGGAGCGGCGCCGGGCACGACGGATCCGGACCCAGTGCATGCACGGCGCACGGCCATAACGACCTGCTTACGCAGGGATTCAACGTCGAACGCCGCGAGTTTGCGCAGTGTTACAATCAGGGTGTGCCGGCCGGCGGCTGCGCCGTCGTCTGGAATCTCAGCCCCGCAGCGGTTTCCATCCGGCCCGGGTGGCTCAAACAGCGTTACACGCGCGAAATGGAGATGCTCGGCGGAACGATTGACGAGGGAGGCGCCATCAGATTTACCGGCGGCATCACTCCCGCCGGAATCTCGATTCCAGCGTACGACGCACTGTTTCTCTTTCATTAAAGAAACGCTTAAAGGCTCGTTTTCATGGAGCTCGGCTCACATACGCTCTCCTCCAACGACCGGCGCGCCCTTCTTGCCGTCTGCGGCGTCGCCTTCGCCCTGCGCTTCGCCTTTATATCGGAGGTGCATCCCGCGCCCGTATCCGACTTTGAATGGTACTACCTGCACGCGGCCGCGCTTCTTCACGGTCAAGGCTTTACGACGAACGGATATCCGACGGCATTTTGGCCTTTGGGCTGGCCGTACTTCCTCGCCGGCGTTTTCGCGATTTTCGGGACGAACGTCTTTGTCGCAGAAGTGACGCAAGCGGTATTGAACAGCCTTACCGCGGGCCTGGTGTTCCTTATCGCTCAGCGAATTGCGGGTACGCTCGCGGGCATCGTTTCCGGAATGATTTATGCGATTCTTCCGAGCGCCGTCGAGTGGTGCGCGGTGCTCGCGAGCGAACCGCTTTACACGTTCCTCTGGGCACTGACAACCTATATCTGGCTTCGCGTCGGCCATCGGCAGCAAGCATGGTTCGCGCTGTCCGGCGTTCTTATTGGCGCAGCCGCGCTGGTCCGTCCCACTGCCATATTCCTGTGGGGCGTGCTGCTCATCTATCTCTTCTTCGCCAGCAGTCCTCGGACGCTGAAATCCGTCCTGCTGCCGCCGCTGATCGTTTTTGTTTTTGCCGCGGCGACGATTACACCCGATCTAATCCGCAACTATCGCGTATTTCATGCGTTCGTGCTGATCTCGAACAACGGCGGCCCGACGCTGTGGAGCGGCAACAACCCGTACTATCGTCCCGGCGACTGGTCGCTGCACGACGATCGGCTCCAGAAGATGACGGAAGATCCGCGCACGGAACTGCAGGCGGAACAAATTACGACTCGCATGGCCATCGCGTACATCAAGTCGCATCCCGGGCGTATCGCCGCATTGGCCCTGCCCAAACTCAAAGCACTCTACGGGAACGATGACGACGGGCCGATGGAGTACGCCTTCGAAACGACGCGATCGATGCCGCTTGGCAGAGCCGTGCTCATCATCAACCGGGCCGTGTACTATCCCGTCCTCTTGCTCGCGCTTGCGGGCCTGATTCTTTGCGTGCGATCGGCCTGGACGCCCGCCGGCGTGCATCCCGGCTGGATGCTCGTTGTCTTGAACATCCTCTACAACACGCTGCCGTTTTTGATTCTTCCCGCCTACGATCGCTATCACTTCCCGTCCATGCCGTACTTCGTCGTCTTTGCAGGTATAGCTGTCGCGGTTTTTCTCGCGCAACACGCTTGATCCAGCACCTGCGCAAAGCGGCGAGCACATTCGCGGCCGGAATAGGCGCCCACGGCGCTCGGCGGCGTGATGCGCAAGGTTCCCGCGCGATGCTCCGACAGCGCGGTGAGGACTTCCGCTTCGATCTCATCGATCGTTCGAACTCGGTTACCCGCGCCCGTTTCCTTCAGGAGCGTGTCAACGCTGGAGGTGGGGGGACCGCCGATCGCCAGCACCGCCCGGCGCGCCCCGAAATATTCGAACAATTTTCCGGGAACCACGCCTTGCGCAGTCGCGCCGTCCCATAAGAGCACGATTAGGCGATCTGCACGGCGTTGCGCAGCCAGAGCGGACCCGCGATCGATCAATCCGTGAACGCGAACGGCATCCTGGAGACCGAAGCGCGAAACCAACTCCAGCAGCCACGGCTCACGCGGCGCGTACAGATCCACGCGCAGTTCCCCCGCCTGCGCGAGTCCTCGGTCGAAGATGCGGCGAAGAGCGGCAAAGAGCGTGCTCGGATCTCGCCTGCCGGAGTACAGCGTGCCGGCGTAGCAGAGCGTGCACTGCCGCTCCTTCTCGAACGGCACATGCTCCCATTCCGCGGCATCGAAGCCCGTGGAAATGGAGAACACCGGTACGCGGGGATACCTGTTCTTGAACCTTCTTGCGCTGAGATCGGAGGTCGCGATGAGCGAGGAGGCTTTCGATAAACAGAAGCGTTCTAACTTGTCATCCAGGAGCATTCGCAGCGCGCCGCGTTCCTCGGAGTCATTCTCCGCCCAAAGATCGCGCATGTCGGCGATCCAGGGAAGTCTTCCATGGGAAAGCGCCGCGACCATATTCGTCGTAACGGGCGGCCCGCTCGTCAAGACGGCGTCGAAGTTTCCGCTTGCCGCGGCGCTCCTTGCCGCTTGCGCGGCGAAAGGCAGCCATCCCGCGTGCTCGTCCGGATACGTGAGCGGCACGCCTGCGGCCGCGATCAAGCGCTGTCCGAGCGTCTTCTTCGTTCCATGCGCGGGCACGTGCACGTTCAACGCTTCGTGCGCCGTGCGATCGCCCATGCCCAGGAACCGCTTTACCGCGCCCTTCAAGTCCCAATAGCGGGTTTCTATCGAAGGGCTTGCGGATGCGTGGCGCCCGTCGGAAAACGCAGCCGTAAGCGTCGTAACGTTCCAGCCGAATTCGGCGAGGTATTTCAAGAGGTGCGCGGATCTCACGGTGCCGATGCCGTTACGCGGCGGCACCCAGTACGAGACGAGCAGCACGCGCCGCATATTCACGTCATCCCTATGATAGAACGCGAAACGCGATTCGCGTTGGGTCGAAATGCCCTAGCCGGGGCCAGGACGAGCTGCCCGGGCGTCGCGGCCCTATCAGCGCGAACTGCTGCCGCTGTATTCTGTATGTATGAACGTCGTAGTCTTGGGCTTAGGCTATATCGGATTGCCAACCGCGGCAATGCTTGCGAACGCCGGCCACAGTGTTGTGGGCGTGGACGTCGACGAGCGACTTTTACGCGACATCCGCTCGGGCTGCGGCCACATCGCCGAAATCGACGTGCGCTCGTTCGCAGTCTCCGCGCTTTCGAGCGGGGCGCTTGCGGTATCCTCGTCCGTGCCGTACGGTGCCGACGCATACATCATTTGCGTGCCGACGCCGACGCGCGAACACAAGCCGGATCTTCGTTACGTTGAACAAGCCTCCGCGACCGTCGCCGCGCGGGTGAAAGATGGTGCGCTGATCATTTTGGAATCGACGGTTCCCCCGGGAACGGTCGAGAACGTCGTACTAAGCGCATTGGAAGCAGCGGGAAACTCGCCGGATCGCGTGCACGTAGCGCATTGTCCCGAACGCGTCATTCCCGGCCAAACGCTCGACGAACTACGGCACAACGCCCGCGTCATCGGCGGCCGCAAAACAGTGGACGCGGAATACGCGCTCGACCTCTACGCCTCTTTCTGCCAGGGCGAGCTCTGTGTGACCGATTGCAGAACCGCGGAGCTCGTGAAGGTCGTCGAAAATACGTTCCGCGACGTCAACCTGGCCTTTGCCAACGAACTCGCTCTAGTCGCCGAAGCCCTCAACGTCGACGCGTGGGAGGTCATACGCCTGGCGAACAAGCATCCGCGCGTAAACGTCCTGAATCCCGGACCTGGCGTCGGCGGCCACTGCATCCCGGTGGATCCGCATTTTCTCTCGGCCGCCAACCCGTTTATCACCGAGCTCATCCAAACCGCGCGCAGAGTGAACGAACGGATGCCGCACGTGGTCGTGCGGATGCTCGACGAGATGCTCGGAGCCGCACGAAGCCGCGCCAATATCACGCTGCTCGGAGCCGCCTACAAGGCCGATATCGACGACACTCGCGAGAGTCCCACGAGCGCTCTCCTGCCGCTGCTGCAGGAACGCGGTCATCATGTCACCGTCTACGATCCGCTGGCGCGCAATTTCGCGCATCCCCTCTCGCCGAGCATCGATGAGGCCGTACGCGACTCCGATGCGGTCGTCTTAGTCACGAACCATCGCATCTTCCGCGACATCGATCCGAGCGCGATTGCGCCGTTCATGCGCAGAAAAAACCTTATCGACACGCGGAACGCCCTGGATGGCCCGAGATGGGCCGCGGCCGGGTTTTCGATTCGCACGCTCGGAATCGCGCCGCCGATGACGGCAGTGCAAGCAGTTCGCACTGCATGACTGCCGCATGCTCTCGCTTGTCGTCACCGGATTTCCGAAGCACGCGCCGTATCTCGCGAAGCTTCTGAGGGAGCGCGCGGGCGCGCACGCCGTCTATTATTCCGACACGAGAACGGACGTTTTGCGCGCGGCCGGTCATGCCTTGCATGCCGACGGATGCATCGCGCTCGGCGGCCCGCAAACCAAAGAACTGGTGCGAAAGATCTGCAACGCGCGCAAGCGGCCGGTAATTCTTTTGTGGTCCGGCAGCGACGTGGAAGCCGTTCGTGGCCGCCCGGAACACTTGGAACGCCTACGCCTTCAGAACGTCATCCACTGGGCCTGCACACCGCATTTGGCCGAACAGCTGGCACCGCTCGGAATAGACGCACGCTACGTCCCGGTGACAACGCCGACCGTTCCCGCGCGCCTGGCGCCCATTCCGGCCGCATTTGGGGTTCTTGCGTATCTTCCGCAGCATGGAAGCGCATTTTACGCGCAAGAGCAGCTCTGGGCACTCGCCCGAACGCTGAACGAGGTGGAGTTCGTGGTGGCCGGTCCCAAGCCGGCGGATGGATACGCACCGCCGAATGTTCACTACGCCGGCCGCGTTGCCGACAGGGCGCGGCACATCGACGAATCGTCCGCCGTCCTGCGTTTGACCGAGCACGATGGACTGGATACGACCATTATCGACGCGTTGGCGCGGGGCAGGCACGCGATTTGGACCTGTTCGTTTCCGGGCGTCGTTCGCGCATCGAGCGTCGATGAAATGGCCCGTGCGATTCAAGCGCTGCGCATCGCTCACGAGCACGGCCGCCTGGGATGGAACGAGCTGGGTTTGCAGTATGTTTTGTCCGAGCACGATCCCGACGCCGTATGCCGCGGAATCACCGCGGCTTTCCGCGAAGCGATCGAGCTGACGCGAAGCAGAGCCGGCGATACCGGATCGATCCGCCTCGCAATCTCGGGACAGCGGACGTTTTCAACTCGCGTTGCCGACAATTCGCAAAACGCCTCCGCGGGCATTTCGGCCACGCTGCTCAGCACGCGCAGCACGAGCGAAACTGCCGTATCCGCGCTGAGTCTGCTCGCAAGCGATGCGTGGTACGGCATCGGCGAGCCTTCGGGGCCGCCCGCGTTCGAGTTTATCGCATCCGTAACCCGCAAGCGGCGAATCGTGCACTGGCTGGGCGACGAACTCGAGGGGCTCGGCCAAAACGGTGCGTTGCTTCGGCGTCTGAGGACGCCGCGGTTCGTTCATCTCGCGCAGAGCGACGATGTTCGTTTGCGCCTTCGCGAGCTCGGCTTGCACGCGCGCGTCGTGCCGCTGGCCGCAGTTTCCCCCGTAGCCGCGGTTCCCCCGTTTCCGCGGACGTTTACGCTGATGCTCTACCTGCCGCGCGATGGCCCGCAATTTTACGGCCGTTACCAGTATGAACGCTTGATGCAGGCGCTTCTGCCGGAGCGCGTTGAGTATTTCATTGTGGGCGGCGGCCATATCGAGGTGCCGGATGGCGCCATCGCCGAGCGGATCGAATGGTCTTATGATTTGTCGCGCATTTACGAGCGCTCAACGACGCTCGTGCGATTCACGCCGCCGGATTACACCTCGTCGATGGTCATCGAAGCCCTGCTGCACGGGCGTCACGTGCTCTCCGCCGGCGAGTTCCCATTTGTGACCAGCGTTCGCACGTTCGCGGATATGGAATGCGAGGTGCGCTCCTTATTGCAGCGGCACCGCGCCGGCACGCTCGTTCCCCAGGTGGATGCGGCGCGCGCGATGCAGGCGCACTACTCGCCGGATCGTTGCCTGTCCCTGCTTGCCGAAGCGTGCGGGTGGACACCCGCGGCCCTGCCGCGCACCGCGATCGTGCCGCACACGTGACGGCGGCAACTGCGAGGCTGAATGCAAAAACCGTCGTATACGACGGCATCTACACGCTTGCCGGCAGAATCCTCAAGACGGTCCTGGCGCTCGTCCTCAGCGTACTCGTGGCGCGCGTGCTGGGACCGCACGATCGGGGCATCTACGCCCTGGCAACCGGGGTGTATGCCGGGCTGGTGCTCTCGGTGTTCATCGGAATCTCGTCTGCCGTGTCCTATTTCATGCTCAATACCGGCGCGGGACGGGGTATTCTGCGGCCGGCGCTTCTCACCGGACTGATTTTTTCAATTGCCGGCTCGCTGCCGATCATCGCCATGACGCAGCTCGCGCATAACGCCTGGGCCTGTCTCCCGTCGATCGCGCTCCTGCCGTGCAACGTACCGTTGATGCTGATTCTCGGGTACGCGCTCGGGACCAAACGCATCCGGTGGCAGACCTCGTATTCCGTCGTGTCAACCGGAGTACTGCTGGTTGGGATGGGCGCCACGTTCGCCTTTTTCTCGCGCGGCGCGTTCGGCGCCATCGCGGCATACGTGGCGGTCAGCGCGTTCGTCGCGGCGGGTTCCCTGGCGCTCGTCGTAGCCGATGCCCGCAAACTCCCCAGTCACCCGGTTGCGTTACGAGACTTCCTCTTCTTCGCTTCGCGCTCGGGTGCGGTGAATTTCGTCTCCTTACTGAACTACCGGGCCGATCTCTACGTCGTCGGACTTTTGGCTACGCCGACGGTGCTCGGACAATATGCCGTCGCAATTGCGGCGGCGGAGAGTCTGCTCGTCGTCACGCAAGTGGCGGCGGTTGCAACCTCGCCGCATGTCGGCTCCATGGAGCGCACCGCCGCCGCCCAGCTGACGGCACGCTGCGTACGCGCTACTCTCGTGGTGGCTTTGGCCACTTGCGTGGTGTTTTATGCCGTGGCGCCCTACGCCGTGAGTCTGTTGTACGGCGCCGCCTATCTGCCTATGGTGCCCGCGCTGCGCATACTCCTGGTCGCCGTGTTCATTCTCTCCGTGGGCAGCGCGCTCTCGAATTTCTTCACGCTCAAACTCGGCAAACCGGAAGTCGCCTTGGTCAGCGCGTCCTGCGCCGCGGCTGCGTGCGTGGCCGTTTCATGGATATTGGTGCCGCGCATCGGCATGGTGGGCGCGGCAAGCGCAACGGCCGCCGCATATCTCATCGGTCAGTTCATTCAAATAGCGTTTTTTTTGAGGACTTCCAAGATGAGCGTGACGAACTTGCTCGTACCGACGGCCGACGATTTGAGGTACGTCATCGAGATAGCGAAAGGGACTCGGAAAGATCTGCGCCGCGCGATGGATCGTTTTGCGGCGCCGCTCCATCGATGAAAACGCGGTGCCAAAGCTCGAGATTGAGCAGGCGCCACACCGCAGTGGCGTGATCGCGAAATCCCCGGCGGTGCTCTTCGAATAACTGTCGCAGTGCTTGCGGCTCGAAAAGCCCTCTCCGCACCGCTTGCGGATCCAAGAGCAGGCTTTCAATGCCGTCGAGCTGTGCGCCGGCGAGCCAGTGAGCCCACGGCGTCGGGAATCCCATCTTCCTGCGATGGATAATCGATGCGGGCAGCAAGTCGGCCATAGCGTCTTTGAGCACTTGTTTCCCCGCCATCCCCCGAATCATCGAGCTATGCGGAATGCGTGCGGTAAATTCCACGAGTTTGTGATCCAAGAACGGCACGCGGCTTTCAATCGAAGCCGCCATGCTCATCTGGTCTTGCTTCATCAAGAGCTCGTGCAAGTACGTCTTGATGTCGGTATAGAGCATTTTGTGAACCAAGTCGCCAGAGGCGTTCCCCCAGTACGCAAGCGCGCAAGCGTAGGGGTTTTCCACGTCGAGGCGCGCTTGCGGCGTAAGCAGAGACTCCTGATCGGCAGATGAGAACGCGCTATAGAAGTTATCGAAGTACAGCGATTCCCATGAAGCCCCGTCGCGGCCCAGGAACGTGTGCCGCAGCCTGCGTGCGAGCTTCGCTCCCAGCTTCCGGGAGGTCCCGATTTGGTCGCGCAGCCAGCCGCGCAGCACGGAAGGCGTGACTGCGCGGTAGACGGGGTCCAAACGCGCGTTCAGCAGCGTATATGCGTACCGTTCGTAGCCGGCCAGCGTTTCATCGCTGCCCTCTCCGGTAAGCACGACCTTCACGTGCTCACGCGCAAGGCGCGCGACGAAATAGAGGGAAACGCTCGAGGTCCACGCCAGCGGCTCGTCCTCTTGCCAAATAAGTCCGGGCAGCGCGTCGAAGAAACCCTCGCGGCTTACGCGCACTTCATGGTGCTCCGACCGCAGATGATACGCCATCGTTCGCGCGTACGGTAATTCGCTGTACGCGTCTTCGTCATAGCCGACGGAAAACGTTTGGACGGGGCCGCCGCGGATTTTTGTCGCGAGCGCCGCCACTGCGCTCGAGTCCAGGCCTCCGCTCAGGAACACGCCGAGCGGCACGTCGCTCATCAGGTGGCTCGATACGGATTCTTCGAGCATTTCCCGGTACGTCTGCACGTATGAACGATGCGATAACGCCGGCATTTGCGGATATTCGGGCAGATCCCAATACCGCCGCAGGCCCGGAACCCCGCTCTCCTGGAGTTCCAGCGTGTGCCCGGCGGCAAGCCTGTTGATGCCGGAGAACATCGTCCCCTCGCCGCTGACGTACCCGAACGCGAGATATTCCGCGAGTTTACCGCGGTCGAATTCTCTGCTCACCGCCGGGTATGCGAGAATCGCCTTTATCTCCGATGCAAAGAGAAACAGCCCCCGTTCGAACAGATAATAGAACGGTTTGATTCCCAGCCGATCGCGAGCGGCGAAGAGCCGCCGCCTCCGGCTGTCCCAAATCGCGAATGCGAACATGCCCTGCAGGCGCGTGACGCAGTCCTCGCCATACTCCTCGTACAAATGCAGGATTGTTTCGGTATCGCTCTTCGTGCGATAGGTATGGCCTAGCGCCTCTAAATCGCGGCGTAGTTCCCGGTGATTATAGATTTCGCCGTTGTACACGATCCACAGCGATCGATTGGCGTTCGCCATCGGCTGGTGACCGGATGCGACGTCGATGATGCTGAGCCGGCGCATGGCCAGGCCGCAATTTCCGTCCGTGAAAACTCCCTCGTCGTCGGGCCCGCGATGAGCGATCTCGTGATTCATCGCGAGGACCGCCTCCGGTTCGACGCGCGTTCCCCGTTGCGCAATCACGCCGCAAATGCCGCACATCGCTCATACCCTCGATTCATAACAGGCGACGCTGTGATCGGCTCTAAATAGCTCGCGCGCGCCGATTTGCGCAAAGCTGCCGTTGCAGACTATCAACCGCGTGAGGGTTCCGTCGACACTGGTCGCGCACAGAAACTCCGCATCGCTCGCCCAAGAGGCGGCGGTCCAGCGGCCGGGCCCATCGGCACGAACCAGAACGTGTTCCGATGGACCCTCGCGATACCGGTATGCACCGGTGCACGGCCCAGACAAACTCAGTTCGCGTGTCAGCATGCCGGCGTGCGTCGCGCGATTGACCGGCGCAATGACGATCGCGAGCTCATCCGGTATACAAAGACGCGCACCGTACCGGACGACGCAAGCCGGCTCTGTCCGTCCGTAAACGGGTGACCAGAAATCGTCATACGCTTCGTACGCCCAGGCACGATCGTCGACCGGCACGAACGCCAAACCCTCGCCGTCATCGGCGAGAAACAGCAGTCTTCCGTCTCCGGCGCGCTTGAGCTGCGGCCCCAAATGCCAGTATTGGTCGACGCGATGCTCGCCCTCGCCCGCGAGAGCGTCCAGTACGAATACAAGCTCGGAATGCAACGAGAATACCAGCCGGCGATGAATGGCCCCCGGCTCCATGCGTTGATAGCCGTCATGCTTGCCGGAAAACAAATCAAAGTGCTCGCCGGTGATCCAGGTAGCGACTTCGACGTTCGGAAGCGCGGCCCAGCTGAATGGGCCATCGGCGGAAGCTTGAT
>DASSZL010000031.1:0-9076 GCA_035713505.1 Vulcanimicrobiaceae bacterium | reverse complement strand
GGGGCAGGTCCGCAAGCCCTCCCACCAAAGCACATTCACGAATTTCATGAGCGTTATCGAACTGCCATACACGCCGGACGTTGCGGCGCAAACCCGGCCCATCTTTGAGCGCGTCGCGCACGTCATTCCGGAAGTGGAGTGGCCCATTCACGCGCCCTACGTTGCGCAAATCATGCGGCTCAAGCGCGAGCGCAATGCGGTCATTCTCGCGCACAATTACCAGGTTCCCGAAATCTATCACACGGTCGCGGACATCGTCGGCGATTCGCTCGGATTGGCGATGGAAGCGGCGCGAACCGACGCCGAGGTCATCGTGGTCTGCGGCGTGCACTTCATGGCCGAAACCGCGAAGCTGGTGAATCCCGGAAAAACCGTGTTGGTACCGGATCTGCGCGCGGGATGCTCGCTCGCCGAATCGATCACCGGCGCCGACGTTCGGCTGCTGCGGGAACGCTATCCGGGTGTGCCGGTCGTTTCGTACGTCAATACGTCGGCGGAAGTGAAAGCGGAATCGGACATCTGCGTCACCAGCGGCAATGCAGTGCAAATCGTCAACAGTCTGGGCGCAAAGCGCGTCATTTTCCTGCCCGACGAATATCTGGGCAAATACGTCGCGTCACAAACCGACGTCGAGATCATCGCGTGGAAAGGCCACTGCGAAGTGCACGAGCGCTTCACCGGAGATCAAATACGCGCGTATCGTCAGGACGATCCGGGCCTGGTGGTGCTGGCTCATCCCGAGTGCCCGCCCGACGTGCTCGCCGAAGCCGATTACGTCGGCTCGACGCAAGGTATGACGTCGTACGTGGGCCGGGAGCGGCCGGCGCGCGTGGTCATGATCACCGAATGCTCGATGGCGAGCAACGTTTCGGCCAATTTCCCCGAGATCGAATTCGTGCGTCCGTGCAATCTGTGCCCGCACATGAAACGCAACACGCTTGCGAAAATTGCCCACTCCCTGGAAACGATGCAATACGAAGTCACGATCGATCCGCGCATCGCGCAGCGTGCGCGCGCCGCGGTCGAACGCATGCTGGATGTTAGCGCGCCTGCTCGTTGAGCCGATCGTCCGGGCGGCGCTGCTCGAAGACATCGGCCGCGGCGGCGACCTCACCACCGACGCGATCGTTCCGCCGGACGCGCGTGCAAAAGCACGCATCGTCGCGCGCGAAGCCGGCGTCGTCGCCGGGCTGGGCGCCGCGCGCCTTGCATTCGAGCTGCTGGATCCGCAAGCGCGTTTCGACATTGAAATTCCCGACGGCGAGCGCGTCCAGCCCGGAGAGAGCGCCGCGGCTATCGAGTGCAGCGCGCGCGCGCTGCTGACGGGCGAACGTACCGCGCTAAATCTGCTGTGCCGCCTGAGCGGCATCGCGAGCGCGACGCGATCGCTCGTCGATCTCATAACCGAGTATCCCGCGCACGTGGTCTGCACGCGAAAGACGACACCGGGCCTGCGAGTGCTCGAAAAATACGCCGTGCGTTGCGGCGGCGGCAGCTATCACCGGTTCGGCCTTGACGATGCCGTACTCATCAATGACAACCACCTGGCGCTGGCGGGTTCGATTCGCGCCGCCGTCGACGCGGTTCGCGAGAACGTGGGGCACATGGTGAAGGTGGAGATCGAGGTCGACACAATCGAGCAACTGCGCGAGGCCCTGGAAACCCGCGTGGATGCGGTGCTGCTGGACAACATGACGCCCGAGCAACTGACGCAGGCCGTCCGGCTGGTGGGCGGCCGAGTGCTCACCGAAGCGTCAGGCACCATTACCGCGCAGCGCATTGTCGACATCGCCCGCAGCGGCGTGGACCTCATCTCCTCGGGCTGGATCACGCATAGCGCCCCGGCGCTGGATTTCGGACTGGACGTAGAAGTCTAGCGGCATGGACACGCGCAAACCGGCAGACCCCGCGACCCCCTCGAAAGCCACCCACGACAGCGGCACCCCGCAGGCCCTGGTCGATTTCATGGCGACCGGATGGCTCGACCAACCGATGAGCGTCTCCGCGCAGCCGCATCGCGACGATCATCGCGCCCACCGCGACGCGCTTTCCAAAGCGTATCCGGGCGAGTACCTGGTGATTCCGGCGGGCGAAGAAAAAGTGCGCGCCAACGACACGAATTTCCGGTTTCGCCCGTCGAGCGATTTCGCGTATCTCGCCGGCCCCGGCGAGCCCGGCGCGCTGCTCGTGCTCGAACCGCGCGAGGGCGGCGGGCACGATTCCGTACTGTTCGTTCCACCGCACAATCGCGGCAAAGCCGAGTTTTTCACCGATCGCGTGTACGGCGAACTCTGGGTCGGACGCCATCGCGGCGTGGACGAAAGCCAGATGCATTACGGCGTGGACCGCTGCCGTCCGATTCAAGAAATTCCGGCGTACTTGGACGATTTGCGTCTGCGCGGCTGCAAAGTCCGCAGCGTCGACGAGGATGACGAACTCGCGGTTCATATCAGCGAGATGCGCCTGATCAACGATGCGTATGAAACCGCCGAACTGCGCAAATGCTGCGAAATCACCAAGCGCGCGTTCGAAGACGTGATCCGCATCCTCCCGCACGCGAATTCCGAACGCGAAGTCGAAGCCGCGTTTTGGAGCCGCGCGCGCATCGAGGCGAACGACGTCGGCTACTTGACCATCGCCGCGGCCGGACATCACGCGTGCACGCTGCATTGGAATCACAACTCCGGCGCACTGCGCAAAGGTGAGTTGCTGCTGCTGGACGCCGGCGTCGAAGTAGAATCGCTCTATACGGCGGATGTCACGCGCACGCTGCCGATATCCGGAAAATTCACCGCGGAACAGCGCACCGTGTACGAGCTCGTGTATGAAGCGCAAAAAGCGGGGTTCGCGCAGGTGAAACCGGGCAACGATTTCCTGGATCCGAACCGCGCCGCGATGCGCGTGCTGGCGCAGGGCCTCATCGACTTGGGTATTCTCAAGTGCTCGCTCGACGAAGCGCTCGACCCCGAGAAGATGTACTACAAGCGCTACACGCTCCACAACGTCAGTCACATGCTCGGCTTGGACGTGCACGACTGCGCCAAGGCCCGCGAAGAGAACTACCGGTACGGCAAACTCAAAGCCGGCATGTCGCTCACCGTCGAACCGGGCCTGTACTTCCAGCCGGACGATGCCACCGTGCCGCAGCGCTTCCGGGGCATCGGCGTGCGTATCGAGGACGACGTCATCGTCACGGAAAACGGCCACGAAAATCTTTCCGCCATTCTTCCGTCCGCTCCGGACGCGGTCGAAGCGTGGATATCGCAGATACAGACGCGCTGATCGTCGTCGACGCGCAGAATGACTTTCTGCCCGGCGGCGCGCTGCCGGTCGCGGAAGGCAACTGCATATTCGAGCCGATCAACCGCATCATGCCGCTCTTCCCGTACGTCGTCGCGACGCGCGACTGGCATCCGCGCGTGCACCCGCACTTCGAGGAGCACGGCGGGCCCTGGCCATATCACTGCATTCAAGACACGCCGGGCGCCGAGCTTTCGCCGAAGCTGCGCGTCGACGAAGTCGATGAAGTGCTGAGCAAAGGCATGCACCCCCATTCGCACGGATACAGTGCGTTCGACGCAACCAACCTCGACGAACGCCTGCACGCGCACAACGTGCGCCGTGTGTTCGTCTGCGGCTTAGCCACGGACTATTGCGTGAAAGAGACGGCGCTCGAGGCGGCCGCACACGGTTTCCAAACCGTCGTGCTGTCCGACGCGATCGCAGCGGTCAACATCAAGTGTACGGATGAAGCCGACGCGCTGCGCGAGATGGCCTCGCACGGCGTGCGGTTTGCGACGACGGAGCAGATCTCCGCGCCCGTATGACGAAAACGCCGGGCATTTATCGCGATCAAGTCCTCGAAGTAGAACCGACCGGCATCGAATTCGTGCAGCCGGAGCAGCGGCATGGATCGCCGCGCCAGCTCTTCGGCCTGTGGTTTTCCGCCAACGCCGAGATCGCGACCTGGATGGTCGGCGTCTTCGCGGTTGCGCTGTACGGCACGACGTTGCCGGGCGCCGCATTCGGTCTGGTCATCGGTAATCTGGTCGGCTTTGCGCTGCTCGGCGTTTTGGCGACGTTCGGTCCGCGTTATGGCGTGCCGCAAATGGTCGCATCGCGTCTGGCATTCGGACGGTACGCCAACGCGTTTCCGGCCGCACTCAGTTTTCTCGCCGGCGTCGGCTGGTTCGCCATCAACACCGTGTTCGGCGCATACGCGCTGCAAACGATAACGCATCTGCCGTACGGCCTGGCGCTTGCGCTCATGCTCCTCGCGCAAATCGTGCTGGCCGTCTACGGCTACAACTTAATTCACTGGTTCGAACGCATCAGCGCCGTGCTGCTCGCCGGCGGCTTTGCGCTGCTCGGCGTCATCACGTTTTCCCGCGCGGACTGGCACGCGGCATTCAACGTGCACGCTCCCGCAGCGGCGGGTGGTGAAATCGGTGGAATCGTTCTGGCCACGGCCCTGGGTTTTTCCTACGCGACCGGCTGGGTGCCGTGCGCTTCGGATTATTCTCGTTATCTGCCGCAATCGACGAGTTCCAAGCGTGTATGGCTGTTTTCGTTCTTGGGCTGCGTCGTGCCGTGCATCGTGCTCGAGATCATGGGCGCCGCAACGGTCACGGCGGTTCACGGCATCAACCTGGCCGCTTCAAGCCCCACGCAAGCCATTGCATCGCTTTTAGGTTCGGGCCCGGTCGCGACGCTCGTGCTGCTCACCGTCGTGCTGGGAACGCTTACGGCGAACTGCATGAATCTTTATTCCGGCGCGATGGCGGCGCTGGTCGTGAAATTTCCCACCTCGTCGTGGCGCGCGCCGCTGCTGATCGCGGCGACTTTCGGAGCGTTGACGGCCGCGCTTTTCGCGCAAGCGCATCTGGGGACGGCGCTCGTGCCGGCGTTCGCGTTCGGCGTCGCGCTCGTCGTGCTGTTCATCGCCCGCTATCGCCTGCGCCGCTGGCGCGCGGCGCTCGTCGTAGGCATTCTCGGTGCACTGCTCGCATCGGGCGGCGGCCGCCCGGATCAAACGGCGCAGCTGTACACGAACTTTTTGTTGCTGCTTTCATACTGGGCCTCGCCGTGGGCCGCGGTCGTCTTCGTCGATTGGCTCCAGCGCCGCGGCAGCGCGCCCGACGCGACGGTTTTCGAAGCAGGCCCGCATGTGCGGCTGGGCATCTACGCGTGGGTGGCGGGGCTTGCCGCATCGCTGCCGTTTTGGAATCAGCAGTGGTACACCGGCCCGTTTGCCGCCGCATTTCCGCAGTTCGGCGACCTCTCGTATTACGTCGGTTTCGCGGTCGCAGCGATTATCATGGCGTCGGGGAAGCGGGAAACATCCACCCTGGCAGCGAGTAGTACCTAACCGTGCTAAGGGTGGATCACGTACGCAAGGAATTCGGCCGGGTGCAGGCCGTGCGCGATGTAAGTTTTACAATCGAGCGCGGTTCGACGTTTGGTTTGCTCGGGCCCAACGGCGCCGGAAAGACGACGACGATGCGCATGATCGTCGGCATCTATCCCGTCGACGGCGGCACGATTACGTGGAACGGCGAGCAGATCAGCGATCGCCTTCGCCGGCGGTTCGGCTACCTTCCCGAAGAGCGCGGCCTGTACAGCAAAATGCGCGTACGCGAGCAGATCATGTATTTTGGGCGGTTGCACGGCCTGCACGATCCGCAGATAGCGCAGCGCGCCGATGCGTGGATCGAGCAGCTCGGCTTGAACGAATATAAGGATCGGCCGTGCGGCGAGCTGTCAAAGGGTAATCAGCAAAAAGTCCAAGTCGCGTGCGCCGCTGTTCACGATCCCGAGCTGCTCATCCTGGACGAGCCGTTCTCCGGACTCGATCCGGTCAACGCCGACGTGCTGCTGCGCACCCTCACGGAATTGAAAAAGCGCGGCACGACGCTCGTGCTCTCCAGCCATCAAATGTGGCAGCTCGAACAGCTTTGCGATGCGTTCTGCATTATTACGAGCGGGCAAAACCGCGCATCCGGAAGCCTGGAAGAACTGCGCGCCGCATGGCCCACGCGTGTCGTGAAAGTGGAGCCCGCTACAGCGGCGCTTCGGAGCGTGCTCGACCGCCTGCCGCAAGCGCACGCGCTCGAAGGCAACGGTGCCTTGTATTATGAGGTTCCGGCGAACACGGCGTATCCCGAACTGCTGCGCGACCTGGTATCCGCGGATGCAGTCACCCGTTTCGACGCGCTGGAGCCCTCGCTGCAAGACATCTATATGCACACCATCGCGGCGCCCGCCGGGAGCGACCACGCGTGAACGAACTGATAACCGTCTATTCCGCCGAAGTCATGCGCAGACTGCGCTCGCGCACGTTCATGATCGGCCTGGCGTTCGGCATCCTCGGCATCGCCGCGATGATGGAATTGCCGCGCTTCTTTACATCGTACGAGGCGCAAAGCAACCGCATCTTGCTCGCGGGCGACCCGCAGCTCGTCGCCGCTGCGCGGCCGCTGCTCCATGCGGATTTCACGATTGCGGGCGAGCGCCGTTCTACGGCGGCGCCGACGCTTGCGGAGCTGCAGGCGCGCAAAGCGTCGGCGGTCGTCGCCATTCTGCGCGCATCGCACGGCGTGCGGGTCATCCTGTATGCGAAGGACCCGAGCGCCCTAGCCACCGGACATTTGCGCCGGGATTTGGCCCCGCTCAATTTGCAGCTCGCCTCACGCCTGCAGCCCAAGCAAATCCAGGCGCTCATGCAGGTTCCCGTGCAAACGCACTCCGTCGCCTCGAAGTTCGGCACCGCGGAGCAAGCGGATGCCGCGAAGATCATCGCTTACGTGCTGCTCCTGCTGCTCTACATTCTCATCATGGTCAATAGCCAGCTCATCATGAGTTCCGTCGCCGAAGAGAAAACGAGCCGCATTGCGGAGCTGCTCGTTGCCTCGGTCAATCCGAGCGCGCTGCTCGCGGGCAAGGTTTTGGCTTCCGCGACGCTTGCGATCGCGCAGATGATCATCTGGGTCGGCATCGCCTATGCGCTCGGCGCGCAGCCCGCACCCCCGGGCGGCGCTGCAGCCAATGGTGCGGGCAGCGCAGACTTCTCACTCAACGGCGTATCATCCATGGACATCGCCGGCTTCGTGCTCTTTTTCTTGATCGGCTTTCTGCAAACGTCGACGCTCTTCGCGGCAGTCGGCTCGCTCATCAATCGCACGGAAGATCTGGGCAGCATCAGCGGCCCACTGTTTCTGCCGGTCGTCGCCGCGTTCATCATCGCGATCTCTGCGCTGGCGGTGCCGGAGTCGCCGGCGGTGGTGATCACGAGTTTCGTCCCGCTGATCGCTCCGTTCGTCATGTTCGCGCGCATCGTCGTGAGCAGCGTCCCACTCTGGCAAGTGGCGGCCTCGCTGGCAATCAATATTGCCGCGATCGTCGCGATTGCCGTTATCGGCGGACGAATCTACCGCGTGGGCATGCTGCTGTATGGGCGCCCGCCGCGTCCCAGCCAAATCTGGCACGCAATCCGGCAATAGCCGCGCGGAGTTGACAAGCTACGTTCCGCGGATGTAAGCGTTCGTGCTTTTCCCTTGATCGTCGGTTATCTGAAACACGTCGATTTCGGTTCCCTTCCCGCTCTGGCAGCTTGTGCCGGACGCGTTCATGACAAAAGAGGCTCCCGCCGCAACGTCATACTGTGCAGGCACCCAGCAGCCTGCGCTCACCGGCGCGATATGAAAGTTCGCCGAATAGTTGCGCTCGCTCGGGGTTAGGTTGAAGCTTGAGGTTATCGGTTCATTCGCCGGGCTCGTGACACTGCTTGACGGGGAAAGTACCACGCCGGACGGCGGCCCGTACGAAGCATACGAATCGCAGCAAACGCGATGCCCGCATCCCGTCAGGGCCAGTGCAGCAAGAAAGAGCATCCGAAGTCTCATTATCATCCTTTCGATGAACGACGGGGAGCATGACGCTTAGCGGGGTGAAACGACCAACTTGCGGACCACCGTCTGATCCCCGACGCCTTGGCTGATGCTCGCCATCACGTAGTACGTGGTCGTCTTCGTGACGTTCGGCGCAGTTAGCGTCACGGCGTTTTGCGTTGAGGGAATGTCGCCTTGCTCCACGGAGTCGCCCGAGCCGTCCGTCATCGTGATACGCGCATCGCCGTGATTGCCGTCAATCATCACCGTCACGACATCACCGGGAGCGGCCTGCTGCGTGGAAAGCGTCAGCTGCGCGGGCGGCGTTTTAGCCGGCGTATCCGTTGCCTGAGCTTGCGGGGTTACGATGCCGGGCATCACCATCACGCCCACACTTGCGACGGTGTCACGATTTTGATTGCGCGCGTGCAGCACCGCGCGCATTTGCCGCCCGGCAGCACCCGGCGGAACCTTTATCGTGCTCTCGCCGTACGGCGTAATGGGCGCACGCGCCCACAAGCGCCCCGCATCGTCGATCAGCCACACCTCGCCGTCTTTGGCGTCGGTCGAGTACGTGAACCGCATGTCCGCACCGGCATGCACGATGGGCGTTGCGACCGCGAACTCGCTGATGTGCGGCGCGGACGGGGCGCTGGTCTTCGCCTTGTGCGCGGGCGCGGCGGCGATCGCAATGCGCTGCGTGCGCGTTTGACTGCCGAACGGGCCGGCGACGTCGACGGAAAGAACGAGGTTCGATCCGGCCGCGGCGGGCACGCTGAAGTGCAGCGTGCCTTCGTGCGCTTTCACCAGACCCGCGGAAAGCTGCCGGCCGTCGCGCGTATCCAATTCGTATCGCATCGATGCCCAGCCGCCGAACGCGTACGGAACGTCGACGGGTGCGCCGCCGAACGCGCGATCGGGCGTCGCGAGCAGACCCAGACGCGGCGTCGCCGCCGCGGCGCCGAATGCGGTGCCCAGGGTAAATGCGAGCGCCGCGCCTGCGGCAAGCATCCACTTCGAACGTTTCGCACTGCGCGATGGGGCCGGTGCCTCGAGCGAAAACGCCACATCGCCTCCGGCCACTTGCACGATCGCACGGTCAAACGGACCGACGTCCGCAACGCGCACGGGCAGGAGCGTCTCGGAGATCGAGAATGGCGCGACATGGATGTCGAGCGGATAGGCGAGTA
>DASSZL010000030.1:0-6622 GCA_035713505.1 Vulcanimicrobiaceae bacterium | reverse complement strand
GCGCCGTTGCGCAAAACATCCGCGTTCATTGCGCGCAAGTGCGCGGCGACTTGAGCGCCGGCAACGACCAGCGGCTTCCATCGCCGCGCGGCTTCGAGCGCGTGTTCGATCATCGGGCGTCCGCGATACGGCATGAGCAGTTTCTGCGCGCCCATGCGCTTGGATTCACCGGCCGCGAGGATAACCGCGCGAAAGTCCATACCCGCGAGGTTCAGCGCGCGAGCACGCCCGCCTTCGCCAGCGCCGCGACGACCTCGGCCACCGCAAGGTAGGTTTCCTGCGGAATGAAATCTCCGGGTTGCGCCCTCGCGTAGAGGCGGCGGGCAAGCGGAACGTTTTCTACGAGCGGCACGCCGTATGCGCCGGCGAGTTCGCGCACGCGCGCGGCGGCGTCGTCCGCGGCGCGAACGAGCACGCGCGGCACCGGAACCTGCGGCGGGCGGTAGTCGAGCGCAATGGCGATATGCGTCGGATTGGTAAGCACGAACGCCGCATCTTTTACGCGCCGAAGCGAACCGCGCGAGATCTGACGGTGCAAAGCGCGGCGGCGGCCGCGCGCCAGCGGATCGCCGTCGTTTTCTTTTTGATCGCGCTTGAGTTCATCGAATGACATACGCAGGCGCTTTCGCCAGCGCACGAGCTGCACGCCGTAATCCGCTCCGGAGAACACGGCCCCCACTACGCAGGCAACCGCGGCCGTGCGCATCGCTCCGTTCCATGCGGCTGATGCGAGGGCGCCCAAGCCGCCCGCGTGCAGCGCGGACGCGTAAATGCCGGCGAACGCCGGCACGATCGCGCCGCCCGCGCAGGCGAACGCGATCGTCGCGCGCGCGGCCGTTATCACCGCTTCGCGCGAAAACATCCGTTTGAGATTTTCGGCCGGCGCCAGGCGCTCGGACTTGATGGAGACGGCAGCGAGCCGCAAGCCGCCGCTTTGCACGATATTCGCGCACAGCGAGGCAGCCGCAGCCGACGCAATCGGCACGAGCATAAGCACGGCTGCGCTCGAAAGCGCTGCCGTATCGGTTCGCCCGGCGGCCGCCGCGACCATGAGCCGCTGCGCCGCTTGTCCAAGCGCCGGCACGACGGCGCTCGCCGCAATCAGCGCCGTGCCGAACGCGGCGACGCTGCCGATCTCTTGCGATCGCGCAACGTCCCCTTCGCGTTTGGCGCGTTCAACTCGCGACTGCGATGCTTCGAATTGTTTTTCTTCCGCCATCTACCGGGCCAGGAACGGCACGCGCAGCCACGGGACCGCGCTCTGTCCCAAGAGCAGCGGCACGGCGACGATCGTGGCGACGAGCGCCGTGGCGAACACGATCGGGAACGAGAGCGTGAAACTGGCGAAACGCGGAATGACGCGCGTGAGCGCCCCCAGCGTGAGCTGCGCGACGAACACCAGCGCGATGGCCGGCCCGGCGACGAGCAGCGCCGCCTCGATGATGGTCACGGGCAGCGCGATTGCATACGCGTAGAGCGCGTGCGCGGAAACGGCACCGCCCGGGGGCACGCTCTCGAAGCTGCGCGCGAACGCCAGGATGAGGACCCGGTAGCCGCCCAGCAAAAAGAAGCCGGCGGTAAACACGAGCGACCAGATTCGCCCGAAGCCCGCGCCCGCGAAGATCTGCGCGTTCGGAACGCTGCCGCGAATGCCGACGTAGTCGTCCAGCGCGCGGCCTCCGGCGTACGCGCCGTCGTACAGCACGGATGCCGCGATGCCGATTGCGGCGCCGATTCCGAAATCCGTCGCGGCGGCGAAGACGAACGCCATTCCCTCCGGCGCGCGCACGCCTTGCACGGCCGGAACGAGCGCGATCGCCAGAACGAGCGCGAGTCCGGCGCGAACCATCGGCGGCACGGACGGATGGGAGAATCCGGGCGCGCGAAAGATGAACCCGGCGCAGCGCGCGAAGACGAGCAGTGCCGTGCCGCTCACGCGCGGACCAGCGCCGGAATCTGCGAGAGCACGTCAATGAACAGCCCGGCGCACACATGCATCGCAAAGCCGCCGAAGATCGCGACGGTGATTCCGACGGCGATGAGTTTGGGCAGCAGCGAGAGCGTCTGTTCCTGGACCTGCGTGGCCGCCTGAAACACGGCGATCAGCGTGCCGACGATCGTCGCCACGCACAAAACCGGCAGGCAAAGCACCGCCGCGACGATCAGCGCCTCGCGAAGCAATCCATCGAATGCAGCCATGGCCGCACTCTACGCCGGCGCTATTGCCGGAATGCTATCTGGTGATGAACGATCTCCAAGCGGTCGCGGCCAGCAGCGCGCTGACGATCGCGCGCGTTGCCGGCGATTTGTTCAGCGTGTAAAAATGCACCCCCGGCGCGCCGCGGCGCAGCAGATCCGTGCACTGCAGCGTCGCGTAGGCGACGCCCAGTTCTTCCACCGCTTTGGGTTCTTCACGACGCGCCTCGAGTTCGGCAAGGAGCTTGGGCGGAATCGTGGCCCCGCACATCGCGGTGAAGCGCTGAATCTGCTCGAAGTTCGTGATGGGCATGATGCCGGGGAGTATCGGCACGGTTATGCCGATGCGCCGCGCGCGCTCCACGAATTCGAAGTACTTGTCGTTGTCGAAGAACAGCTGCGTGATGAGAAACTCCGCGCCCGCGTCGACTTTGCGCTTGAGGTTGAACAGGTCGTCTTCCAGGCTCGCGGACTCGACGTGTTTCTCCGGGTAGCACGCGCCCCCGATGCAAAAGTGGTAATTGCGCGCGAGCATCGCCGTGAGATCGCTCGCGTGCGCGAAACCGGACGCGGGTGTTTCGAAAGACGCGGCGTCTTTGGGCGGATCGCCGCGCAGCGCGAGAACGTTCTGGATGCCGGCCGCTTCCAGGTCGTTCAGCACCGCGCGCAAATCGGCGCGCGAACTGGCAACGCAGGTGACGTGAGCCATGACGTTGAGCCCGATCTCGCTGCGGATTTGCTTTGAGACTTCGATGGTTCGCGCGCGTGTCGAGCCCCCCGCGCCGTACGTAATCGACACGAACGCCGGCCGCAGTTCGCGCAGCGTCCGGGCGGTCTGCAGCAAATGCTCGCGCGCCTCTTCCGTTTTCGGCGGAAAGAATTCAAAGGAGAAAAACGGCCGCTGCGTCGCCAGCGCTTGACTAATCCGCATAAAACGCTTGATTGAAGAACATGCATGAGAAATCCTCATGCATTTGGGGGCCGAAGGCCGGGGGCCCCGGCGGCTTCGCCGACGGGGGGCGTGAAGCGCGCAGCGCGGATACGCCGGTTCAGAAGAACAGCGTGAGAACTCCTCATGCATTTGCGGGCCGAAGGCCGGGGGCCCCGGCGGCTTCGCCGGCGGGGGGCGTGAAGCGCGCAGCGCGGATACGCCGGTTCAGCGGATACGCCGGTTCAGCGAAAGCTGGAGACGACGCCTGCGCAGACGAGCGCCCAGCCGTCCACCATGACGAACAGCAGCAGCTTCGCGGGCAGCGAGATGACCGGCGGGCTGAGCATGAACATGCCCAGCCCCATGAGGATCGACGCAACCGCGAGATCGATGGCGACGAACGGCAGATAGAGCGCGAGTCCTATTGCGAAGGCGTCGCGCAATTCGCCGACGACGAAGGCCGGAATGAGCACGAGCATCGGCGCCTTGGCAGCCGGCTGCGGCGCGTCGTGCGCGACCCGCTCGAAGAGGTCGACGTCCGACACACGCGTCTGGCGCAGCATGAATTCGCGCAGCGTTCCGCCGGCCCGATTAACGAACTCCGACTGACTGATACGCCCCTTCGAATACGGCTGCACCGCCCGGTTCGAGATTCGCGTGAGCGTCGGCGACATGATGACGAGCGTAAGCACCAGCGCAAGGCCCGTGAGCACCGTGTTCGGCGGAAGCGCCGCCGCGCCGATCGCCGAACGCACGAGCGAGAGCACGACAATGATGCGCACGAACGAGGTGCACATCACCAGCAGAAACGGAGCGAGGGAAATGACTGTCAGTGCGGCGAGCGTGTCTAGCGGAAGCGTCGCCCGGGCGTGATTGGCAACGGAGAGCAAACCATCCATGCCTCAACGCTAGCGGCAGAATATTGCCGCGGCATGAGCAGCGTATAATCTTCTAGGTCGGCCTCTGAATGAGCTCCGTTACGCGAACGCCGAAGTTTTCGTCGATTGCGACGACCTCGCCGCGCGCCACGAGTTTACTGTTGACGAGCAGATCGACGGGACCGCCGGCCAGACGTTCCAGCTCAACGATCGAGCCGGTGCCCAGCTTGAGGATCTCCGAGACGGGCATCTTGCACTTGCCCAGTTCGGCGGTAACCTCGAGCGGCACGTTCATCAGCAGATCCAAGTTCTGCTGGTCGGCGACCATCGGTTTCTTTTGTTCGGCCATCATCGTTCGTTCAGTATCCCTTTACCGGACCGTCGTTACAATCATCGCGCTGCGCTCTCCCATCGCGCCGCATTCGCCGCGCGCGAGCACGGCGCCGCCAAGCCGCAGGCGGCCCGGATCCCCTATCCTAGTCTTCATCGGCACGTTGGCGCCGGGGCGTAAGTCCAGGAAGGCGGCCGCGGGCAGGGTTCCGCGCGCGAATTCAACGCAAACCTCGACCTCCACGTCCAGAAGGTCCTCGATGCGAACCGTCGCGGCGCCTCGCGCCCAGGGGTCTCGTGAAAGCGCCACGCCGATGCGCGCGCGCACGGGGCGCTCGACGAGCAATTCGAAGTACGTGACATATCCGCGAATGTCAAGAATGCGTTCGAGCGGCGCGAGCTCCCGGCCGCACACGGACGCGAGCGATCCCGCAACGCCTCGCAGCGCGCGAACGAGCACCTCCTGTTCGACCGCGGACAAGGCTCTGGGCTCGCCGGCTTCTTCGCCGAACGCGCTGCTCGCGATCGCCACCGCGTCCTGCGGGCGCAGGACAAACGCCGCGTCGCACAGCGGTCCGCGCACGCCGAAGAGCTGGGCGCCGGCGCAGATGGCGTTCCACGCATCGGCATCGGGGATCGCGGGCTCGAGCAATCGCAGCGACACCGGCGTTGCGAGCAGCGCCCCAAGCGTTTCCCGCACGCCGTTCGCCAAGACGCACGCGGCACTGACCGGCAGCGAGGACCTGCGCTCGAAAACCGCGCGGCGAACGCGCTTGCCGCTGTGCCGTTCGCTTTCGCGTTCGAACCCGAGCACCGTTACCACGGTCACTTGAGGAGATCCATCGCCGTCTTCTCGAGAGTGCCTTGCGCCTTGCCGGCGGCACGGATCGCATCCAGCGCGAGATACGCTTCCTGCAGCCGCTGCAAACCCAAATCGAGATCGATGCCGCTGCTCTCGCGCGCGAAGGGCGTGACGGCGCCGAAGTTGCCGTCGCCGGCATGGCCGATGTGGGGCGTGATGCCGAGCGGCGCGGCGACGTGCTGCGGATCGACTGCTTGAAATTTTGTTCCCGGCGCAAAACGCGCAAGCGCAAGACGTCCCATGACTGCGCGCTGCAGTTCTCGCCGGCCCGTACGCGGATCGATCGTGCTTCGCTCGTACGTCACGGTGCCGTCGGGTTCGACGCGTGCGGTTTTCACATAGCCCAGCGCGGCGTCAACGGCATCCGCCAGCAGCGGGCGCAGCGGCGCGCCATCGTGCGAAAAGCCCAGCATCGGCTGCCCTTGCGCGTCGACGAGCGCGCCGCCGCGCAGTCTGAAATCGCCGTCGCGCGTGAACAGCATTCGCCCGCGGTCGTCGCTCGTGACGAAATACGCGTCGGCGGGCGGCGCGACGCAAAGCGGATCGAGCACCGGCTGCGCGGCCGGCGGTTTCGCGACATCCGTATGCACGGGCGCGGCTCCCGGCGCATACGCCTGCAATACGTCGCGTTCGCGAACCGCGACCTCGTCCAGCGCGCGCGCGGCCGCGTTTGAAATCAGCATCCCGCCAGGCTCCGCGCGGCGGCGTCGAGATCGATGCCGCGCATCGCCAGCGCGTAACGCGCCTGCGCGAGCGCCGCGGCGACGTGCGGGCGCGCTTTCGGCGCGCAAACCGCGATGAGTTTGAACTGCGATCCGCTCGATTGTAATAGCACGTGCACGCGGCCGTGGTCGCCTTCAACGGTGAACGACGTTTTACGCGAGCGGCTGTGCGGCCGCAGGAACGCCCGCTCGATCTTGCGGGCCAGCGTGGAACGCGGCGCGCGCCGATCCTGCGGCGCTGCCTCCGTACACAGCGTTCCGGCCGCGCTCGCAGGCGGTGCTGCAACGCGTTCAGCGTCAGCGTACGGGAAGCGAGCTGCATCCGGTGAGAGCGGCGGCGCCGCCGCGGTCTGCGCGCAAGCGATCGGCCCGGCCGCTTTCATCGCGCCCGTGCCTTTGCCGCTGCCGTACAGCGCCGAATACCATGCCTGTGAGAGCGCGCGCCGGTCGAGCGCGGCGACCGGTGCCGTGAGAACGCTGAACTGCAGCTGCTCGTTAATCGTCATGCCGCCAGCCTAGAGCGGCGGCGTGATCCGGCGGCTGCGAAGTTGTTGCCGTCTCTTTACGGGCGTTCGTAGCGCGGCCTGTCGTGGCCGTCGTCAAAGGCCGCGTCGCGCTGCATATACACGCGTGCGTTCGCCAGATCGTAGGTTGCGACAAAGTTCTTGAGCACGCCCATGCCGATGTTGCCCGCGTCGAATCG
>DASSZL010000029.1:0-9322 GCA_035713505.1 Vulcanimicrobiaceae bacterium | reverse complement strand
ATTGGCTTCGCTCGCATCCCGAGGATCGCGAGCTCTACGAGCACGTCAAACGACAACTCGTGAAGCGCGAGTGGGAGACGCGCGAACACTATGCCGATGCCAAAAGCGCGGTCGTCGACACCATCATGCGCCGAGCGCACGGCGAGTCATACAACGAGCGAATCGAGCATGTCGCCGTGATCCTGCTGGAGCGTCTTCCGGCGAACCCTCGGGTCCTGGAAATCGGCGCCGGCGAGGGGCTCTTGGCAAGACGCTTGACGGACGCCGGACATCACGTGGTTGCACTCGATACGGCGTCGCGCAGCACGTTTCCGATTACCGAGCGTTCCTTTGAATCGTTTGAAGCGCCCGCGGAGAGCTTCGACTGCATTGCGGCGCAGCTCGTGCTCCATCACGCCGCGGGCTTATCGGCGACGCTTGCGAAAATGGAGCGGCTGCTGGCACCGGGCGGTTTGGTTGCGATCGACGATTACGGCTGGGAACGCAGCGCAGACGCCGCATACCGCGAGCAGCGGCGCGACCTGCATACGTCGCAAACGATGCTCGAGGCGCTGAGAGAGCGTTTTGAAGAAACAGGGTACGCGGAACACGGCTTCGTGCGGGGTGCCGAGGGCGACGGCCGCCTGGGATTCACGTTCATCGGAACATCGCGCGCCGTTCAGCGCGTCATGAATCCGTCGAATGCCGCCAGCGCATCGTCGATTCCCAAACGGCCATAGCCGATGCGGAAACGGTCGGGCGGCGTGGGCGCCAAATCGCTGCGATACAGGGAGCCGGGCAACAGCAGCACTCCCGCCTCGTCGACAAGGCGCGAGCAGAAATGCTCGACGCCGTCCTTGCCCAGGTAGCGAGGATATGCGACGCAGCCGCCGTCCGGCGTGTACCATTCGAATACATCCGTATGGCGGGCAAAAAACGCATCGAGTTTGCGCAGATTCTCCGCGGCTAAATCGCGGTTGCGCTTCAAGATTCGATCGCGCGCGTTGAGCGCGATGCACGAAAGCACCTCGCTCGGCGACGAATTGCAGATCGACAGATAGTGTTTGAGGCGGACCATCGCCGCGAGCACGCCACGGTCCCGGCACGCGATCCAGCCGATGCGCAGGCCGGGAAGGCCGTACGCTTTGGACATAACATTGAGCGAGAGCGCGCGCTCGTACATATCGGCGGCTTGCGGTAACCGTTTGCTCTCGTCACGTTCGATGCCGCGATACACTTCATCGCTGAAGAGATAGATACCGCGTTCACGGCATAAGGCCACGAGATCTTCGAAGGTCCGAAAGTCAACGATTTTTCCGGTCGGGTTGTTCGGAAAATTCACGGCGATCAGCCGCGTATTCGAACGCAATGCCGCGCGCACTTCGGCGATATCGAGGTTCCAGCCGTCGTCCGCATGCAGCGCAATACCGCTTACCGCGCAGATCGACCGGGGAACGCTTTCCATTGACTGATAGTTCGGCACCAGGACGACGGCGTGGTCGGCGGGCGTGAGCAGCGCGTGCATCGCGCAGTACAACCCTTCTTCGGCACCCGCGAAGGCAACGACGTCGTCAGGCTCGACGGCGTTGTACGTTTCCGCGATCGCCTCGCGTAGTTCGCGCGTGCCTTCGCTTGGGATGTAGCCGAACGAAAGATTCGCCCATCGCTGCCGGTCCGCATCGTCCGCCATGTCGAGCAGATCGGCAAGCGCGAGCGTTTGCGCGTCCGATGCGGTCAAATGGTGGCGCGCCTTGAATTCCCAGACGCCAAAGTAGGATTCCAGGCGAAACTCCGGCAGCATCATGCCGCCGGAGTTCGCGCCCAGCCGGTTAGTGTCCCGGATGCGCTCTATCGTATTGCAGGGCCGCCGTCAACTGCGCCTGCGCTTGTTGCATGTCACCGACGGCTGCCGCGCGGTGGCCGCCGTAGTCGCGATTGTCGCGCTGCAGCTGCCCGATGAGATTGTCCAAGCGGGTACGCACGCCGGCGATGTTCGAAGCGCTGCCCCATTCCGAACGCGCCTGCGCACCGGACGTGAAAACGGCGCCTGCGCCGAACGAAGTCGCGCAAAAAACGAGCGTGGCGAGCGCGGCTTTCCAATTTTTAACCATGGCGAAACTCCTTCATAGCGATGATTGCTATGCCGGAAACGCCGCGAAAAGCGAGCCGGTTTTAAAGGCTACGTTAGAGAACCGATGGCCGCTTGCGCCGCCGCTAGGCGCGCGATCGGTACGCGATACGGCGAGCACGACACATAGTTCAAGCCCAGACTATGGCAGAACGCGACGCTGGACGGTTCGCCGCCGTGCTCGCCGCAGATGCCGATTTTCAGCTCCGGCTTGGCAGTGCGGCCGCGCCTGACCGCATCCTGCATCAGCGCTCCGACGCCGCGCCGGTCGAGCACCTGGAACGGATCGTCTTTGAGGATCTTCTCTTCGAGATACTTCGGAATGAATGACGCCTCGGCGTCGTCGCGGCTGTAGCCGTACGTCGTCTGCGTGAGATCGTTGGTGCCGAACGAGAAGAACTCCGCGCCCGCATCCGCAATCTCGTCGGCGACCAGGCACGCGCGCGGCAATTCGATCATCGTGCCCACGTGGTAGTTCACGGCGACACCCGTCTCCGAAATCACCGTGTCGGCGATCTTGCGCGCCGCATCGGCGGTAAACCGCATCTCTTCCTTGGTGCCGACGCCCGGAATCATGACTTCGGGCTTGACGTCGACTCCGCGCTTCTTGAGCTGACAGGCCGCCTCGAAAATCGCGCGCACCTGCATCGCGTAGATCTCCGGATAGACGATGCCCAAGCGGCATACGCGCAGACCGAGCATCGGATTCTGTTCGTGCAACTGCTGCACGCGCTTGAGCAGGCGCATCTTCTGCAGATACTCGGGTGACTGCTCGCCTTCACGCACGCGCAACTCCGTCGTTTCGACGAGCAGCGCTTCGAGCGAGGGCAAGAACTCATGCAGCGGCGGATCCAGAAGCCGTATGGTCACCGGATAGCCCTGCATCGCCTCGAGAATTCCCAGGAAATCCTCGCGCTGGAACGGCAGCAGCTTTTCGAGCGCCGACGCGCGCACTTCCGGCGTATCGGAGAGAATCATCTCCTGGACGATGGGCAGCCGCTCTTGCTGCATGAACATGTGCTCGGTGCGGCACAGGCCGATACCGGCGGCACCCAGTTCACGCGCCTTGCGAGCGTCCTGCGGCGTGTCCGCGTTCGCCCAGACTTCGAGCGTGCGCGCCTCGTCGGCCCAGCGCAAGAACTCGTCCAGCCAGTCCGGCAGTTTCGAGGGCGGATCGATCAGTTTGAGTTCGCCGACGATCACGTTGCCGGTCGTGCCGTCGATCGTGATCCAGTCGCCTTCATTGAACGTGATGTCCGCGATGTGGCCGGTACGTTTGCGCCTATCGATGTGCAGTGCATCGCAGCCGGAGACGCAAGGCTTGCCCATGCCGCGCGCGACGACTGCCGCGTGCGATGTCGCGCCCCCCTTGGCGGTAAGCACGCCTCGAGCGGCAATCATGCCGTGCACGTCGTCCGGCGTGGTTTCCACGCGCACCAAGACGACGGCCTTACCGGACTTGCCCCATTCCTCGGCGGTGTCCGCGTCGAACACGGCCTGACCGCTCGCCGCGCCGGGCGAAGCGTTGAGCCCTTTGCAAGCGATTTCGTACTTCTCCGCTGGATCGATCCGCGCGTGAAAAAGTTGATCGAGCGAAGCGGCACTCACGCGCGCGATCGCTCCGCGCTTTTCAATCAAGCCTTCGCGCACCATATCGAGCGCGATGCGCACCGCCGCCTCGGCGCTGCGTTTGCCGGTGCGCGTCTGCAGCATGTAGAGTTTCCCGCGCTCGACGGTAAACTCGAGATCCTGCATCTCCCGGTAATGCCGTTCGAGCCGATCGGCAATCTCGACGAACTGCTGGTAAACATCGGGCTGAGTACGCTGCAAGTCCGCAATGCGCTCGGGCGTTCGAATCCCCGCGACCACGTCCTCACCCTGCGCGTTGCGCAAATATTCGCCGAACAATTTTTTCTCGCCGGTGTTGGGATCGCGGGTAAACGCGACACCCGTTCCCGAGTCGTCGCCCATGTTGCCGAATACCATCGACACGACGCTGACGGCCGTGCCCCAGTCGTCCGGAATCTTGTTGTACCGGCGGTAGTCGACGGCGCGCTTGGAATTCCAGGAATCGAACACCGCGTGTATTGCGAGATCGAGCTGCTCGTGCACGTTCTGCGGAAACTCGCGTCCGGCGTGCTTGGCCACGATCTGCTTGAAGTCGCCGGCCAGCTCTCGCCAATAGGCGGCGCCGATCTCGGGATCGGTTTTCACGCCCAGACGCGCCTTGAGATCCTCGATGCGATCTTCGAAGAGTTCTTTTTCAAGGTCCAGCACGACGCAGGCGAACATCATGATGAAACGCCGGTACGCGTCCCACGCGAAACGATCGTTGCCGGTCAGCTCCGCCAGACCGGCGACGGTGGCGTCATTCAAGCCAAGGTTGAGGATGGTGTCCATCATCCCGGGCATCGAGACGCGCGCGCCGCTGCGCACCGAGACCAGCAGGGGGTTTGCCGGATCGCCGAATTTCTTGGACGTGCGCCGTTCCAACTCGATCATGGCCAACTCGACGGCCTGGGTCAGGCCCGGCGGATTGCGGCGCCCCAGCGCATAGTAGTTCAGGCACGTCTGCGTCGTAATGATGAAGCCCGGGGGCACGGGAAGCCCCGCGCGGGTCATCTCGGCCAGGCCGGCACCCTTGCCGCCCAGCAGGTCCTTCATCTCGCCGGTGCCCTCTTCAAAGAACCAAACCGGCTTTTGAACCGATGCCGTAGGCTCGGGCGACGCAAGCATCTCCGACATGAAACTCCCCCGTGGCAGCAACTAGGTTATTGGCTTGTACCCATACGCTATGACAAGCGAGGGGCAGCCGTCTAGTGCATAAATGCTGAGAAGGCCGGTCTTACCCGATTTTTTCCCGTAAAAAGCCGGGCAGCGCGTCGATGGCGATGCGGTCCTGGCGCATGGAGTCGCGGTCGCGAACCGTCACGGCACGGTCCTGCAGTGTGTCGTAGTCCACCGTCAGGCAGAACGGCGTGCCGATTTCATCCTGGCGGCGGTAGAGCTGGCCGATGTTGCCCTCGTCGTACTGCGTGCGGTAGGTTGGGCGCAGTTTTTTCTCGATCGAACGGGCCTGCTCCACCAGCTCCGGCTTGTTGCGGGCGAGCGAAAAGACCGCGACCTGAACCGGCGCGATGAACGGATGGAAGCGCAGAACGACGCGCTGCGTCTGCTTGCCGTTCGGATCGGTGCTCGTTTCGTTTTCATACGCGTCGATGAGGAACGTGAGCGTGGTGCGATCCATTCCCGCCGAGCTTTCGATGAGGATGGGTGTGTACTTCTTCTTCGCGCCCTCGTCGAAAAATTGCAGATCCTTACCCGAGAGTTTCATGTGCGCGTCGAGATCGTACGTGCCGCGATGCGCGATAGATTCGAGCTCGCCCCAGCCCCACGGGAACAGATATTCGACGTCGATGCCGGCTTTGGCATAATGCGGGCGCTCTTCGGGCGTCAGCTCGTAAAACCGCAGTTTTTCGGGCTTGACGCCATAGTTCGCGTACCACTGCTTGCGGCGTTCGACCCAGTCTTTGAAGACTTCGAGATCGTTGCCGTCGTCGGGCACGAAATATTCCAGTTCCGCCTGTTCGAACTCGCGCACGCGGAATGTGAAGTTGCCGGGCGTGATCTCGTTGCGGAACGACTTGCCGATCTGCGCGATGCCGAAAGGCGGCTTCTTTCGCGCGGTTTGATAGATGTTCTTGAAGTTGACGAAGATGCCCTGAGCGGTTTCCGGACGCAGATACGCGACCGACGCGGTATCCTCCATCGGGCCGATGTGGGTCTGCATCATCAAGTTGAAGTTGCGCGGCTCGGTGAACGAGTTTTTGCTGCCGCAGTCCGGGCACTGATCGAGCGATTTCAAATGGTCCGCGCGGAACCGGTGTTTGCAGACTTTGCAGTCGACCATGCGATCGTGAAACGCGTCGATGTGACCCGAGGCTTTCCAGGTGAGCGGATGCATGATGATCGACGAATCGAAGCCGACGACGTCGTCACGCAGTTCGACGGTGTCGCGCCACCAGGCGTTCTTCACGTTGCGCTTGAGGATTGCGCCCAGCGGACCGTAATCGTAAAAGCCGCCGATGCCGCCGTAGATTTCACTCGATTGAAAGATGAAACCACGCCGCTTGGCCAGCGCCGTGATTTCGTCCATGCTCACTGTTTCCCGGGTCGATTCCATAAGGAGCCTGGGGTTTGGGCCCTTCCGCCCAGCGTCCTGCCCGCGCTAGCGCAAGCGCGTGGCCCGCAGCGTTTTCGCGTCAATCTCCCAGACGGCGTAGGCACCGCTGTTCTGATGCACCAGGATGGCGCAATCGCAGTTCGGTCCGGGTTTTTCGCTGCGCAGCACCGCGGCGACCGCTCGCACACCGTCCGCCGGAATGGCGATGGCCTTGGGCCATTGCAGCCTCGCGTGACGATATTCGGGTTGCCCGTGCACTTGCGGGATGTTCGTTATGTTCACCGTGCGTCCGTCGCGCAGTGCTTTACCCTTTGCCGCGAGGTTGGGAATCTGATGAATGTCCCACTGCCCAAGAAGGACGTTGTATCCGGCCGGAGCGATGCGCTCCGCCACGTCCGCAACACGCGGCTAAGAGGCCGCTAGCCGGTTGAAATGTTCCGTCCGCGCCAGTGCACCCGACCGGTGCGATGCTGGAACGCGGAATTCACGAAGATCGCGAGCATCGTTGCCGCGCCGATGGGAAAAAAAAAGCCCGAACCGCGCGGAAAGCGGGAGCGCCGCATGCCGAATTCAGCCGCCGCCGCGCTCGCGGCGATGCTTGCCGCCATTTTGGCCGCGGTACGGTATTGCCGCTTACGCAGCGCGCTCACGAGCCGGATTTCGGGGATCGGCGAAATCGCTGCCAGCACAACGAGCGCCAAAACGGCTTGCCGGGGGTCGTCCTTCAAGCCGATGTACAGATTCTTGCTGAAGCCGTCCCAGATTTCTCGGAACGAACGATACATGCGCGTGTACACGAGATCGTTCGCGCCCACGAGCATCGAGCGGAACCGCCCGTCGCGCTTCACGATGCGCGCGAGATCGTAATCCTCCGCGACACTCGCGCGCACGCGCTCGTGCCCGCCGAGCGTTTCAAACGCCGCGCGCTCGCACAAGAGATACTGCCCATTGAAAATCGCGGCGTCCAAGCGTTTTGGATCGTTGATTGCATCGAGCGAACCGATGCCGAAAGCGATCATCCACAAAATCGTCGGCAAAATCACGCGTTCGGCCGGTGTCTCGAAACGCTGCGTCGGCAGCAGGCTCAGGAATTGGGCGCTCTTCGCAAGTGTATAACGCATCGCCGATGCGCACGCGTACGCATGATGTTCCGTATCGGCGTCCGTATAGAGCAGCCACGAGCCGCCAGCCGCGCGCATCCCTTGTGCGAGCGCCCACGGTTTGCCAACCCAGCCTTCGGGCAGTTCGTCGCCCTGCACCATTCGCAAACGCGGCTCTTCACGTGCAATGCGCTCCAGTATTTCTGCCGTACGATCGGTGGAGCGATCGTTGACGACGACGACCTCAAAGTCTTCATACTCTTGTGACAGCAGCGACCGCACGCAATTCTCGATTTGACGTTCCTCATTTCGCGCGGGAACGATGATCGAGAGAAACGGCAGCCCGTCGACGGGACCGACGGGCTCGATCTGCTCCGTCGAGCGCAGCGTTACCGCAATTGAACGCGATACAAACCCGGCCGCGGCGATTTCAAGCAGAACTTCACCCAGCATTCCCGGACGGTTCCGCGGCCAGCGCCGTTGTGCCCTTGTCGATTGCCTAACGGGAAGTGAAAGAACCGGCGCTGGGGCGCTTCGATGGTGTCGACCGACGATCTGATACACCGTTCGGCACCGGGTTCGATTCCCGGGCGCTCCAGCCGCGCAGTGCAATCCTCTGTTGCGAAGGCGTGGTAAATGTGTTATCTTCAGCCCGTATCAGGTCGTCGGACACATCGAAACGCGCGAGGCGCCGCAGTAATGCGGCGCCTCGTCTTTCATGTAGTGCGTCTTCGTAGGGTCACCGTGACGTCTCGAACGGCGTAGGCAGTAAAAGCAATGCCCCGGATCATCGGCGTTACGCGCTGATCTTGTGCGCCTTTGGCTGGGTCTGGGCGCGAAGTTGTCCGCAGGCGGCGGAAATATCGCGGCCCATGTTCGCGCGGACGGTCGTCGGAATTCCCGCTTCGTCCAGCACTCCGGCAAACTTCCAGATGTCGTCGTTTTCCGTGCCGGCGAACGGGCCGTCGGGCGTCGTGTTGTATGGAATCAGGTTCAGGTGATAGAGGTGCCCCTTCATACGTCGAGCCAATTCGGCCGCATGTTCCACGGAATCGTTCACGCCCCGCAGCATCACGTATTCGAAAAACACTTTGCGATTCGTCTTGTCGATATAGCGGTCGCAGGCGGCAAGCAGTTCGTCCATCGAGAATTTGCGGTTGACCGGCATGATGCCGCTGCGCACTTCGTCGCTGGGCGCGTGCAGCGAAATCGCAAGGTTGACTTGAATGCCCTCGTCCGCGAACTGATCGATCCTGTCGACGAGGCCGACGGTTGAAATCGTAATGTGCCGATGACCGAGACCGAAGCCTTGACCGTCGTGTAACAGCGCGACGGCGTTCATCACCGCATCGTAGTTGTGGAACGGCTCACCCATGCCCATGAAGACGATGTTGGTGATGCGCTTGCCCTTGGCGGCGAGTTCGCGCGCAAAATAACGCGCCTGATCGAAGATTTCGGTCGCTTCGAGTTGCCGCGTGAAGCCGGCCTGGCCGGTCGAGCAGAACGCGCACGCGAAGGCGCAGCCCGCTTGCGAGCTGATGCACACGGTGTTGCGATCGCCGAAGTGCTCCATCAGCACGGCTTCGACTTCCGCGCCGTCTGCAAGACGGAACAACCCCTTGCTGGTTTGTTTATCGCCGGAGCGCTGAACGACCACCGGCGTGACGGATTCGAAAGAAAAGCCTGCGTCGGACAGTGCGCTGCGCAGTTCTTTCGGAAGCGTCGTCACCTCCGCGATATCGGCGACGAGCTCCTTGGCCGCGGCCCGGTAAATCTGCTTGAGACGGTACGGCTTCAAATCGAAATGCGAGGCAAAAGCCGCCGCGTCGGAAAATCCGGCGCGCCGCACTTTGTCCGCAAACCATATCGCTTGGGGATCTCGTACCACGGGGTGCACGATAGCATAGAACCCGCCGGGCGGGCTAGTGTTTA
>DASSZL010000028.1:0-3671 GCA_035713505.1 Vulcanimicrobiaceae bacterium | reverse complement strand
GAAGGGCGTCAGATCGCTGATGTCCATCAGGTCTTCGTCGACGCGCCAGGTCTTGAAGAACTCATCGAAGAGATTTTTGAGCCACGGCGGCGCTTCACCCGACACAACGGGGCGGTGCAGCCGGCGCTCGACGTAGGAGCGCACGGCTTCGGGAGGTTCGCCGCGTTCCAGCCCGATGAACGCTATGCGCGTTTCTTTGAAGCCCACGTACACGCGGCCTATCGGCGTCTGCACGCTTGTCAGCGAGATGGGCGCGGCGCGATAGCGCATCGAGGCGAGGTGTTCGATCACTTTTTTGGTGAGATCGCAGGACGGTTCCGGCGGCGGAAGACACGACAAACAGTATGCGACGCCTTCATATTCTTCGTACAAGTCTTGGCACGGCGGGCACTCGTGCAGATGGGAACGGACGGCTTCGCGCAGCGTTGAAGCGCCGTCACGAATCTCGTCCCATAGCGCCTCGACTTCACGACAACGCATGAATGCTAGCTCCTCCGGGAACGATTTTTCCGATTTGCGGGCCGAGAACGCGGCGAAGAATTCGTACCGCGCGATGAACGTGCGATTTCACCGTGCCGATGGGCTGGTTCAAAATCTCCGCGATCTCCGGGTGGCTGCGTCCTTCGATGAAACGCAGCGTCGCTGCGGCACGCAGATGCATCGGAAGTTGTAAGAGCGCGCGTTCCACCAGCGCCATGTCGGCTTGCTGTTCGACGATTTTCTCGGGCTGCGGCGGGGCCTCACGGACGGCGCTCCCCCGTAAGAGGGCATCGGCATCCGCCAGGGCATCCAGAGCCACGTTCGTCGGCCGCTTGCTGCGCAGGCGGTTACGCGTGACGTTGAGCGTGATGGTGTACAGCCAGGGCTGCAGACGAAGCTCGGCGCGCTGCTCGGGCGACATCTTGCCGAGTGCCCGATACGCGCGAACGAACGCATCCTGAACGATTTCCTCGGCGTCCTCACGGTTGCCCGTCATACGAAGGGCGAAGCCGTAGAGACGGCGTTGATACTCGTCCACGATTTCGTCGAACCGGTCTATCCCTGGTGCGCCCGTCGAAGGGGCCCGCTTAGGTGCCGACGTTGGCACGATATACTCCCTCGTCAGGAGTGGTGCCGCAAGCACGCTCATACACGTGTCCCAACACCGCCCCGGGGTTCAGAGTTTCACACATCTCCTACGGCCTCCTTACCCTAGGAGCCCGACCGGGTTTCGGGGAATCCTGGGTCATGACGCCTCAAGCGTTCATCAGTTTCTCGAAAGCCGTTCGGCGCACGCGCGCCGAGCGGCTTTTTGTTATTGCGAATGAGGTAGGTATGGAACACGCTATCGAACCACGAGAAGTCTCCTTCGACGCCTATACGATGTGCAGCTTCCTTACAACGCTCGACTCGTCACGGGCGATTCCGCTGCTGCTCATCGGCTACCGTCATGGAGACGATCCGTGGTTCGTTTGGCTGGTCCCGAAAGACGGCATAAGTCCGCAAGGCCTCACGGAGGATCCGTACTACGCAAAAGTGCTGCGCGATCCGCACACGTACTTCGTGAAGAAATTGAACAAGTACATCGAGGAGACCGGCAGCGTCAAGCGCGGCGTTGAAATGCTCATCGACTGCCATCAGAATCACCTGGCATTCACGCCGCTGGTTTCGCTCACGGAAACGCCGTTTACGCATCCCATGACCGTGGAACTTTTAGCCGCGGTCTGACGTGACGGAATCAAAGAAAAAAACCGCCGTTGCCGGCGGTTTTTTTCTTTTCGAAAGCGCGTCGCTACGCGATCTTGCTCAGGTGCAGCGTGTCCGAGGTTTCCGAGCGGACGCGATCGCAGAGTGCCGGATCGTCGGCGATGGATTCGCCGTACGAGGGCAGCATCTGCTTGAACTTGCCTTGCCAGCCGGCCACCTCGTCCTTGTACAAACGCCCGATGACATCGAGCATCACCGCCACGGCGACGGACGCGCCCGGGGACGCACCGAGCACCGCGGCAAGCGAGCCGTCGGCGGCCGACACGACTTCCGTGCCGAACTGCAGTTTGCCGCCGCTCTTTTTGTCCGGCATGATGACCTGCACGCGTTGCCCGGCGACGATGAAGTGCCAGTCCGACGGATCGGCGTGCGGAAAGTAATCGCGAAGCAGCGCGTATTTCTTTTCCTTCGACTCGAGCACTTGGCCGACGAGGTATTTGGTGAGGTCGAAGTTGTCGCGGCCCACGGCGAGCAGCGGCCCCACGTTATCCGGCTTTACCGATTTGAACAGGTCGCCGAGGGATCCGTGCTTGAGGAATTTGGTCGAGAACCCGGCGTAGGGTCCGAAAAGCAGCGAGCGCTTACCATCGACAAACCGCGAATCCAAATGCGGTACGGACATCGGCGGCGCGCCGACCGAAGCTTTGCCGTACACCTTGCCGTGATGGCGATCGACGACGGCTTGGTCGTCGCAGCGCAAGAAGATGCCGCTTACCGGAAACCCTCCGAAACCTTTGCCTTCGGGGATGCCGCTCTTCTGCAGCAGCGTGAGCGCGCCGCCGCCGGCGCCCAAGAACACCGTTTTCGCCGCGAGCGTGCGCGTCGCGCCGCTCTTGCGGTCTTTGGCCCGCACCGTCCAGCGGCCGTCGGCAGCGCGGCGAAGATCCGTCACGCAGTGCGAATAGGAGACGCGCACGCCGGGAAGCGTTTTCAAATGCGCGAGCAGATGCCGGGTCACGGCGCCGTAATCGACGTCCGTACCGGTGATCATGCGCGTCGCCGCGATGCGCTGCGCGGGATCGCGGCCCTCCATTACCAGCGGCATCCATTGCGCGAGTACGGCGGGGTCCTCGCTGTACTCCATGCCCTTGAAACAGTGATGCGCGCTCATCGCTTCGTGCCGCTTGCGCAGGAACGCGACGTTGTCGTCCCCCCAGACGAAGCTGATGTGCGGCACGTCGTGGATGAACGTCTCCGGCTCGCCCATCGCGCCTTTGCGAACCATGTGCGACCAGAACTGACGCGAGAGATCGAACTCCGTATTGACCTTGAGCGCCCGCGCGATTCCGATGCTGCCGTCGGGATTCTGCGGCGTGTAATTCAGCTCGCAGAGCGCCGCATGGCCGGTGCCCGCGTTATTCCAGGCATTGGAACTCTCCGCCGCCGGCACGTCCAGCAGCTCGAAGATCTCGATGGTTAGGTCGTCCTGCAGTTCTTTGAGCATCGCGGCGAGCGTCGCACTCATGATGCCGCCGCCCACCAGGACGATGTCGGCTTGGTTCTCAGGCATAGCGCTACGGTAAAACGACCGTGGCCGCAAGGCAACGCCTTAAGCGGCACCCTGCCCGGCCCGCGGCCTAGCGGGCGGCTGCCGTCTCGGACGCCTGGGCGTCCTCCGCCTTGATGGAGCGCCGGTAGATGATGGTCACGGGTGAGGTTTGCGAGCGGTCGCGCAAATTGCCGGAGATGCTCAGGGTCTCGTTCAGCGCAAGGAGAAGCGCGTCGCCGCGAAGCGCGTAGTACGCCGTTCCGCGCATGCGCATCGTGCCCGTGATGGACATTTGGGCCCGGTCCGGCAAGGGACCGACCATCGGCCCGCTCGCGTCGAATGCCACGGCCAGGACGGGACGCCCGCCGATGCGCGCGATGTCCCCGCGCTCGAGGTAGCCGCGCAGCGTTCCGCCGGTCATGGGCGCCGGGAAGAC
>DASSZL010000027.1:0-2191 GCA_035713505.1 Vulcanimicrobiaceae bacterium | reverse complement strand
GTGACCGAAGGCGGCCACGGCGCCGGCGCAAATCTCAAAGAAGACGCGCAAACTACCGCACTCGGCTGTACCTATTTCACGATGAAACTCATGGAATAACAAAATCGCTCCGGGTTTCCGGAGCGATTATTTTGTTCTGAGCCGCAGCTGTTAGTGCGTATGCTTGCTCTTGGACCGCGCTTGCGAAGTCGCGGAGCGGTGCGAACTTTGGTTCAATTCGATCGTGCCGTTTGCGCTCGTCCAGAACGCGAGGTGCTTTCCGGCGTGCGCGCGCAGCCACGCCGCCTGCTGCGCGCTCACCGTATAGGTTTGCGTCGTACCGTTGGCAAGCTTGATCTGCGCGGCCGTGCCGGTTATGCCGACGAGCGTGCCTTGCATCGGCGCAGCGCCGGCTGCAACGAGCGTCAGCACACCGTTCTCCACGCGATAGGCAATCGTTTTGCCGACGTCCGATTGAAGGCGCGACGCGGTTTGCGAGGACACCGTGTAGCTTTGGGTCGTACCGCTGCCGAGTTTCATCGTGACGCTCGTTCCGCTAACGGCGCTGATCGTTCCATGGAGCACTAGGGCGCCATGCGCGCCGGCGTTCGTGCGGCCGTTCACGTTCGCGCCGGCCGGCGGTGCCGAGGTGCGCAGCGGCTTTGGTACGCCCACGGGCGGTACGTGCGCGGGGGGCTGCTGCATGGGCGGCACGCCCAGAGGCGGTGCGCCCACGCCGATGCCGCCGTGCGCGCCTGCGCCGATACCGATGCCGCCCCCCGGCGGCCCGGCCAGCGCCGCGCTTGCGCTAAGCGCCATCGCTGCGAAGAGTGCTAATGTAAATCGAGAGTTCATGCTGTGCGAGTCCTCCTCGTGTGCGTTACTGCCCGATAAACGAGGAGAAAGCGCTCGCTGTTTCTGCGAAGCGCTTGCCGGCTAAGGAACGCGAAACCGGATGACGCTGCCGACGAGCCCGCGCAAGAGCCGGGTCTGCGCGGGCGTCGCGACGTACGTGCGAACCGATCCGTCGCGCAAGCGAACGAGCACGCGGGTGCCTTCCACTGCGGCGACACGCCCGCTCTGGATGGGCGTTCGCGCGGGTGCTGAACTCGGACGCGGCGAGGGGCGCGTGTTCCAACTCACCGTCACGCTGCCTTGCGCGAGCGTCGCGGCGAAAAGCAAACCGCAGAAAACGCGGCACCACTGCGCCATGTTCTGATGTACCCCGAAGGTCCGTCAGTGCCGTGGCGAGCGCTTGTCCACTACGCGTTTGACGACGCTCATCGCATTGAGCGCCTTGGGGAAGCCTACGTACGGAATGAGCGTCATCACGGCTTCCACGATCTCGCCCTCGGAAAGGCCGACGTTGAAGGCGCCGTGCACGTGCGTTTCGAGCTGCGCGTCGCAGCCGCCCATCGTCGCCAGCGATGCAATCGCGATCAGCTCGCGCTGTTTGAGATCACCCTCGCGCGCATAGATCTCGCCGAACGCGAACTCCACCAGATACCGCGTGAAATCCGGCGCGAGATTTTCGTAGCGGGCAATGAGGTTGTCGGCGACTTTTTCGCCGTCAATCGTACGCAGAAGTTTTTCACCGCGCTCGTAGCGATCGCTCACGAGGCGTGCCGTCGCCACCGAAGCGCCACGACCGTCCACAGTAACGCACAGACGGCGAAGCCCGCCACCGCGTTCCACGAGGCCGAGCGGCCTTGCAGCGCCTGCGCGATGAACAAGATCGCCGCGAGCCCGAAACAGACCGCCGCGCCGAACGCAAATGCCACTCGCCGCCGTGCCGCCTCCGGCCGCACGTTACTCACTCAGTGCTTCCTTGATGATGCGCTCTTGCTCGACCGCGTGCGCGCCCGGATAGCCTTCCGAGGGCGAGGCGCGGTATGGACGGCCCACGTAATCGATTTCGAGCGTATCGCGTTTGCGTTCGATCAAGCGGCGCCGCACGTACGCGCGCGCGCCCATGTTCTTCGGCTCTTCCTGCACCCAGATCAGTTTCTTGAGATTCGGATACGTCGCGATGATGTCGTTGATCTCGATATAGGGAAGCGGCGAGAGCAGCTCGATGCGCACGATTGCGGTTTTCTTGAGCTGCCCGTACAGCTCGTGCTGTGTGAGATCGTGATAAATCTTGCCGGTGCAGAGCAGCAGACGCTCGACCTTGCTCTTGTCGGCAACGTTCGGATCGTCGATCACCGGTTGG
>DASSZL010000026.1:0-8929 GCA_035713505.1 Vulcanimicrobiaceae bacterium | reverse complement strand
CACGCGTTTGGAAAGACTATCTCGCGGTAGAGCGCGTAACACCCAAGTGGGCGAGCGTGCTCACCCGCTGGCATGTCGATTCCATTCTGGTCGCCAAGAACAACTCGCTCGCGCAAGCGCTCGCGCTGCAGCGTGACTGGCGCCTTTTCTATCACGATCGCAAGTACGAAATCTACCTGCGCGCGGAGTCGGTGTCGCGACGGTGAGCCGTCGTGTTCGATACTTCGACGGCCTGCGGGCGCTTGCCGTTCTTAGCGTCGTAGCGTTCCACGCCGGTAAATATAGCCGCGCCGATCTCACGCGCGTATTTCCGCGCATAGTGATGCAGGGACATCACGGCGTGGAGCTCTTCTTTGTTATCTCAGGGCTTTGCCTCTCATATCCGGTCCTGCTGGCCGTTCACGATCGCGCAAGCACGCCGTTCGACGTCATCGGGTACGCCGCCAAGCGCCTCATCCGCATCGTTCCGCCTTTTTACGCGGCTATTGCGCTGTTCGCGGCAATCGGCCCGCAGAGAGTGCCAATCGGCGACGTCGTTCGCCAAGCGCTCTTCATCGACAACGGAACGCAGCTGCTGAACTCGTCGTTTTGGTCCTTGCCCGTGGAATTTCGCTGGTACGCGCTGTTCCCGCTGCTGCTGGCGCTTTGGGTGCGATCAGCGCGTACCTTCGTATGGCTCATCGCGGTGCTGTTCGTGCTCGAGCAGACTCGCGCTCAGAGCACCGACCTGGTAGCGCTGCCGGCATTCATGCTCGGAATAATCGCCGCGGATTTCGCAGTACGCCCACGCGAGCTCGGAAGGTTAGCGTTGCCGCTGTTCGCCGTCGTCGGCCTCGCAGCTTTTCTTCACGCCTCGCCTTTGGACAGCGGACAGGAAACCAGCGTGCTTTGGGAACTCTGCGCGTTCTTGCTCGTCGTCGCCGCCGGAGCCACGCCATGGCTCAAGCGCGCGCTTTCCAGCGGCCCGCTCGCGTTTGTCGGCGTCGCATCGTACAGCACCTACCTTTGCCACGAGTTGGCCGTGCACTATGCGGAGCAGGCCGGATACGCACCGGTACTCGCGGGAATCGGCGGCATACTGCTCGGCATCGCTTTCTGGTACGTCGTCGAGCGGCCTTTCACCGGCGCGCGCGTACGCGAGCGCTTGACTGCGCCGCTCACCGGCATTCTGCGCAGAGCATTCCGGATAGCCGGTATTCCCGCCGGCATCGATTTGGTCGCCAAGCAGATCCCCTCACGGGTGGACAGCGAGCGGCTCGAGACGTTCCTTCTCCAAGACGTACGCGCAGCCCAGCGCTAACAGCAGCAGTCCGATCCAGGTCGGCGCCTTCGCGATCCACCACACGACGCTCGTGCTCGCGCGCTGCGAACGCACGAATCTCTCCCACGAGGATTGCGCCAGTCCGCCTTGCAGCGCGACGGCGTGAACGTGCGTGTTCAACCCCGGACCGAAATGATAACCCGCGAGCAAAATGCTTCCGGCGAGAAGCACGCTCGCAAGCGCGGCGCGCAGCGCGGCCGATCCGCTCCAGCCCAGTACCCGCGCGCCGGCGAAACCGCAAACCAGCGCATACACGAAAACCAGCACCGGCTGGCCGAGGGCCCATGCCCACGGTACGACGAGCAGCAGCAACGCCGCCGCGAACATATTTCGCGCCACGCGGTTACCGGCGCGATAGAAGAGCATCAGCGCAGCCGGGATCGCTATCATGATCTGCGTGTAGTGCATGAACGTGCCGCCGAGCACGGCGAGCGCCGGAGGGATGAGCGCCGCGTAAGCCGGGTCATCGCGGCGCAGGACGAAAACGCGCGCGGCCAGCAGCCCAAGCACAACCATGACGGCATACGAAATTTCTCCCCCGGCTATCGCCGCGCGATCGCTTGCGTGCAAGCCGTGCAGAATCCACGTCAAACCGTACTGCGCCGTGCTGCCGATTTCCGAGCGCGCGTGCGCCGGCAGCACGTCGCGAAGATACGCGAGCGCGACGCCCGGACCGCCGCACGACACATCGAGGGCAAGCAGCGCGACGGCCAGCAAGACTAAGCGCGTGCGCATCTGCGGCACGAACAAAAACACGGCGAGCAGTGCCGGCAGGGCGACGTGCGGCAAGATCATCGCGACGCCGCCGGCAAGGGCGGCCCAAGTCCAGGCTCCGCGGCGCAAAGCAACCGCCATCCACAGCACGGCCGCAACGATGACGGTACCCAGCTCGCCGAACGGTATCGAGATGATCGCAAAGCCCGCGGCGAGCACCCACAGCATCGCATCGTATGGACGATCGAGCAGCAGCGCGAGCGCGCGCGCACTCGTGAACGCGGTGAAAAGCAAGAGCGCGAGCCACACGGCGCATGCCGCGAGATACGGCAGCAGCGCAATCGGCGCAAACGCAAGAAGGGCATAGCCCGGAAGCGGCGCCGGAACCGCGACGCCCGGCGTCGCCTGATACAGACCATACGGCATCGGCGCGCGTTCGCATGCGTAGATTGCAGCGGCCGCGTAGGGATTGGCGCCGTGGGCGGCCGCGCCGGCCGCGCAATAGAACGCGCGAAAATCGCCGAAGAGGGCTTCGACCTTCGAAGAGACGTGCAGCTGCCAAGCGATGAGGACCAGCGCCGCGCCGGCTGCGAGCAGCGTGTGCTGCGCGCGCTTAGGCACTCGTGCGCTTGCGGCGGTGCTCGTCGAGCGAGGCCGGCGCGCCGCCGTATGCCGGCGCGATGCGTCCGAGCATCTTCACCAGGCCCGTTGCGTCCGGGCGAATCTTCTGCACGCGATAGGCGTAGTCCGAGGCGCTCTTCATGTCGCCTTCGTCAAACGAGGTTTGCGCCAGGCGCTCGAGCACGATGACGTACTGCTCTTCGAGTACTTGCGCGTGGCCGCCGAACCACGATTCCGGCGGATCGCCGTCCAGCAAACGCCCGGTGTACAGTTCTTCGGCGGCACGATAATGCACAGCCGCTTCCTGCACGTCGCCGCGATCGAAACTGGCATCGCCGTCGCCCACGTGCGCGCTGAAACGCCGCACGTCCGCAACGACGTTCGTCAAATTGATCGACACGTCCGGATCCGCGGTAAAATACAGGTCGACGCACGCATATCCCACGATGGCGGCAATCGCTTTGCGAATGTTGCTGCAGGCGGTGCGCACGCTTTGCGCCGCGAGTTGGCGATCCGCATCGGGCCAGAACACCGAAGCAAGCTCCGCGCGCGTTGCCGAGCCGGTCGGTTTGAGCAGCAGGTATTTGATGAACTGCTGATCGCGCCGCCGGATCCAACTCACGTCGGCGTCGTCGATTTTCGCTTCGAACCTGCCGAACATGCGCACGATGAGCGGTGAAAGCCGCGCGCTGGGCGAGAGGCGCACGCGCCCGCGCAATTGCCGGATCGGGCGGTACGGCCGGTAGTCGTCGTCATCCGCGATGACGAAGAGGCCCTGCGCTTCCAGCCGGTGCAGCCGCTGCGAGTCGTCGATCGTCGCGCCGGCGATGAGACTGCGCACCAGCGCGCGATCTTCTTCCGGGGCGCGATCGAGATCGGCGGCGATGAACTCCGTGAAGACTTGCCCATAGCGCACGCGCCAATGCTCGTATGCATCGCTGAGGGATCGATTGTCTTCAGCCGCGGCGCGAACGGCGCCGCTGAGCACGATCGCCCAGCCTTCGCTCTCCTCGAGCAGGCGGCCGATTTCCAAATGCGAGCACGGCACGCCGCACGTTTCAGCGAGCAGCTCCGTTTCGGCCGGGTCGAACGCCAGACGCCGATGGTCGCACAACACGCCCAGACCGCGCGCGACCCAACTTTTTGCATCGATCGCATCGCGCGAACGCGACGTATAAATGAACGTGAGATGCTCGGGCGCGTCTTCGACGATCTGCTTGAGGCACGCAAGCACTTCGGGAGAGCCGTTGTCGACGTCGTCGATGGCCAGCTCCGTCGGCGCGGCGATCGTCGAACGCAGCGCCGTCACGAGCTCATCGTACGAATGCGGAACCCGCGGCAGCGCGAGGGCAGCTGCGATAAATTCGAACAATTTCGGCAGCGGCGTATTTTCCGGCAGCGCGCAGTAGCCCGCGTCGACCGTGCTGTTTGGCAGATATTTCAGCAGCAGCGTCGTTTTGCCGGACCCGGCCGCAGCCACGAGCAACCGCAGCGGCACGGCCACGTGGGTGGCGAGCCAGCGTTCCAGACGCGAACGCCGCACGGTGGACGGAGCCACGCGCGGCAAGGTGCGGGTGCGGATCATGGTCTCTTAAAGGAATCGGCCCGCGCGCGCCCGCGCGTTAGCCGCCTAGGCCCCAGGGCACCCGACCGGGCGCCGCGTTAGTGGACCGTTCAGCCCCTGGGCGGAGTGCCCCAGCCGGACTGCACGTAGACACCATCTATAATGATGGCCGGCACCGTGGGGTCGCCCCCGGTATAGCCGAACATCCGCTGGCGGGCGGCCAGGTCGTTCTGCGCATCGTGGACCACGCACGGCGTGTTCGTGCGTTCGTAGTGGTCCAGCGCTTGGACGCAGTACGGACAGCTCGGACTGATATAGAGCTCGACGCTCGCGCCCGGAGGCACGTTCTTCACGTCGAAAGGCGCAGCCATGCCGCTCGTCTTCGTGCCCACGCCGCTGGGGAACCTTCGCGATATCACGCTTCGCGCGCTCGACGTGCTGCGCGAGTGCGACCTTATCGTCGCGGAGGATTCGCGCGTCGCCCGCAAACTGCTCAGCGCGCTCGCGCTGCCGGGCAAAGAGATTTGGAGCTACCACGAGCACAACGCCCAGGCGGCGACGCCGGGCATCTTGGAGCGGGCGCGGGGCGGCATGGTCGCCGTCGTCACCGATGCCGGCACCCCGGGCATCTCGGATCCCGGCAGCGATCTGGTCGCGGCGGCGCGGGCGGCGGGCATCGGTGTTGACGTGCTGCCGGGCGCCAGCGCGGCGATTGGCGCGGCGGTGCTTTCCGGCTTTCCGCTGCGCCGCTTCGCGTTCGAAGGTTTCGCGCCGCGAACTGCGTCCGCGCGGCGGGAGGCGTTGGGGCGCAGCTTCGCGCTCGGCATGCCGAGCGTGTGGTACGAGTCCCCGCAGCGAGTTCTCGCGCTTTTGGCGGATGTCGAGGCGGTCGACGCCGCGGCGCGCGTTTTTCTCGTCCGCGAATACACCAAACGCTACGAACAGCAGCTGCTCGGAAGCGCCGCGCAGGTCGCGGCGCAGCTGGAGCAGCCGGTGCGCGGCGAGATCGCGCTGGTCATCGCCCCCTCCGCGGCGCCCGCGGCCGAGCCGCCAACTCCGGCCGAACTGGACGAGCAGATCGATGAGCTGCTGCAGGCGGGACGGAGCGTTTCGGCCGTGGCCAAGGCGCTCGCCGAGCGCGGGCTGGGCGAGCGCCGGCATATCTACGCGCGCGCAACCGATCGCAAGCGTATGCAAAGGGACGAGTCCTCCGCACCGCGATAGAGAATCAGGATGGAATCCCGCCCGTTTTACGTCACGACGCCTATCTATTACATCAGCGGCAACCCGCATATCGGCCACGCCTACACGACGATCGTGGCCGACGTGCTGGCGCGCACCGCGCGCGCTCAAGGTCCCGCGTATTTCCTGACCGGCACCGACGAGCACGGGCAAAAAGTCGCGGACGCCGCGGCCGCCGCGGGAAAATCGCCGCAGCAATGGTGCGACGACTTGATACCGCGCTGGCAATCGCTCTTCGCCCGGTACAACGTGAAGTACGACGATTTCATCCGCACCACGCAGCCGCGCCACAAACGCGTCGTTCAAACCGTCTTCGAGAAACTTCGCGAGAACGGCGACGTCTATCTGGGCAAATATGAAGGCTGGTACTGCGTTTCGGACGAGACGTTCTGGCTGGAATCCAAGCTGGTCGACGGAAAATGTCCCACGTGCGGACGCCCCGTGCAGTGGTTGTCCGAAGACGACTGGTTTTTCCGCCTCTCGAAATACAACGAGCGGCTCAAGCAGTATTTCCTCGATCACCCGCAGTGGGTGCGTCCGCGCGCCGTCTACAACGAAATGATGGCGCTGCTCGACGAAGGCCTGGACGACTTGAGCATCACGCGCACGAATCTCGAATGGGGCATTCCGGTGCCCGCGAGCGCGGGCTCCGATGCGCACGGCGTGATCTACGTGTGGTTCGATGCGCTGCTCAACTACATTTCCGCGCTCGATTGGCCGGGCGGCGAGAAATTCAAAACGTTTTGGCCGGCGCGCGTGCAGCTCATCGGCAAAGAAATCGCGCGCTTCCACACGCTGATTTGGCCGGCGATTCTCTGGGGCATCGGCGAGCAGGCTCCGGACATGGTGTTCGCGCACGGCTGGATCACCGTCGAAGGCCAAAAGATGGGCAAGAGTTTGGGAAACGCCGTCGACCCGTTCGTGCTCGCCGACCGCTTCGGTTCCGACGCGATGCGCTACTTCTTGCTTCGCGAAGCGCCGCTGGGCAGCGACTTTTCGTATTCGGAAGAAAAGATCGTGCAGCGCTACAACAGCGACCTCGGAAACGACCTGGGAAATTTGCTGCGCCGCTCGCTCGCGATGCTCGAAAAGTATCGCGAGGGCCTGGTGCCGCAGCCCGGCGAGGACGCGTTCGGTGAGCAGTTCGCCGATCTGCCCGGACGCGTGCTCACGCTCATCGGCGATCTGCAGTTCCGCGATGCGCTCGAAGCGATTTGGCAACTCGTGAGCGCCCTCAACCGCGCAATCGACGACCGCAAACCGTGGGTGCTCTTCAAAGAAGGGCGGCAAACGCAGCTCGATGCGCTGCTCTACGATCTTTGCGAAGGTTTGCGGTGGCTGGCAATGCTGCTGCATCCGTTCATGCCCGAGCGCAGCGAGATCATCTGGCGCCAGCTCGGAATGCGCGATCCGATCGACGCCGATTGGGAGCGCGCGCTGGTGTGGGGCGGCATCGCCTCGGGCACGCAAACGGCGCCCGGTGAAGCGCTCTTTCCGCGTATCGAGGCCGCGATCTCGTAACCGATGAGCAAGCGGCGGCGGGGGATCTATCTCGCGCTGCGTTTCGGCATGCTTGCCGTTGCGCTCGGCGCCGCCGCGTCCGGTGCGCCGCGGCTGGTGCGTTCGCTGCGCCCGGACGATGCGATCGCACTCGCCGTCTGCTTGCTGCTGTTCGTGCTGCTGCTGCGCATCAACGTTCCGATGCTCTCGCACGCGTACGCTCGGCGCCGTCGTCTCGAGCCCGGACGGCTGACGCTCGAAACGCCCGTGGTACTCGCCGTCCTCGCGTTCTACGGGCCGGTCGCCGCCGCTCTGCTCAACTTGCTCGGCTACCCGCTGGCGTTTCCCTCCGACGGACGTTCCCGCGTCATCCGGCGCATTTTGGACGGAGGCGCCGAAGCGCTGCTCTGGCTGGTTCTCGGGACGCTGCAGACGCTGGTGATACCGCGAATACCGGCGCTTTCATTCGCATCCTACGCCGCATACGCAAGTTTTTTCACCTTGGGCATGTTCGCGTTCCTGTTCGCGATTTGGCTGCCGGTTCGTTCGCTTTCCCAGCCGGTGCTGCTCGCGCGCCTGTGGCGCAATTTGGCGCGCGACACGCGTCTGATGCTGTACGTGTTCCTGGTGGTTTCGTGGGGCTTCGTCGCCACGCTGGTTTGGCAGCGGGCGGGCGTCGCGCTCGGCCTTGCCGTCTTCGCGCCGCTTCCGTTTTTGGCGACCGCGCTGCAATCGCTGCACGCGCACCATCTGGAACTGCATCGTCTGCGCTTGGCGCGCGACGCGACTCAAGCGATGCTCGGCGCCCGGGATCCGCTGCCGCAGATGAGTTCGCTGCTCGCGAGCCTTTACACGCCTTCGGCGGAAGAGTCGCTGCAAATCTACGGTGCGATGTCATCCGAAGAACGGCTTGCGCCGCTCGCGCGCATCGGGCCCGCGCTGGACGAGGAGCAACTCGACGCGTGCCGGCGCGCGGTCCTCGATTTGCAGCACACGGATCGCCAAAGCGCGATTCAGCGCACGCGCGGATCCGTGACGACCGCGTACGCCGTGCGCGCGTCCAACGAAGCGCTTTTGGGAGCGCTGATCGTGGTTCGCCCGGCGCACACCGCGACGATGATGCCCGCGCGCCGGTTCGCGCAGGCGGCTTCCGAGCTCGCACCCCTGCTGCGCGATTTTCGTTCCATCGCCGCGACGCAGTCCGCGGCGACGCTCGATACGCTCACGGGATTACCGAACCGCCGCACGATCATGGAGAACCTGCGCGAACGCATCGAATACGTGTCGATCGGAAATCCGTGCGCGGTGCTGCTCCTCGACATCGACCATTTCAAATCGATCAACGACACGCAAGGGCATCAGGCGGGCGACCGGTGTCTGCGCACGATTGGAAAGATCATCGCGACCAGCATCCGCCACGTCGATCGCGCGGGCCGCATCGGCGGTGAGGAATTCGTCGTGCTCATGCCCGACACGACCAGCGAGATGGCACGCATGGTGGGAGAACGGCTGCGCACGGCAATCGCGGACGCGCAAATTCACTACGCGAGCGGCGAGCCGCTCACGGCGAGCATCGGCGTCGCGGTCGCGGATATCAGCGACACGGTCGATACGCTTCTCGCCCGCGCGGATCGCGCGCTCTATCAGGCCAAACGGCAGGGCCGCAACCGCGTCATCGAAATCAGCGCGTAGATGATCGATACGCATGCGCACATTCACGACAAGGCGTTCGACGAAGACCGGGACGCGGTGGTTGCGCGCATGCGCGATGCCGGCGTCGAAACGGCGGTGAGCGTCGGCTGCGATCTGGACGACTCGACGCGAGCGCTCGAAACGGCGACCCGGTACGGCCTGTACGCCTCCGCCGGAATTCATCCGCACGAAGCCAAAGACGCGCCGCAGGATATCGCCGCGGCGTTCGCGCCGTTTCTGGAGAACGAGCGCGTGCTGGCGATTGGCGAAACCGG
>DASSZL010000025.1:0-8357 GCA_035713505.1 Vulcanimicrobiaceae bacterium | reverse complement strand
GGGCGTGCTTTGCGAGCAGCAGGTATTTTTCCAACTGCGTCTCCCGATCGCGCATTATCTGCGCCATCTCGTGGTATGCCCTATCGAGTTCAACGATTTCATCGTCGCCTTCGATGACGTCCGGGAGGACCGCCTCGCCAGTCATCCCGCGGACGGCTGCCGCCAGCCGCTCGACCCGTGCCACAATGCGCCGTCCGAACGCTATGGCCGAAAGCATCGTCAGCCCTATCGCGATTACGGAGCCGAAGGCCAAAACCAATGCGGACTCTTGATATTGCGCGTGCAGTTTTGCCCAGCGATCCGCACGCAGTGCCGTTTCGGCGCTCTCAAATGCTGACGTCTGCGTCGTCCAAGCGCTGGAGAGCCCTTGCGCACGCGTAGAATTTAAAATCCGGGAAGCCTTGCGCAGATCGTGCGCGGCGTACGCCGCGGCGGCTGCGCCGTACGTATCGACAAATTCACGGGTCAACACTGCGATTGCGGCGGCCCTTCGCTCTTGCGCCGTGTTGCCGCCCACTAAAAGCAACAGATCCCGTGCAAGCGGTTCGATACCAAGGGCGCTGCGCAGCGTTCGCTTATGCGCCGCATCGGGCCGCTTCACGAAGCGGTTCACGGCAATGCTCGCGCGTATGAGGGATGAGGTAAGATTGCCCTCGACTCCGAGCACCTCATCCGTGTGCTGAACCAGTGCGGCTGCGTTTTCGGTCTGTGAGCGAAGCACGCCGACCGCGCTCAGAAGCAGCAAGAAAAAGACAACCGGTATCGCACCCAGCGCAAAAGCTTGCGTGCGTATTCGAGATAGCCCGGCATCGCGAATCAGCCGCACGCGCACAACTCCGTTTGACAGTCGACGAGGACCAGCACATCCATCGACTACGCCCCCCCCCGTGTGACGGTCTTGTACCTCGCGAGTTATGAAACTCCGCTCGAAGACCGGGATTCTTTACATATCGCGGTGGGCCGGTTCGCCTAAAGTATTGAACGTTACAGTATTGCAGATCGAGCCAGCCGCGGCAGCGATACAAGCGGCGATCGCCGCGCAGCGCGGCCCTTCGCGCATCAGAAAAGGCAGATCGAGCCATGCTCGGGGCTGCAGCATCGCACGGGCGGGCTGCAGCCACGCCGGCGAAATTTCCCGCCGCGGCGTATCGAGCACGATGCGCACGCACGCGATGCGCGGCGCCGTGAGCAATCCCGTTTCCATGTCCGCCCCGGCGTAACCGCGCTGCGCCCAGACTTGCCGGGACGAGCCGTACACCAGCGTTTCGCTGGTCACGAGCGGATCGTGGACGATCCGATGCCCCAGCGCTTGCGCAGCCTGCGTAAGCGCCTCCACGGCGGCGGCGTCACATTGCAGATCCGACCCGTCCGGCCGCCGGACGATGTGCGGAATCAGCACGGTTCCGGTCTGCAGGTCGTCGCGCAAGCCGCCCGCCAGTCCGCAACTGATAACCAGACCCTCGAAATGTGCGTGCTTGGCGAGCGCGATGCCGCATTCAACAACGCGTACGCTGTCCGGCGCGGCGCGACGCACGGCGCGTGCTTCGGTACTCGTCGCGGCGGCGATCGTTACGATGGCACGTACCCATGCTCGCGATACCACTCCACCGCACGTCCGAGCGCGTCACGCACCGCGCCCGGATGGAAATCCAGTTCGCGCTGCGCTTTGGAACTATCCGCGAACATGCGCTCGCGCGCCATCCGCACGCCTTCCACCGGCACGAACGGCTGCGCTCCGCGCTGCACCCGGCACCGCGCTTCGTCGCCATACGCGATCGCGAGCGCGAGCGCATCGGGAACGCGCCAGCGCGGCATCGGCTTTCCGGTAACCTGCGCAAGCATCTGCCACACGTCGTCGAGCAGCACGTTCTGCGCACCCAAAATATAGCGTTCGCCCGGCGTTCCGCGCTGCAATGCCGCGACGTGCGCGCGCGCGACGTCTTCCACCGGCACCAGGTTCAGACCGCCGCGCGGCGGTTTCGCAAACATCTTCCCGCGCGCGAAATCCAAAATCATCTGCCCGGTCGGCGTGGGCTTCCAATCGCCCGGCCCAACCGGCGCCGTCGGCAGCAGCGCAACGACCGGCACGCGCCCCGCGAACGCCGCGCGTTCCTGCTCGACCTTCGAGTGATGATAGCCGGCGCTGCGCCCTTCCGGCGCAAAATCGTCTTCCGTTCGAGGCCCGCCATCGTGCGCGGGACCCAGCGTTGCCGAGCTCGACGTAAGCACGACCCGCTCGACACCCGCAATCCGCGCAGCCTCCACAATCCCCGCCGTACCAATGACGTTCACGTGATGCACGGCATCCCGGCCGCGCGGCGCAAACGAATACAGCGCCGCGCAATGCACGACGTACCGGCACCCATCCAACGCCCGCGCCCAAGCGCCTATGTTTTCGAGATCGCCGCAAACATGCTCAACGCCGTCACCGTCACGCGGCGCGCGCACGAGCGCCCGGACATCATATCCGGACGCAAGCAACTCGCGCAGGACATGCCCCCCGACGAACCCACTGCTTCCAGTAAGGAAAACCTTGTCAGGCATAATCGCCCATGAGGTGGGGACGGCAGCGCATGCCTCTAGTGCGCGACCGCCGCCCGGATGCTTTCCTTGATGGAAGCGGTCGTCATCACGACGGCGGTCGGCTCGTAGCCGCAATGCGCCATGCAATTCGCGCACTTCTCGTGCTTCCCGCGCCCGTACTTCTCCCATGCCGTTTCCTCGATGAGTTCTTTGTACGTTTTCGCGTAGGGCTCGTCCGACATCAGATAGCAGGGCCGCTGCCAGCCGAAGATCGAGTACGACGGAATGCCCCACGGCGTGCACTCCATGTCGATCTTGCCTTCGAGAAAGTCCAGGAACAGCGGGCTGTGATTCAGCCGCCAGCGCTTGCGGTTCCCGTTCGCGAACGCCTCGCGGAAGATCGCGCGCGTCTTTTCGACGCCGAGGAAGTGCTCTTGATCGGGCGCTTTCTCGTAAGCATAGCCGGGTGAAATCTGCATCGAATCCACCTGCAGCACGTCGTTCAAATAGTTCAGCACGTTCTTCACCGTCGAGGCATCGTCCGGATCGAAGAACGTCGTGTTCGTCGAGACGCGGAAGCCTTTGTCTTTGGCGACCTTGACCGCCGCCACGGCCTTGTCGAACGTCCCCTCGCGGCAAACGACCTGGTCGTGACGGTCGCGCAGGCCGTCCAGATGGATCATCCACGTGAAGAGCGGATGCGGCTTGAACTTGTCGATCTTCTTCTCGAGCAGCAATGCGTTCGTGCAGACGATGACGACCTTCTTGCGTTTGATGAGCTCGTCGACCAAGCGCGGTAAGTCTTCGTACACCAGCGGCTCGCCGCCGGCAATGGAAATGACCGGAGCGCCGCATTCCTCGATGGCGGCGATGCAGTCTTCCACCGAGAGGCGTTTGCGCAAAATGTCGGCCGGAAACTGAATCTTGCCGCAACCGGCGCACGCCAAATTACATTGGAAGAGCGGCTCGAGCTCCATGACGAGCGGATACTTCTTCTCGCCTTTGAGTTTCTTGCCGAAGATGTACTTGGCAATCTGCAGTTTCTGTGCGAACGGTGTGCTCATCTACGCTGGTACCTGTTGCCTTCCCGAGAGCGTGCCGGTATCCGACTTCTCCTTCGAGGCCCGGTCCATCGCCAGGGCCATCGTCGGAAAAAGATGCCGGTACATATGGTAGTTCAAATAAAAGTCCCGCGGGAATCCCGTACCCGTGAAATAGGGTTCATCCCACGTTCCGTCGGCCCGCTGCGCGCCCCGCAAGAAGTCGAGCCCTCGCTGCGCGGCCGGGTGATCGCCCATCCCGGCCCACTGCAGCGTCATCACGGCCCATGCGGTCTGCGAGGCCGTGCTCGTGCCGATGCCGGCGAACGACTCATCGACGTACGAATGGCAGCTCTCGCCCCACCCGCCGTCAACGTTCTGTTTGGAGATCATCCAGTCCACCGCGCGATCGATCATGTCGCGTCCCAGACGCAGCTGCGCGAGCGCGGAGACCACGCACCACGTGCCGTACACGTGATTGACGCCCCAGCGCCCGAACCACGAGCCCCACGGTTTTTGCGTCTCGCGCAAATACTTCAGACCCGACGCGACGTAGGGATCGCGCTCGTCGCGGCCCAGCATTGCAAGCATTTCCAGCACGTGCGCGGTAACGTCTTCGGTCGGCGGGTCGATCATCGCGCCGAAATCCGAGAACGGCATGCGGTAGAGAATCTCGCTCATGTTGTCGCGGTCGAACGCCGCCCAGCCGCCGTTGCTCGAACGCATCGCGAGCGTCCACGTCACGGCGCGATCGATTGGGTCGCGCACCCGCGACGGTTCGCCGCCCTCGATCAGCGAACAGACGATCACCGCCGTGTCGTCGATGTCGGGATAAATGTCGTTGTCGAACTCGAACGCCCAACCGCCGTTGGGAACGCCTTTGCAGCGTACTTGCCAGTCGCCCCACTGGTCCGCCGCGATCTGTTCCTCGAGCATCCAGTCCACGGCTTTGCGCATTGCCGGATGATCGGCGCGCACTCCGGCTTGATATAACGCCCGAATCGCCCAAGCCGTGTCCCACACCGGCGACATGCACGCCTGAAAACGCCAGCCCGTCTGGTCCGAAAACGCGAAGCGTTCCATGCCGTGCAAGCCTTTTTGCATGGCGGGATGATCGAGCGGATAGCCTTCGAGATTGAGCGCTATGAGAGAATACACCCACGGCGGCTGAATGCCGCCCCAGCTGCCGTCCAGTTCTTGACGCTCTAGGACCCACTGGATCATTTCGCGGCATGCGGCTTCGCGCCCGAACTTGATCGGCGAACGCTCGTACAACTTCAGCGCTTTGTCCACCCACCACAGCCAGCCGGTTCCGGGCACCTCGTGCATTCGCGCATGCGTGCCGGGATTGACGATTTCGCCGACGTCGACACCGAGATCGCGCACGGGACGGCGCGCGATGACCACGCACAGCGGTCCGACCGTACCGCGCGCCCAGCACGAGAAGTCGTAGAGATTGAACGGTATCCACGACGGAAACTTCACGATCTCGGGCGGCATCGTCGGTATACCGTCCCAGGGGTACTTGCCGAACAGCGCCATCCAAATCTTCGTGAAAACGCGTGCGTCGGCGAGGCCGCCGAGTTTGCGAATGACGCGCAGAGCGCGGCGCATTTCATCGCGCGAGGCATCGAAGCCCAGCACTTTGAGCGCGACGTACGCTTCAATCGTCGTGCTGAGATCGGCCGGCCCGTCGTAATAGAGCGCCCAGGAACCGTCTTCGCGCTGGTGGTGCAGAATGTGCCGGATCGCGCCCTCGCGGATCGGCTCGTTCGGGATGCCGAGAAAACGCAGCAGCAAGACGTGCTCGGCCGTCATCGTGACGTTGGTCTCGAGTTCGTCGGTCCACCAGCCGTCGGGATGCTGGCGCTCCAGCAGCCACTGTACGGCGCGATCTAGATGCTGCGTATCGATGTTGCTCCCCCCAACAAAACTTGCGCGGCTGCCCGGCCGCTGCGGACGGCCGATTCCATGGTGTCCGGCCAGCCGGTCGCCGTCCACGCGCCTGCAACCGCTAAATTCGGCAGCGCGGTTGCGGGCCCGGGGCGGACCACGCCCGGCTTCGCTAAATACGTACCCTCCGGATTACGGGTCGCTGCTCCGCGCAGGAGCCGGGCGCCTGCCAATTGGGGCAGCGCGCAGCGAACTTCTTCCCATGCGACCGCGACCATATCGGTCGTGGGCTTGTTGACCAGCTCGTCCGCCGCGCTGATGCTGCAGCACAGGTAGCCCTCGCCCTTTTTGAAGACCCACTGCACCGGCGAATCGAGAATCGCGGCAAACTCGAAATCGAGCGCGCCGCCCTCGTACCACAAGTGCACGTCCATGATCGCGAACGGCTCGTACACGTCCAGCGCGGGCACCCCGAAGCGCGAGGGCTCGCCCAGCAGTTTCGCAAGCGAACGCGGAGGCACGGCGAGCACCGCGGCGTCGAACCGCAACTCGTCCTCCGCCGTGCGAAGCGCAATGCCTTGCGGATCCGCCTCCATGACGAAGACCGCCGAGGAGCGGTAGACGCGGTCCAGACGCGCGGCGGCGCCGTCCATAATCTGCGCGAGCGGCACGGTCGAATACCCGAAGCGGGCGGCGCCGCGATTGTGCAGGAAAGCCGTGGAAATCACAAACGCCGCTTCGGCGGCGTTCATGCGTTCGAGCGGCGCGTTGAGCGCCGGAACCATGAACGGCTCCCAGAAACTGCGAATCGTCTGCGCCCCTTGCCTCTGCAGCCGCAGCCACTGCGCGAAACTCAAATCCTCGCGCGCGCTCTTCGGGTTCAGCCGCAGCGAGAGCAGCGCGCGAGCGATCTCGAATTTGCCGCTCAGCGGTAAATGCTTGTAGCCCGCAAACGATGCCAAAAGATGAAACGGCGCGGGAAGGTCCGCCGCGCGTAAGCGGCTGGCCTGGCCGCTCTTCGAATATACGACCACGTCGAAGCGATCTTGCGTATGCAGCGCGCTGCCCATGCCGGCGCGCTCGACGAAGCGAATGAACTCGGTGCAGCACGCGAGATAGACGTGCTGCCCGTTATCGACGACGTGCCCGTCCAATTCAAATGACGTGGCGCGTCCGCCGAGCAGCCGGCTGCGCTCGAACAGCTCGACGTGCCAACCCGCATCCTTCAAGTCCAGCGCGGCGGAGAGGCCGGCAAGGCCGCCCCCGACCACCGCTACACAGGGCGCAGCCATGATCCAAGCACCACTTGCAGCTTTTCGCCCTTCGAGAGCGCGGCGCGTTCGCGCAGCGGCAGCTGCGGATCCTTCTCGATCTTGCCCAGCAGCCGCTCGTAGATTCCGGCCATCGTCTGCACGCAGGCCGCGGGACGGCGCGGGACGTACCGCAGCACTTCGTAACCCGTCTTGAAGAGTTCGCGCGCGCGCCGCACTTCGAAGGCAATGAGCGCGTCCCAGCCGCCGCCCGGCTGGACCCGCAGCATTGCGTCCTCCGTGATGCCGAAGCGGCGCAGCTCCTCTTGCGGCAGATAGATGCGGCCCATCTCCGCATCCTCGCGCACGTCGCGCAAGATGTTGGTCAATTGCAGCGCGAGGCCCAAGTCGTCCGCGCGCAAGAGCGCCTCATCGTCCGTGAATCCGAAGATGCGAACGCACATGCGTCCGACCACCGAAGCCACGAGGCGGCAGTATTCGCGAAGTTCGTCCCAGGTTTCGTAGCGAGTGCGCGTACAGTCGCGCTCCACGCCGTCGATGAGCTCGCGCAGTTCGCTCTCGGGGATCGCATAGCGCTTGACCGCTCGCGAGAGCACCTGCATCACCGGATCGTCGAATTCACCGATGACGCACCGGCGCACGCGCTCGCGCTGCGCCGCAAGCCGCTGCGGAATCAACTCCGGGCGCGGCGCGCCGTCCACTTCATCGTCGACTTGACGGGCGAAATCGTAGAGCGCGTAGATCGCCATGCGTTGATCGTGGGGAAGCGAAATGAAGCCCCAGTAGAAGTTCTTGGCTTCACGGCGCGCCATTTCACGGCAAAAACGCTCCGCCTCTTGCTCGACGCTTTGGGGGCGGCGCATGTACCGAACCGCATCAAGCGGTTTCAGCATTCCTCACCTCTGCGCGACGGTGAGCCGCTTCCAAAGCGGCTCGCACGAGAATCCCCATCTTCGCACGCTTCGATACCGAGGGGCGGGTCACTTCCGTTGCATACCCCAATCGCTCGATCTCCTCACAGATCGCAAGACCGCCCAGCCGGTAGAGCGCGAGTTGCAGGCGCAAAGGGGCGGGCGCGAGCGTCTCGAGGGCCTTCCCCGACGCGAGCAGCCCGCGCGCGCGAGTGACCAGCGCCTCAACCGCGCCGCGCGTGCCGTGCGCGTCGAGGTCTTCCCGGAGCAGATAGCTGCGCCCGATCTTCTCGTCGCGGCTGACGTCTTGCGCGTGATTCGCGAGCTGCAATCCGATGCAGACCTCGTCCGAAAGTTTCTCCGTGACCGGACTTGCAATACCGAAGAATTGCAGCACGACGCGGCCCACCGGCGCAGCCGAGAGCATGCAATACGCTTCGAGCTGCGGCCAGGAATCATACGCGTGCACGCGCTGATCCTGCTCGTTCGCAGCGATCAAATCCAAAAACGGCTGCCGGTCGAGCGAGTAGTGCGCGACCGTTTCGCGCAAGGCGATGAGCACGGGGTGCACCGGCGCCGCACCGGAGAAGAACGCTTGCGTCTCGTCGCGCCAGCGCGCGAGCCTGATTAGCGCTTCTTGCGGCGAACCGCTCTCGTCGCCGAGATCGTCCGTCGTGCGGCAAAAGGCGTAAAAGCGCATGAGGTCGAGCCGGATCCGG
>DASSZL010000024.1:0-28953 GCA_035713505.1 Vulcanimicrobiaceae bacterium | reverse complement strand
ATCGTTGCTCGTCCACTTGGATCCCCAGAACACGATATAGATCTTTTGAGCGGTTTGCACGGGGCCGCCGTTCCATGCGAGATTGCCGCTGCTCGAGGCGCGGGCCAGAACGCCTCGCGCCGTGACGTCACTGAGTACCGTCACTCCGCGCGCCGGAAACACGTGCATCGTGACGCCGTCTTCAACCATTGTGCGCGATGCGATTGTCGAACCGCCGGGAACAGTTTGGGTTTGGTGTTGCGACGCGTTTGGAACCGATGGTACGCCGCCGCCGCCGCATGCGGAGAGCAGCGATGCAATAGCCGCCACGGCCAAGAGCCGATAGATTCTCACAGACACACCTCCAGAGAAATTGCAGCAAAATAATAAAGAAGAGTCCCAAACAGACTTTTCCCTGAATTTCGAGCCTCTTATCTAGCGGCAAAACGCAGCTATGATAAAAAGAAGAGGCCCGTCCGCGTGGGACGAGCCTCTGCATCGCCGGGTTGTCTTTAGTAGGACTGAACGCAGCTGCTGGTCGCGTTGCTCCAGAGCGGCTGGGTGGGATATCCGCCCGCGTTCGGATTGTTTTCCAGGTTCGTCCAGGCGCACTTGTCGCCGTTTTCCGAACCCGACGAATCGGTCCAGCCGGTGCTGGGCTGCGGATCGGTTTCCGTCTCGCCTTGCTCGTGGCCGCTGACGATCGTCACGCCGTCATCGGTACCGGGGCTGTTCACCGAACCGGCGCCGCAGCTGGAGCCGCCGTCCGGCATGTACGGGAGGTTCGTGTAGGAAATGGTGCTGCCGTTCACGCTCTGGCTGCTGTGCCACGCGCACCACTGGCGTTTGAACCCGCTCGGGTCGTGGCCTTTTTCAATGGCGACGATGTAGCTGGCGCTGTTCGAGTAGTCGCCGAAGTGAGCTGCGGCTTTCGCGGCTTCGGCGGCTACGTTGGAACTCGACGGATGCGACGGCACGCTGGACGCGTCGGTGTACGAGCCCATGAAGATGTTGCCGGAGTTGCCGATGGTTTGGCCGTTGCTCTGGGAGTACTGGGTCACGCTGTTCAGCCACTTGCTGCCGCCCATGGTGCCGTACCACTTGGTGAGGAGCGATTGCACGCCGTCGGGATCGCCGCTGGACGTACCCCATTCCGAGCCCCAGAACACCACGTAAATCTTTGGCGAGGTCTGAATCGGTCCGCCGCCGTACAGCAGATTCGAGCTGCCGCCGCCGCTCGACGGCTTGCCCATGACGGCGCGTCCCCCGGCGCGGCCGGCGAACGTCGGCATGATATGCATGGATACGCCATTCTCCACGATGACGTACGGAGAGACGGGGGCCTGGTTCGGCAGCGACTGGATCGTCGGAATCGACGTTTGGGCTCCGCCGCCGCTACAGGCGGCGAGAAGTCCGGCGACCGCCGCGAGAGCGGACAATTTGGCGAATTTGTGCACCAAAAAACCTCCACTGGTAGAGTGCAGCAACATAAGGAAAAGGGCGCCCTCTTAGCACCCACGCGTCCAATTGTGCCTTACTTTACCGTTCCTTGATAGAGGCGAATCGCAGATAGCAGAAACAGAAGGACCCACCTTTCGGCGGGTCCTTGGGTTTGCGCCGGAGCGGCGGCTAGAAAGCGCCGACGCCGTTCGGGGTTCCCCAGCCGGTCGGGCCGTCGTAGCCCGGTCCCGCATTGCAGATGTACGAGATCGAGCAGGTGCCGTTGCTTCCGCTCGTTACGTCATTGAGCGACGCGCCGCCGCCGTTCTGCCAGATCGATTGGGCGTAGTTCATCGACGACGCGTTCCCCGCGAGTGCGTATACCGACGCGATGATCGGGCTGGACGCGCTGGTGCCGCCGAAGACCATCCAGCCGGAGTGCCCTTGATACGAATAGCTGTCGTACACGGCGACGCCCGTATTCGGATCGGCTACCGCCGAGGTATCCGCTTCCGAGCGCATCGTGCAGCCGGTATCGGTCTGCCACGACGGCTTGGTGACTTTGGCGCTGCATCCGCTGCCGGAACCGCTCCACACGGTTTCGGACCAGCCGCGCGTGCTGCTTGCGCGATTCAGCGAGGTGCCGCCGACGCAGACGACGCTCGCGTACGAGCACGGCTGCGATGAACCGGTGCCGCTGTCGCCCGCGCTCGCCGTGATGATGTGTCCCGGATGGTCGTACGCGCTGTTCGTTGCTGCGGATTCTGAGCCGCCGTAGCTGTTGCTCGCGGTGTTCGCTCCGAGCGCAACAGCCGTGTTTTCCGCGGTCTGCAGGTTCGAATTCGTCGCGCTGCTCGCTTCAACGAGCAGAATGTGGCAGTTCGGGCAGGTTGCCGAAACCATGTCGAGGTCGAGCGAAATCTCTTGCGCCCAGCCGCCGTTCGAACGCGGCAGTTTCGTGCCGCCGGTTTGGTTGACTTGTCGGAAGCAGCCGTTCGCGGCCGTGCATGCCGGCAGCCCATACTGCGAGCGGTAAACACCCAGATCGTTCGCCGCGTTCGGATCGTTGTATGCGTCGACGATGGCTACGGTTTGTCCGCTGCCCGCCGTCGATGACGGCAGCGCATAGGCGGATTGGATGTCCGCGGGACCATAGCCCGACGGAACGGCGTTGCCGCCGGCAGTTTTGCCGAACGCGGTGCGTCCGCCCACCGTGTCGGCGCCGATGTCGGTCCGGTACAGGGCGAAGCAGCGAACGTTGTCGCCGGGAAGCGGTGAGGCGCAAGACGCGGCAATGCTCTGGGTGGTCATGCCGGGATTGGGCGCGCTCGGAATGGAGCCGCTGCTACAGGCAGCGAGTAAAGCAGCCACGGCGATTAGCGCGGCGGGACGGAAGATCTTGTGCAGCAAGAAAACCTCCACTGGTTAAGTGCAGCCTAAAAAAAAGAGCGCTCGCAAGCACCCCGTTTACGCATCATGCCCGATTTTCCGATTCTTCGATAGATGGGAAACGCAGCTAGCCAGGAGGCAGGCTGCTTTGCGCGCAATTCTGCGCCATGCGCTTGCTTCTAACCATCGCATTTTTGGGTGTGGTAGCGATGGCCACGCGTTGCCCCGCGGCAGCGGCCGATCCGGCCCCCATTCGTCACCTGGAATATCACGTCAGCGGCCACACGACCGTGAACGCGCAGTCCGAATCGTACGACGGCACCAGCTCCGGTATGGGCAGCGTGGGATATGACGGCACGATGAGCGTCGACGTGCTCGCGCTCGCCAAAGACGGCGGCATGGTCGTACGGGCCTCGGTCATGATGAACGGCGAAATCCGCCCCGAGGAGGCGGTGACCTGCGCCGTGTACGGCGACGGGCGCGTGATTTGCCCGCAGAACGCGCCGATTAGCGGAGCGATGCACGTGCTCTTCTCGCGGCTGGGACGGGATTTCTACGATCCGTCGATCGTGGATGCGAGCGGTAAGTGGACGCGAAACGACGACGGCGGCGGCGTGTCCGCGGATGCCACGTTTACCTCGACTCCGACGAAGGATCCGAACGTGCTCGAGATTCGCGAGCACCTGACGGTTGAACCGCGCGGGCAGATCGCATCCGGCTGGACGGACGAAGCGCAGATCCGCTACAACACCGCGCTTTCCGTGCCGCTATCGATCCATGACGTCTCGACGCCCGACAGCCGAAGCGACAACGGCGGCGTTGAGATTACGGATATGGATTTGAAAAGCGACTCGTTCGCCAAACACTAACCGCGCTCGCTAGAGCAGCGCCACTTTGCCGGTGCTTAAATTGTAAACGCCGCCGACGATCTGCGCCTCTCCTTTGGAAACGGCTTCGTGCAGAATCGGGGTTGACGCCGCGAGCCGCCGCGCATTGAGGCGCACGTTTTCTTTGACTGCGTTCTCCCACCAGTCGCCGTGTTCGTGCCGGCTCGCCGCCGCGGCGGGTTCGATCGCGTCGGCAAGCGTTTGCATGTGACCCGGAAGCGGTTTGCCCGTTTGGACGTAATCGACCGCGGCTTTCACCGCGCCGCACGATGTATGGCCGAGCACCATCACGAGCGGCGATTTGAGGACGGCGACGGCGTACTCGATAGACGCAAGCGCGGCATCGCTCATGAAATTGCCGGCCAGGCGAACGACGAAAATATCGCCGGGCTCGTGGTCGAAGAGCGTCTCGACCGGGACGCGGGAGTCGGCGCAGCCCAGGACCGTCGCGAACGGCGACTGGCCGCTCGCGAGCTCGCGCACGCGGTCTATGACCGGCCGGCAGATGGGTTTTCCGGCGGCGAAGCGCGCGTTGCCCTCCATCAGGTTCTTCAACGCGGCCTGGGCCGACATTGGCGGATGGGCGTTCGCGGCGGGTGCGGGCTCGGGCAGGCCGGAAGCGGCCAGAGCGGTGGAAGTCGACATCAAGAATGTCTTGCGGTTCATCGAGCAGCCCTCCTGGTAAGCAAGCGCCGATGCGACATTCGTCGCCTCTTGTCGGAAAACCCATCCTTTGCTATGATGACCGACGGCTCCGAAGACCGTAGGTCCTCCCGAGATTGTCGAGGGAGGGTAATGGGGTGACCCGCCTACCGAGGACGTGATACGTGCGCTTTCGCGCCTTTTTGCGTTCCTCCGGTGCGGATGGAGCGCTTTATTCTTTTTAGGGAGCGTTATGCCAACCGCAAAAAAAGAAGCCGCGATTTCCGAACTCAAAGATCGCATCTCGAGTTCCGGTAATCTGTTCTTCACGAACTATGCGGGTTTGACCGTCGAAGAGATCACGCGTCTGCGTGGTGAGCTTCGCAAAGACGGCAGCTCGTATGCGGTCGCTAAAAACACGCTGTTCTCGATTGCCGCGGGCGACGAACTCGCAAAGCAACTCGAGCAGTTTCTCCATGGCCCCACCGCCATCGTGTTCGCCGGAAACGATCCGGTCGCGCCGGCCAAGGCCATCAAAAAATTCTCGGACGACGTCAAACCGATCGAAGTCAAAGCTGCATACGTCCAAGGCCGCGTGCTCGATGCCGCCGCCGTCAAAGCGCTTGCGGCACTGCCTTCGCGCGAAGAACTTCTCGCGAAGATGGTCGGTTCCATCGCAAGCCCGCTGCGCGGCCTGGTTACCGTGCTTTCGGGCAACCAACGCGGCCTCGTCCGTGCCCTCAACGCCATCCGCGAGCAAAAAGAAGCCGCGGCCGGCGCGTAACCGGCGATACGCGCTTCGCGCTGCTCGCCCCCCGTCGGCAAAGCCGCCGGGTCCCCCATCCGGAACGAATGCAAAGATTGTAGGAGAACACAAGTATCATGGCAGTTGCCGATATCATCGAAACCATCGATAAACTCACCGTGCTCGAGCTCGCCGATCTGGTCAAACAGCTCGAAGAGAAGTATGGCGTCAGCGCCGCCGCTCCGGCGATGATGATGGCCGCTCCGGGCGCGGCAGCCGCTGCCCCGGCTGCGGAAAAGACCGAGTTCGACGTGGTCCTCGCGGACGCGGGCGCCGAGAAGATCAAGGTCATCAAGGCCGTTCGCGAGATCACGAGCCTGGGTCTGACCGAAGCCAAGACCTTCGTCGAGAGCGCGCCCAAGGCCGTCAAAGAAGGCGTGAGCAAAGACGAAGCCGAGGCCGTCAAAAAGAAACTCGAAGAAGCCGGCGCCAAAGTCGAAATCAAGTAAAAACGCCCGTCGTTTTTCGCAAGGGCCCGCTGTGCCATTCGGCATGGTGGGCTTTTTTCTTGACGTGTGCTAGATTTCGCGCAGGAGGTGCAGTGTATGCGTCAGTTTCGCGTTCTTCTTGCTTTGGCAATAGCGCTCGGCATCGGCGGTGCGGCTTGGGCCGCCTCCTCGCCGACGATCGTGATGCCCGCCCAGCTGAAGTGGCAGCCGCAACCGGGCAACTACTCCATGGCGGTGCTGTACGGCAACCCCGGCAAGTCCGGATATTATGTGATTCGTTTGAAATTGCCGCCGAACTGGACGTTCGGCACGCACTATCATCCCGCTCAGGAAAACGTCACCGTAATCTCCGGCACGTTCTATGCGGGCCTGGGTTCAAAAATGGACAAGTCCAAGGTGACCGCGTTTCCCGCCGGCAGCTTCGTGGCCATGCCTCCGAACGTGCGCCATTACGCACTGACCAAGTCCGAGGGGGCGGTCATTCAGATTGACGGTCAGGGGCCCAGCAAGGACATCATGGTGAAGATGTAAAGCGCCCTCGCGACGAAGCAAGCGGCGGGCTGCGGCTCGCCGCCTTCTTTCAACGGGGTGTTTTCATGCAAACGGGACAGGGGCCGTCGGTTGGGACGATGGCCGTCATCTATGCAGTCGCCATCGCACTCGTCGTCTGGCGCATGGCGCGGCCGCAGCGCATGAGCGTGCTGCGCTTGTGGATCACGCCAATCATCTTGCTCGGTCTTACGCTTTTCAGCGTCTGGGCCAACAACTACGCTTCCGCGATGGCCGGGCAAGCGCCGGCGCCGAATTGGGAAACCGCCGGCGTACTGCTCATCGGAGCTGCACTGGGTGTTCCTCTAGGCTTCCTACGAGGGCGCCATAGTGAGGTGAGACCGACCGATCGGCGCGGCACGATGTACGTTCACAGTTCTCCACTGATCGTCTTCATCTGGCTCGCCGTCTATGTCGCGCGCCAGGCGCTCAGAGCGTTCATTCCGCATGCGGGAGCCGCAACCTCGCTCACGGGCGATGGTCTGCTGGCGTTCGCGGTGGGCGCGCTCGTCACGTCATATTACGCGATCTACCAGAAATACCGGACCGTCCTGCAACACGCAGCGGCCGCCTGAAGTACTTACAAACGTCCCGAGGGGAGGACCTCATGGAACAAGCACAACCGCAGCGGAGATCGTACGCAGGATGGATCGCGCTCGCCATCGGCGCCGTGATCGTCATTTCGATGATTTCCTCGTACAACGCACTGGTGGGTCTTAGCCAAGCGGTGGACGCGCAATGGGGCCAGGTGCAGAACGTGTATCAGCGCCGCGCCGACTTGGTGCCCAATCTGGTTGCCACGGTGAAGGGCGCCGCGAACTTCGAAAAGAGCACCTACATCGCGGTAACGCAGGCTCGCGCGAGCGTGGGACAAATCTCGCCCGACGTCATCAAGAACGCCGTGAACGATCCAAAAGCGATGGCGCAGTTCGAGCAAGCGCAGAATACGCTGGGCGGCGCGCTTTCACGATTGCTGGTGACCGTCGAGAATTATCCGCAACTCAAAGCGAACGAGAATTTCTTGACGCTGCAAGCGCAGCTCGAAGGCACCGAAAATCGCATCGCGGTGGAACGTCGCCGGTATAACGAGGCGGCGCAGGCGTTCAACACGCGGCGCAACACCTTCCCCACGAACATCTATGCCAATCTGTTCGGCGCGCAGTTCAACAACAAGTCGTACTTCCAAGCGCAGCCGGGGGCGCAGAACGCTCCGCAGGTGAACATCCCGTGAGGGCGCCCGACGGCGAGCGCATCCGCAAAGCGATCGACGCCGCGGAGCACGGCACCACCGGCCGTGTCGGCGTGCGTATCGTCGCCGGCAGGACCGCCGATGCGCTCGAAGACGCGCGGCGCCATTTCGCGAACGCGAACCTGCACGAACACGAACACCGCAACGGCGTCGTGTTCTTCGTTGCCCCGAAGGCGCGGCGATTCGCGGTATTCGGCGACAAGGAAATCCACGCGCACGTCGGTGATGCGTTCTGGCAAAGACTCGTGGACGACATACAACCGTATTTCGCCAAAGGCGAGTTGACCGAAGGGCTGCTCCTGGGCATCGCTCGCGTCGGAGAGCAGTTGCGGCTGCATTTCCCGAGCCGGCCGCAAGCCGCGAAGGAATCGGTATGATTGCCGCGCTGATCCTTGCCGCTGCCGCGGCGTTTCCCGCGGCGCCGACCGATTTCGTGACGGACAATGCGCACGTGCTCAGCGCGAGCACCGCCGGCGCCATTCGCGACGAATTACGCTCGTACGATAAGACGACCGGCAATCGCGTTTTCGTGTACATCGCCCAAACGACCGGTGACGAGCCGCTCGAGGACTGGACGATTCACGCGACCGAGCAGTGGAAGATTTTCCCGAAAGGCAAACGGGACAACGGCGCGATCCTGTTCGCGTTCATGCAGGACCACAAAGTGCGGATCGAAGTGGGATACGGCCTGGAAGGGGCGCTCCCTGATGCCGACGCCAGCCGCATCATTCAGGAAACGATTATTCCGAAGATGCGTGCGGGCGACGTCGACGGTGCGATACAGGGCGGCGTCGATCGCATGCTGCTCACCGTTACGCCCACGTTCAAAGACAAGATCGGGCATGACGTCCAGCAGCCCGCCTCGCAAGACGACGGCGCAAGCACCGCAATTGCGCTGCTGATTATTTTCCTAATCTTCGGAGCGCTTTTCGTCCTATTTATTCTCTCACTGTTCAATAAGCGCTGGCGCTCCGTATGGTATTGGGGCGGCGGCGGTCCCGGCGGCTGGTCTTCGGGCGGCGGCGGCTGGTCCGGCGGTTCCTCCGGCGGTTTCAGCGGCGGTTTCAGCGGCGGATTCGGCGGGGGCGGCGCCAGCGGCAGCTGGTGAGCTGCCGCTGAATCCGCCCTCTTACCAGATCTGGCACTGCTGCGATTTCGGGCGCACCATCGGCTGGTTGAGCTTGCAGAAGAACGCCTTGGCGAACTGCGGCATGTCGCTCAGCGTCTGATTCACTCGGAATTTGTCGTAGCCGTGCACGTCGGTTTGCGCGAGTAGACGAACAAACTGCGGACGCTCCGACCCGGCCCATACTTGCGCGAAACCCAAGAAGAAGCGCTGCTCCGGCGTGAAGCCGTCGATAACCCGGCGCGGATGCTGCGCCTGCCACTTCTCGAACGCCTTATAGGCAATCGTCAGACCGCCTAAATCGGCGATTTCTTCTCCCTCGACGAGCTCGCCGTTTTCATGTACGCCCGCAAGCGGCTGCAGCGCGTTCCATTGATCGACGACGCACTTTGCGCGCGCCTTGAAGCGGGCCGCGTCCTGGGCGGTCCACCAATCGGTCAGGTTGCCCTGCGCATCGAATTGACGTCCTTCGTCGTCAAAACCGTGCGTGGACTCATGACCGACGACCGCGCCAATCGCTCCATAGTTGACGGCCATGTCGGCGTCCTTGTTGAAGAACGGCGGCTGGAGAATGCCTGCGGGGAAAACGATTTCGTTGACCGTCGGGTTGTAATACGCGTTTACGGTGGGCGGCGTCATGCCCCATTCCGCGCGATTCACGGGTTTGCCGATCTTCGCGTTTTCGTAGTCGGTTTCAAAACGGTTCGCGGCCATCACGTTCGCCGCGTACGGCCCGCGCGTGATCCGCAGAGCGGCGTAGGAACGCCACTTGTCCGGATAGCCGATTTTCAGCAAGAACGCATCGAGCTTCCCGACGGCTTTGGCTCGGGTTTGCGGCGACATCCATGAAAGCGTGCTGAAATCATCTCGCAATTCGGCTTTGATGTTTTTGACCATCGAGAGCGCTCGCGCTTTTGCCGAAGGCGGGAACGCGCGCGCCACGTACACTTGCCCCAACGCCTCGCCAAGCGCCCCGTCCGTTGCGCGCGTGCAGCGCTTCCATCGCTCGAGCTGTTGGCTCGTGCCTTGCAGGGTCTTGGAGTAGAAGTTGAAGTTTTCGTCGACGAACGCGGCCGGCAGCGCGGACGCGAACGCATGTACGACATGCCAGCGAAGGTATGCGTGCAGGTCGTCCGCGCCCAGCGCCCGGATCTGCGTGGAAAGCGCTTTGAAAAACGCCGGCTGAAGCACGTTGATCGGCACGCCGGTCGAAACGCCGCTGTTTTTGAAATAGGAGTCGAGCTGCAGGGTCGGAGCCAGCGTCTCTACCTGCGCGAACGTCATCTTGTGGTAGATGTTTTGCGGGTTGCGCCGCTCGACGCGAGACATGGAGTTTTGCGCGAGCACGGTTTCCGCGCGGAGTACCGCCGCGCTTTCCGCCGCGGCGCTTGCAGGCGAGTCGCCGAGCAGTTCGAGCATTTTCTGCACGTGCGTCTGATAGGCGGTGCGGATGGAGACGCTTTTCGCGCCGGTCTTCAGGTAGTAGTCACGGTCAGGCAGTCCCAGGCCGGCCTGTTCGAGCGCGGCGATATTTTGCGAGCTGTCTTTGAAATCCGGCTCCGGGCCAAAGCCGAAAAAGGCGTCGACGCCGTCGCGCTGCAGCGCCGCGAGCGTCGAGCCGATATTCGAGGGCGTCGCGCCGGCCGCCAGTGCCAAATCTGCGGCAATGGGCTTGCTCCCGGCAGCGTCGATCGCGGGCACATCCATGCAACTCGCGTAAAAATCACCGATCTTTTGCTCGTTGCTTCCGGCTTTCGGGTGCGAGGCCGCGGCCTGGTCCAAAATAGAGTGAAGGACGTTTCGATTGCGTTCGGCCAGCACGGAAAACGTGCCCCATGCCGGATATGCGGCCGGGATAGGGTTACGCTTGATCCAGCCGCCGTTCGCGAACTGGTAGAAGTCTTGGCATGGTTTGCACGTGCGATCCAGATTGTTCAGGTCGATTCCGCTCTGCAGCCCTACGGCCGCGCGCACGTGCGGGTTGCTCAGTGCCAACACCAATGCACCGGCGAGCGCGGCAATACGCACTCCGAACGAAAAAAAACGTCGCATCGCATCCCCACCTGACGAAAGCAAGAGAGACGATAATACTACCGCCTCTCGCTGCCTCCTACCGGACCGATGCGCTTAGCAGTATTTCCAGCCCGGCGGACACGAGGCTTTGGTGCTCGCGACCGGAGAGAGGTGCCGAATGCCGCTGCGCGATGCAACCGCATGCGTTGCTTGCCGGCGGTAGCCGATCGCGTACTGATCGTGCCAGCCGCCCGAGGTAATGGGCGTTGCGTTGGCGATGTTGGAATTGAACTTCCCGAACATATGAGGATCGGATGCGAACTCGTTTTGCAGCGCTTCGATGCGATGACTGTCGCTCGGGTGATCCGAGAGAAACTCGGGAGGATTCGCGGTCGGCTGCTGCTCGAAATGCTGCATCAGCCAAACCATTCCATACGGATCGACGCCCGATTGGGCGCAGACGTACGCGCCGGTGTAATCCGCGTTGTGTTCGACGTCGCGCGAAAAATGCAGTGCTTGGATATTCGCCGCGAAATTTATCAGCGTGTTCGCGAGCTGGCTGCGGCCGCCGCCCAAGAGCAGGCTCAGGCCGGTGGCATACAGTGAGAGACGCTGATCTTTGACGTACATGTTATAGACGTCGTGGTGAATGTCGTGCGAGACTTCGTGGCAAAGCACGCCCGCGAGTTCTTCCTTGTTCTGCGCGAAGTGCATCATCGAATCGGTGACGTACACGTTCCCGCCCGGAACCGCGAAGGCGTTCGGCTGGCTTTCGTGCACCAAAATGAAATGGAAGGGCACGAAGTACTTTTGATCCGCGATGGGCGTGATGCGGGCCGCGATGGAGTTGAGCGTGGTGTAGTACGGCGAGCTGCGGATGATTTCGCCTTTTTGCTGCAGCTGCTGGTACACTTGCCGGCCGATCTGCAACTCCTGGTTCTGCTCGCTCGTGTAGGCGAGCGCTGGAGCGATGCAGCCCAGGGCCAGTGCGGCTGCCGCGAGCGCGGCGGCTAATCGGTTCATGTGGATTATTTTCCCTCTCTGACTCTGTAACGAAAACGGCGGCGCAGGTGTCCCGCGCCGCCGTTCAGGAGAGGGCTTGCCCGCTTTTTGCCTAGTGAATCATGTACGCGACGAGCAAGAGCGCTACGATGTTGAGCACCTTGATCATCGGGTTGATCGCCGGGCCGGCCGTATCTTTGTACGGATCGCCGACGGTGTCGCCGGTCACGGCCGCCTTGTGGGCGTCGGAACCTTTGCCGCCGTTGTGTCCGTCTTCGATGTACTTCTTGGCGTTATCCCACGCGCCGCCGCCGCTCGTCATCGCAATCGCGAGGAAGAGTCCGGTGACGATCGCGCCGACCAGAATGCCGCCCATGACTTGGGCGGTCGCGATTCCCGGAAAGACGTGGATTGCGCCCAGGATGACGACGAGCACCGGCACGCCGACCGGAATGAGCGCCGGAACGATCATTTCCTTGAGCGCCGCGCGCGTGACGATGTCGACCGTCGATGCATAATCGGGACGCGAGGTACCGGCCATGATGCCCGGGTTGTTCTTGAACTGCATGCGCACGTTCTCGACGACCTTGCCGCCCGCGCGTCCCACCGCTTCCATTGAGAGTGATGAGAAGAAGAACGGCAGCATGCCGCCGATCAGCAGGCCGGCCAGAACGAACGGATTGCTGATGACGAACTCGCCCTGCAGATTCGCCGGGCAATGCATGCCCGGAGCGGCGCAATGGTTGGCGAGCTCTTGCAGGAACGAGGCGAAGAGCACGATGGCCGCAAGGCCGGCCGAACCGATCGCGTACCCTTTGGTAACGGCTTTGGTCGTGTTGCCTACGGCGTCGAGCGGATCCGTCACCGCGCGCACTTCGTCGGGAAGCTCCGCCATTTCCGCGATGCCGCCGGCGTTATCGGTGATCGGTCCGAACGAATCGATTGCAACGATGATGCCCGCCATGGACAGCATCGCCATAACGGCGATACCAACCCCGTACAGGCCGGAAAGCGCGTACGAGCACAAGATTCCGATGACGATCACCAGACCCGGCAGCGCGGTCGCTTGCATGGAAACCGCCAAACCGCTGATGATGTTCGTCGCGTGTCCGGTGATCGACGCATTTGCAATACGCTGAACGGGCGAGAACTGCGTGCCGGTGTAGTACTCGGTAATCCACGTGATGAGTCCCGTGATCGCCAGGCCGATTGCGGCGCAGCCCCAAATCGCGAGCGCGCTTTCGGTGTGGCCTTCGACGGAGATTCCCGCGCCGAACTGTTTGACCGTCACCCAGTAGAACACGCCTGCCGAGATGAGACCCGCGATGGCGAGCCCCACGTACAGCGAGTTCATGATCTTCGCGCGATCGACTTTGCCGACGCCCACGAAGAGCGTGCCGATGATCGAGGCGATGATCGAAATCGCGCCCAGGATGATTGGGAAGGTCGTCGCGCCGGCGATCTTCCCGAGAATCAGGTTGCCGAGCAGCATTGCCGCGACCGTCGTGACGACGTACGTTTCGAACAGGTCCGCGGCCATGCCGGCGCAGTCGCCGACGTTGTCGCCGACGTTGTCCGCGATGACGGCCGGGTTTCGCGGATCGTCTTCGGGGATTCCGGCTTCTACTTTACCGACGAGATCCGCGCCGACGTCGGCTGCCTTCGTATAAATGCCGCCGCCCAGACGCGCGAAAACGGAGATGAGCGAACAGCCGAACGCAAGACCGATCATCGCACCGAGCGACTTGGCTTCGTCGCCCGCATTGACCGATATCAGAATCCAGTAGTAGCCTGCCACGGCCAGAATGCCCAGGCCGACGACCAGCAGACCGGTGACGGCGCCGCCGCGGAACGCGACGTTGAGCGCGGGACTCAAGCCTCCGCGCGCCGCTTCCGCCGTGCGTACGTTCGCGCGGACGGAGACGGTCATGCCGATGAAGCCGGCCGCGCCCGAGAGCACGGCGCCGATCAAAAATCCGATGCCCGTCTGCCAGCCCAGACCGAATCCGATGACGATGAACAGCACGGCCGCGACCATGGCGACGGTCGTGTACTGGCGCTTGAGAAACGCCATCGCGCCCTCTTGGATCGCCGCGGCGATCTCTTGCATGCGCGCGTTGCCGGCCGATTGCCGCATCACCCAGCTTATAAGGTACAAGCCATACAGGATGGCCATGACCCCCGCGCCCACGCCCAAATAGAGGGCGACCTGGGCGCTAATCCCACTCTGTGAACTCATGCGTTTCCTTCGGTAAAGTGCAGTAAAATAGCCCGCCCGGAGGGGGCGGGGACCGAACCTCCCGGTTTGAGGGGGTGGGGGCCTAGTCCTCTTGCGGCTCTTCAGCCGCGAAGCGTTCGTACGATTCTTTGATAACGTGCCGTGCCGCGGCGGCGTCTTCCCATCCGTGGGTCGCGGTCTTTTTGCCTTCCAGCAGTTTGTACGTTTCGAAAAAATGCGAGATCTTGCGAATCAGGTGCGGGAAGATCTGAGAATAGTTGTGGATGCCGTCGAACGAAGGTTCGCCGACCGGAACGGCGAGGATCTTGTCGTCTTGCTTGCCCTCGTCGATCATTTTGAGCAGCCCGATGGGGCGTGCGACGACCAGGCATCCGGCGAACGTCGGCTCGATCGTCAAAATCAGTACGTCGAGCGGATCGCCGTCGAGCGCGAGCGTCTGCGGTGCGAAGCCGTAGTCGCCGGGATAGTGGATCGGCGAGTGCAGCGCGCGGTCCAGCCGAAAGATGTCGAGCGTTTTATCGTACTCGTATTTGTTGCGCGAGCGCTCCGGAATCTCTACGACGACGTTGATCTCTTCGGGCGCTTTCTCGCCCAGGGGCAAGTGCAGGTAGTTTTTCGGAGTCGGGATCGGCATAGCCGCGGGGTATTGCCCGCGTGCGGCTGCGGCGCCTGCCGTCTGGAAGCAGGGAGCTCCTACCCGGACGCGACAAGTGACGATGACTATGGTCAATATCTGGGGCCGCCTGGGCATCCAGAAAAAGATCTTTGCCGGCTTCGCATCGATCGTGCTGCTGATGGCCGCAATGCTCGCCGTCCACCTGGTCTCGGGAGCGATCCAACGAAATCTTGGGGATCGCCTCATTCAGCGGCTGCTGCCCGCGCGAGCCGCAGTTCGCAACGTCCGACGGCTGATTCTCGCGGCGGACGATCAAGGCGCGTCATCTTTACTGGCGCAGAGTCCCGCGGCGAGTGAACGGCTTCTTCGTGGCTACCGCTCGGATGTCGCGCAAGTCGGGGACTGGCTCACCGAGATGGAGCGCGCGCAGCCGCCGGACGAGCGTCTCGCTCTGAACGATGTGCGTAAATGGTGGGTGATCTATCTTGCCGGCAACGAGAGGGCCTTTCGCCTTGCTCGCGACGGTCACACGGAGCAAGCCCGCATTTCATACCTAACCGTTACGTACATGCCCCTGTTCCGCGCGATCGGTGTCTATGAGAGGCTGGTTCAAAGCCGGATCGATCAGACGGCTAAGCGCCGGTCGCAAGTCGGTATCGGGGCCGCAACCGCCTCGGCGGTAATCAGCGCCGGCGCGCTGGGCCTGGCGATTGTGACCGCCGTTCGTTTGGGCGGATCGCTGCGCAGACGTCTGGGCGCCGTTTCCGATGCGATCGCCGACGTGGTCCGGAACGACCTGGTGCAGCTCGATGCGAGCTTCCGCAACATCGCCGCCGGTGATTTTACCGCACCGCGCTACGTTTATGCGCGCCGTCCCATAGAAGACGCCTTCTCCGACGAGATCGGACAGCTTGCCCAGAGCTACAACGATCTGCTTTTAGGTCTTCGCGACATGTCTCAACGCATCGACCAGGCGGTTTATGAAGCGCGCCGCCGCAGAGAGGCCGAAGAGCGCCTCGCGTATTTGGAGGAGTACGATGAAGTGACCGGCCTTGCCAATCGGCATCTGCTTCACGTCGAACTCGACCATGCGGTTCGCGCGCCGGATCGCCCCGGCGAGCACCTCGCGGTCGCCTCTTTGGGATTGCTGGGATTCAAAAAAATCGAAGACGGCTTCGGTCACGCATTCGCTCAGCGCGTCTTATGGTTTATGGCCAGGCGGATACGCAGCGCTCTTCGCGAGAGCGACATGGCCGCGCGCGGCGGCAGCGACGAGTTCTTCGTCGTGCTGGGCTCGGTAAGCGGCCGTGCCGAAGCGGTGGACCTTACGCGGCGCTTGATCAACGCGTTGTCGCGGCCCTTCGTACTCGACGGCCGCGAACTGCTCGTGAACGTCAGCGCCGGTGTGAGCGTGTACCCGCAAGACGGGGAAGATGCCGACGAATTGCTGCGCAATGCGAAGACCGCGATGTCGTACGCGAAAGAGTCCGGAAGCGGTGAAGTGGAGATTTATGTAAGCGCTTTGCGCAAGCGTTCCTTGCAGCATTTGACGCTGGAATCGGATATTCATCGCGCGCTCTCGGAATCGGAGTTCGAACTCCACTACCAGCCGATTATAAACGTGCCCGCACGCCGGATAGACGCATTCGAGGCGCTCCTTCGCTGGCGGCATCCCCGTTTGGGGCTGCTCGAGCCGGCGTCTTTTCTGGACGTCGCCGAAGAGAATATGGCGATCGAGGCAATCGGCGCCTGGGTCCTGTCGACGGCATGCACGCAGGCGCAGCAGTGGCGCAGCGAAGGCTTCGACATCGGGATGTCGGTCAACGTGTCGATGCGTCAGTTTCGCGGAGATCTGCTCGCGGTCGTCGAGCGCGCGTTAGGGCAAACCGATTTGCCCGCAAATGCTCTCGAGCTGGAGTTGACCGAGACGGTGCTGTTGACGGATCGGCAGCGCGCGGGCGGAACGCTCGCGCAACTCAAGCAGATGGGAGTTCGCCTGGCCATCGACGACTTCGGCACCGGATACAGTTCGCTCGCCTACCTGCGCACGTTCCCGCTCGATGGGCTGAAGATCGATCGCTCCTTTGTCAGCGACATCACAACTCGGTCATATGATAGAGCCATAGCGAACACGATCATTCTGCTCGGACACAGTTTGGGCGTTCGCGTCATTGCCGAGGGCGTTGAAGATGCGAACCAGGCCGCGATGCTGCACGAGCTGGGCTGCGACGCCATGCAAGGGTATTTTTTCGGAAAACCGCTGCCGGCTGCGCCGGCTCTGGAACTCTTGAAGACCACGCTTTCCAGGTCGGGCTAGGGCGCTCGCCGCCGCCCCGTCGAACAGGTGCCCCAGATGGTGGAAGAGGTCGAATTTTTAGTCGTGGGCTGCGGGCCGGCCGGCGGAACCGCCGCCCGGGAAGCCGCTCGTTCCGGCATCCAGACGGTGGTGCTGGACAAGGACAGCGCCATCGGCGCCAAGCGCGTCTGCGCCGCCGGACTGCGGCCGGGCTTCTGCCAGACCTTCGACTTGCCGCGCTCGCTCGTGCATTGCGACACCCCGCGTCTTGCCTTGTTCGACACGAAGCTGCGCGAATACGAAGTATTCTTCGGCCCCGGGCACACCACCACGCGAGAAGAACTGGACGGAAAAATCGCGGAGCTCGCGGTGAAGGAAGGTGCGGATCTGCGTACGTCGTCGCTGTTCAAGCGACTGCGCCGCGAGGGCTCGCGCATTCTCGTGGACTACGCCGACTTGCGCGCGCAGGAACAGCGAACGATTGCCGCGCGCAACGTTTTTCTCGCGCAAGGTTCGACGGCGAAGCTCGAAGACGGCGAATTCGCATACGACCGGTGGCAAGACGGCCTGGTGACCACGCTGCAGTACCGCGTGTACTTGGATCGGCCCGCCACCGCGATCACGTACCAGACGCTCGAAATGCACTACTTCCCCACGCAAGACGGGCGCATGACGGTCGCGTGGATGTTTCCCAAACGCGATCATTTGGCGATTGGTTTGGGAGTCATGGGGAAGATGCCGGGCGCGCAATTGCGCGAAGAGCTGGATCGCTTCACGGAGCGCGTGCGCGCGCGGCTGTATCCCGGAATCGCGCACGCCATTAAAACGGAAGGTCATCTGCTCTATGGGAGCGAGCCGCGGCCGGCGATTGCCGCGCCCGGCGCGATGGTCGGCGGCACTGCGGCGGGTCTGGTCGACGCGACAAACGGTGAGGGAATTTTCGAGGCCGCGATGAGCGGGCGGTTCGCGGCCGACGCGCTCGCCGGCGCGCGCGGCAACGCTCGTTCGGTTCACGAACGGTACGAACGTACGGTCAAGCAGCGGTTTTACCGCAGGCTGCGTCATCGTTCGCGCCTGATGCGCTATTTGGAGCAGCGGCCCTCGCGCTACGCCCTGCTTTTCGAGCAGCTGGCGAAGGCTCCCCGATTTGCCGATATTCTCCAGCGAGAAGACCACGAACGCACAATGCTGGATCGCCTGTATCTTTACGGACAAGCGCTGCACTTCGCCGCGCGGGCACATTTTCGCGAGCAATACTAGTTGCTCGTAACAATCAGCGATGCCGAATTCCGGCAATTGCGCGATCTCATTCGCGATCGTTTCGGCATTTATTACGACGACACCAAACAGTTCTTGCTCCAGAGCCGTTTGCAGACGCGGCTCATCAAACGCAGCGTCGCGGACTTCAACGCGTACTACCGCTTTCTCACCACGCACCCCGAGCGGGAAAAAGAGTGGGACGAGCTGGCCTCGGCGCTCTCCAACAACGAAACGTACTTTTTCCGCGAGCGCGCGCAGCTCGACGTGCTCGCGAACGAGGTGGTCGCCGATTCGGTCCGCACGAGCGGCAGGGTGCGTGTCTGGTCGTCCGCATGCTCGACCGGCGAGGAGCCGTTCTCGCTTGCCATGACGCTGCTCGAAACGCGCAAACTCGCGCCCTCGCAGATTCACATCAAGGCATCAGACCTCTCGCCTCGGGCCCTGGAGCGGTGCGGCGTGGGGTTCTACCGGGATCTCAGCTTCCGGGCCACACCGCCCGAACTCATTCAAAAGTACTTCCGTGCGTTCGAGAACGGATTCCTCATAGCGGACGAGGTGAAGAGGTTGGTCGAGTTTTTCCGAATCAATCTCTTGGACCAGCAGGCCGTGGCCGCTCAGGGTCCGGTGGACGCCATTTTTTGCCGGAACGTTTTGATCTATTTCGATAAACCCACGCAAAAGCGCGTCGTAGAAGCTTTTGCCCGCGCGTTACGTCCGCGAGGATATCTGTTCTTGGGACACGCGGAATCGATCATGCGGCTGACCGACTTGTACGATCCGGTCGTCACGCCGAAAGCCATCTATTACCGGTTGAAGGCCGCCGATGGGCATTAACGTTCTGGTCGTCGACGACTCGGCGTTCATGCGCCGCGCAATCTCCAAGATGCTCGAAGGCGAGCCCGACGTCGTCGTGTGCGCCACCGCGCGCAACGGCGAAGAAGCGATTGCGAAAGCCGAGCAGCTGCATCCCGACGTCATCACCATGGACGTGGAGATGCCGGGCATGGGCGGGCTGGACGCCGTGCGCGAGATCATGGCACGCTGGGACATTCCGATCATCATGGTCAGCGCGCTCACGCAGGAGGGCGCGGAAACGACGTTCCGTGCGCTGGATCTGGGCGCCGTCGACTTCATCGCCAAGCCCGACGCGGCGTACGTCAACATCAAGGACGTCGCGCGTGACCTGGTCGCCAAAGTGCGCGTCTTCGCGCGCCGCGGAACCGCGCGGCGCGTCCCGCAGCGGCCGAAGGTCGCGCTTCCGCCCCTTGCGGAGCCGCCCGCGCGGCACGCGCATCCCACGCTTTTCGAGTGCGTCGCAATCGGTACGTCGACGGGCGGCCCGGTGGCGCTCTCACGGATCGTACCGGCGATTCCCGCGGCCTTTCCAACGCCGATCGTGATCGTGCAGCACATGCCGCCGGGATTTACGCGGCCGCTCGCCGACCGCCTGAATCAGTCCAGCCGGATCTCCGTGGTGGAAGGCGCGGACGGCATGGTGCTGCGCAAAGGAACCGCGATTATCGCGCCGGCAGGACGGCAACTGATTTTGCGGCGCGCGTACGGCAGCGACGAGGTCGAGGTGCAGCTGCGGCCCGACGACGGACAATCGCTGCACGTGCCGAGCGTCGACGTGATGACGGCGTCCGTTGCGGAAATCTACGGCCAAGCCGTGCTTGCCGCGATTTTGACCGGCATGGGTCAGGACGGCGTGGTCGGTTTACGTAAGGTAAAAGACCGCGGCGGATTCGTTATCGGGCAGGACGCCGCGACGTCCGTGGTCTACGGCATGCCGCGTGCCGCGGCTCAGGCCGGCCTGGTCGACCGCGTGCTCCCGCTGGAACAGATCGCTCCCGCCCTCTGCGAGTTGACGAACACTTCCTTCGCACGCTCTTAACGGAATTCGCGCCCAGCACTCAGCCTGCTGGTAGGAGCACCAGGCCCGGCGAGCAATAGAGAGCCTATTAACGGGCGTGAATCGCTACTCGGAGCGTGAATGAGGCTGAACCGGAGTTCGCACCGCTATATTATCGGCGGCGTTGAGCTATCACGAGAAGAGATCGTTCACAAATACTTGCATCTCGTCAAGTATGTTGCTGGACGCATCTCCGTCAACTTGCCTCCCAACGTCGAACTCAACGATCTCATCAACGACGGCATTCTGGGCCTCATCGACGCGATCGAGAAATACGACGACGCTCGCGGCGTCAAATTCGAAACGTATGCCATAACGCGTATCAACGGCGCGATCTTGGACGCGCTGCGCTCACTCGACTGGGTACCGCGCGCCGTCCGCCAGCGCGCCCGCGAGTTGGAGCGCGCCTATCAAGAGCTCGAAGCCCAGTTCGGCCGCGTGCCCAGCGAAGACGAACTCGCGGAAAAACTCGGCGTCTCGCGCAAGGAACTCGACGGCCTCATGCAGCGGGTCCGGGGCACCGCGGTGCTCTCGCTCGAAGAGTTCTTGCCGAACGAAAAAGGCTACGAAATCCCGCTGGTCGACACGCTCAAGGATTCGGACAACGACGTGACCACGGCCGTGGAGGCGCGCGAGGTCCGCTCGGCTCTGGTCACCGCGGTCGACGAACTCTCGCCGCAAGAACGCACCGTCATCTCGCTCTACTATTTCGACGGACTTACCCTCAAGGAAATCAAGAGCGCGCTCAACGTCTCGGAGTCCCGCGTTTCCCAGATCCACGCTCAAGCGGTCATCCACTTGCGGCAGAAATTGCGCGAGCTGCGTTCCGACCTGGGCTATCGCGACGGCGACCCCAACGTCAAGCAGAAATATCTGCGCAAAACCCCGCCCGCGGCCGATAACATAGGAAGAGCCGGCTAACCTTCAATACCTGCGGGCTTGCGTCCGATACGGTAGGGCCACGGCCGGCCAGCCCGAAATTCGCGTATAGATGGCCATTCGACCGGTCGACCTCCAACTCGCATACATGGCTGCCCCCCAAAATGCGGCCGTGATTAGCAACGCCCAGGACGCACCCCAGGCGGCCCAGCAGGCTGCCCAAGCGGCATTTGCGGCCGAAGTGGCGCAGCGTGAGGAGCACGTCGACGAACTGCCCGGGGTCGAGGGCGCGAAGGTTCGACCGCGCGAGGATCGCGAGCCTGAACACCAGCAGTCATCCGGGGACGGCCGCCGTCGCGGTACGCCCCAACAGGACGAGCCCGCCAGCGGCGGGCCGCTGGGGCTTGCCGGAGACGGCGAACACTTCATCGACGTTACCGCGTAGGCGGCGATGTCCGGAATCGATCCGCTGGCAGCCATAACCGCCCGCGTCGCCGCGGCGGAAGCCGCGATGCTCGAGGCGGCTATCAATCTCGGCGTTTCCGCCGAAGTCGTCCAGGCGCAAATCAGCACCGGAGACATTCTGCCGGCGATAATTCTGGCGCCGCAAAACGGTCAGGACGTCATCGAGATTTTGGGTCAGCGCGTGACCGCGCAACTTCCGCCCGGCGTGCATCCCGGGGAAACGTTGCTGCTGCAAGTCACGGGCTTTTCCGGATCGCAGATTTTCGTGCGCAACCTCGGTACGCCGGACCCGCGCAATCCATTGCCCGTGTCCAATATCGTTCTCATCGCGCCGGAAAGCGCCGATACGCAACCTCAATCCCAGCCGCAGCAAGCGCAAATACCGGCGCAACAAGCGCAGCCGCAACAAGCGCAGCCTTCCCCGGTCTCGCCGCCGCGCGAAGTCTTCGTCGCCGCGTCCGTTCGGCAAGCGCCCCCCGTGCAGGCACCGCCCGTGCAAGGACAGTCCACCCCGGCGCCCGCGGCCTTCGTTCAAGGCGTCGAAGCACGCATCGCCGCGGCCCAAGCGGCGAAAATTCCGCCTGTCACTACGCCCGCCGCGCAAAGCGCTCCACCGCCGCAGCCCTCGCCGGCTCCGCTCATTCCCTCGCGTGCGGCCGCGGCGCAGACTCTTGCCGCGAACGCCGTGCAGCGCGCCGTACAAACTGTCAGTGAATTTCTGCGGGCCGCGCGGTTGCCGGATACGCCGTTCACGCGCATGGCCGCAACGATCGCGCCTCAAGCGCCGGAGCGCCTGCCGTCGGTGCTGCAGCGTCTGGACGCCGCGCTGCCTCGCGTTTCGGACGACCCGCGCATTTCGACTTTGCGCACGCTCATTGGTTTCACCGCGCGGCTGAACCCGGCGAATGCCGAAACGCTGCCCGCGCAGATTTCAGCGTACGTATCGAACGTTATCGAAGGCGTCGAGGCAAAACTGGCCCAGCTGCTGCAGGCACATACGCAGACGGCCGCACCGCAAGCGGCTGCGCCGCAAACGGCCGCGTCGCCGCAGGCGCAAAAGCCGCTTGAAGTTGCGCAAGGTACCGCTTTGCAGAGCGAGGCTGCCCCGAACGACCCGCAGACGCTTTCGCCTACCGTTGCGCAGGCGCGCGTCGCGGAGCGAACCGCCGCGATTTCGCACGATTTGAAGTCCGTGGTGCTTTCGCTGCTGCGCGACCCGCCCGCATCGCGCACGACCGCGATGACGCAGGCGCTCAGCGAAACGCTCATCACGCTGACCGGCGTGCAAGTCAACGCGCTTGCCGCCAATCAGCAAAATCCCGGCACCCTGAACTTCGCGCTGCCGGTGTATTACCGCGAGGGGGGCAAACCGGCGCAAGTTCGTATTTCGCGCGATGCGCAGTCGCGAGGCGCGAAGATGGACGCGGACAACTTCCACGTTGCGTTCGTGCTCGACACGGCGAATCTCGGGACGGTTGCCATCGATTTGCAGACGACGGGCCGCACCGTCAAAGTCGAGGTAAAGACGGAGAACACGCCGGCCGCGGAGCGCTTCGCCGACACGCTAAGCACGCTGCGCGGACGTTTGGAAGATCTTCGATATCGAGTAGCATCCGCGGTTGCAAGCGCGCTGCCCAAGCCGGCCCCGCCGCAGACGAGGAACGGGACGGTTTCCGGCAACGCCTCGCGTGCCGATAAGAAACGCGGCGTGGATTTGCAGGCATGAACCGCTTCTACGATTTCCGCAAGAAAGTCGCGCCGCGTCCGGCCGCCGCCGCGCTCAAGTACGATCCCGTCGGTCAGGAAGCTCCGCAGGTCATCGCCGCCGGGCGCGGACTGGTCGCCGAAGAGATTATTCGCCTCGCCAAAGAGCACAACGTTCCGCTGCACGAAGACGCGGAACTCGTCGAAGCGCTTTCGCGTCTGGAGATGACCGAATCTATTCCGCGTGAGCTTTATGCCGTGGTGGCGGAGGTTCTCGCGTACGTCTTCCGCGTCGATTCGCAAGCCGCCAAGCGCAGCCACGCACGCTAACACGCCGGCCCGCGGCGGCAAGCTAGCGGAGGAAGACGGCTCCCGCTGAAGTCACGAAGGATGCAACAACGTAAACTCGGCTCGCTGCAAGTTTCGGCTCTTGGCCTGGGCTGCATGGGCATGTCCGATTTTTATGCCGGGCGCGACGACGATGAATCGATTGCGACCATTCATCGCGCGATCGAACTGGGCTGCACCTTTCTCGATACCGCCGACGTGTACGGCATCGGGAAAAACGAAGAACTCGTGGGGCGCGCGATTCGCGATCGCCGCGATAAAGTGACGCTTGCCACGAAATTCGGCAACGTGCGCGGATCCGGCGGTGAATGGCTGGGCGTGAACGGCAAGCCCGAGTACGTCAAATCCGCCTGTGAAGCGAGCCTGAAGCGTTTGCGGGTCGAGACGATCGACCTGTACTACCAGCATCGCGTCGATCCCAATACGCCGATTGAAGAAACGGTGGGCGCGATGGCGCAGCTCGTCACCGAAGGGAAGGTTCGCTACATCGGGCTTTCGGAGGCCGCTGCGCACACGATCCGGCGCGCGCACTCAACGCATCCGGTTACCGCGCTGCAGACCGAATATTCGTTGTGGACGCGCGACCCGGAAGGCGAGATCCTTTCGACGGTGCGCGAACTGGGCATAGGTTTCGTTCCGTACAGCCCGCTCGGCCGCGGTTTTCTCACCGGACGCTTCAAAACGTACGAAGATTTGCCGCAGGACGATTACCGCCGTAACCACCCGCGCTTTCAAGGCGAGAATTTCGAGCGTAATTTACAGCTCGTGGACGTCGTCGAGCAGATCGCGCGCGAGAAAGGCATGACGCCCTCGCAAGTCGCGCTGGCGTGGCTGCTCGCGCAGGGCGAGGACATCGTGCCGATCCCGGGCACCAAACGCCGGGAGTATCTCGAGGAAAACCTGGGCGCACTTGATGCGGCGCTCTCCGCCGCCGACCTGCATCGCATCGCGGAAGCCTTTCCGGCGGGCGCCGCCGCCGGCGAACGCTACCCCGCCCAAGCCCTCGCCGCCCTCAACCGCTAGCGCTTGGGTTACCCAACCAATCGAACAGGAGTTCGATTAGAAACGCGGAAGAGGCTGTACCCGTGAGCTGGATTGCGAAGTTACGGGCCTCGTTCGGGAAGGCCCGCGAGACGCTCTCGGGGGTGCAGGCCCTGGGCCGCGCCCGCCGTCCCATCACGCCCGAGTTGTGGGAAGAGCTGGAAGATCTGCTGCTGCTGGCCGACTTCGGCGTGCCGACCACGGAGAAGATCATCGGCGGGCTCAAGACCGTCGCCAAGCAAGAACTCTGGGCGACCAGCGATCAGATCGTCGCGCGATTCCGTAAGGACGTCGAGCGCTTCCTCACGCTTCCCAATCCCGAGCTCCACCTCGACGGCAAGCCTGCGGTGGTGCTCGTGGTCGGCGTGAACGGCAGCGGCAAAACCACGACCATCGGCAAGCTCGCGACACGCCTGCGTGCCGAGCGCAAACGGGTATTGCTCGTCGCGGCCGACACATTTCGCGCGGCGGCGGCGGAGCAGCTGCAGATCTGGGCGGAGCGCAGCGGTGCGGACTTCGTGCGAGGCAAAGAGGGCGCGGATCCGGCATCCGTGGTTTTTGACGGCATGCAGGCCGGCAAATCGCGAGGCGCCGACGTCGTGCTCGTCGATACGGCCGGCCGTCTGCAGACCAAGACCAACCTCATGGAAGAGCTCAAGAAAATGCGCCGCATCATCGAGCGCGAAACGGGCCGCGCCCCCGCGGAGACGCTGCTCGTGCTGGACGGCACCACCGGGCAGAACGCTATCTCGCAAGCGAAGCTCTTTAATGAAACAACCGCGCTCACGGGCGTGGTCGTCACCAAACTCGATTCTACAGCCAAGGGCGGCGTGCTCGTCGCCATCGTCGACACGTTGGAAATCCCCATCAAGTTCGTCGGTCTGGGCGAGTCGGCCGACGCGCTTACACCATTCGTCCCCTCCGAGTTCATCGAAGCGCTTTTCGAAGGAAGCGGATTTTAGAAATGCCACCCCGTTGGCATGGCGTCCCCGTAGCGTGATAGCACAACGTACGCAAGTTTGATTGGAGAGAGAAATGGCACAGGATGAACGGCAAGTCGCACTGAGTAACGCCCTCGCGCAAATCGAGCGGCAGTTCGGCAAGGGCTCGATCATGCGCATGGGCGAGATTCAGGAACGCATGGCGTTCGAAGTCGTGCCCAGCGGTTCGATTGCAATCGATCTCGCGCTCGGAGTCGGCGGTTTTCCCCGGGGACGCATCGTCGAGATATACGGTCCGGAATCCAGCGGTAAAACCACGCTCGCGCTGCACGCCATCGCGGAAGCGCAGAAGGGCGGCGGCACGGCGGCGTTCATCGACGTCGAGCACGCGCTCGATCCGAATTACGCCGCGGCGCTCGGCGTCGATCTCGACAATCTGCTCGTTTCGCAGCCGGACACCGGCGAACAGGCGCTCGACATCGCCGAGATGCTCATCCGCTCCAACGCCGTGGACATCGTCGTGCTCGACTCGGTCGCAGCCTTGGTCACCAAGGCGGAACTCGAAGGCGATATGGGCGATACGCACGTCGGCCTGCAGGCGCGTTTGATGTCGCAGGCGCTGCGCAAACTCACGGCGGCGATTTCGCGCAGCAAATCCGTGATGATCTTCATCAACCAGTTGCGCGAAAAAGTCGGCGTCATGTTCGGCAGCCCCGAAACCACGTCCGGCGGCCGCGCCCTCAAGTTCTACGCATCGATCCGTCTGGACGTGCGCAAGCTCGAACAGATCAAAGTCGGGCAGGACGTCGTGGGCACGCGTACGCGGGTCAAAGTCGTCAAGAACAAGGTCGCGCCGCCGTTCCGCCAAGCCGAGTTCGACATCACGTACGGCCACGGCATCAGCAAGATGGGGTCGATCCTCGACGTCGCGCTCGAACGCAACATCGTGGGCAAGAGCGGCTCATGGTACACCTACGGCGACACGCGCATCGGTCAAGGCCGCGAAAACGCAAAAGCGTACCTCGAAGAACACAGCGACCTTGCCGACGAAATCTCAACCAAAATCCGCGAAGAACTCGCCGGCCAAGTAATGTCCCGCAACGGCCACGCCACCCCCGCCGCCGCAGAATAACGCACAACTCTTCGGTTTCGACCTTTTAGCGAGCAGAGCGATTGCCAATGGGTGATGGCGCGGGCCGGGGCTGGTTCGGGGAATCTCTGATTTTTTTGCGCAAAACAGGATGTTTTCTTCAAAACTTGTTTTCCCAAAAAAGCGGAGAAGCCATGAATTTGCCATGGATGGCAAATTCATGAGCGGTTCCCCGAACCAGCCCCGGCCCGCGTCATCACCCTACGCCACCGCCCTGCGAGCGCTCGCGCAAAGACGCCTCACCGAAGCCCAACTCTGGGCCAAGCTCGAGCGCAAAGGCTACGAAGACGAGGACATCCGCGGCGCCGTCGAGCGCTGCAAGCGCGACGGCTATATCGACGACCGGCTCTTCGCGCAGTTATACGTCGAGCAGAAACGCAAGGCCGTGGGCAACGCGCGGCTCGTAGGCGAACTGGTGCGCAAAGGCATCGACCGCGACGCGGCTGCAACGGTCGTTCACAACGGCTCGTTGGACGAGAGCGCGCGCCTGGATGAAGCGCTCCGAAAGTTGTTTCGCACCAAACCCGATTTGAGCTACCCGTCGGCGGCGCGCGCACTGGAGCGTCTGGGCTTTCCCGCATCGCTCATCTATAGAAAGCTGCGCGACCACGCCGCGGAGTTCGGCCCATTCGCCGATCTCGCGATCGCGAGCGAATGAGTTAGTCGCCGCCCTGTTCGGGCACGACCTGACCGTAGTTCAATATGGCGACGAGTCCCACTCCGCCGATGCAGTTGCCGATAAAGACCGGCACGAGGAAATTCGTAACGTACTGCGTCCAGGGCCACGCTCCGGCGGACACGGCGTAGAGCGCCTCGACGGAACCCGCGATAATGTGACTCAGCCCGGCCGCGCCGACGAGCCACGTGATAATGATGATGATCCAGACACGCTGCGGATTCGCCGCCGGTAAGAGCCAGACGACCAGTGCGATGAGCCAGCCGGCGAGGATGCCGCGCCAAACGATCTCCCCGAACGTCGGATGCAGCGCTTGCAATCCGATTTGCAGGAAGACGGCTTTCACGTGCGGGTCGAACATCGGGGTTTTCGCGACGACTTCCGCAAACGCCGCGGCGCCGATGAGATTGGTAACGAGCACGATGCCCCAGAGCCGCAGCATCTGCGCAAGCTTCTTCGGTTTGTCCGGGTCGTCGAGCACGGGAAGTATTGCCGTGAGCGTGTTCTCGGTGAAGAGTTGCTGGCGTCCGAGGATCACGATGAGAAAGCCCAGCGTGTAGCCGAGGTTTTCCGCCAGCGTGCGCCACGGCGCGTCGGGAAGGTGTGCGCGCAGGACGCCGGTGCCCACGAGTGACGCGCCCATCGACAGGCCGGCGGCAAGGCCGGAGAACGCGAGCGAGAGCGCCGGACGCGAAGCTTCGGTTTCGCCTTCACGCCGGACGGTCTCGAATACGACCGCTGCTCGCAGCGACGAGCGCTTTCGGACCTCGTGCTCTTCGTCCTCGCTGAGTTGGACGATGTTGCCGGGCTGCTCGCCGGATGCGTTGGGGTTCTCGTCTGCCACGCGGGCAGTGTACCCGTGTCCCTCAACCGGTAACCCGGGGCACTATCCGGCACATGCCCGCTCGTACCGTGCTCGTGGCGGAGGATGATCCCGCGATACGCGAGCTGCTTTCCCACCATCTCCGGCGCGAAGGCTTCGACGTGCTGGCGGCCGGCGACGGAAACGCCGCGCTGCGCGCGGCGCGCGAGCTGGCCGATATCGTCATACTGGACATCGGACTGCCGGCAATAGACGGCTTGGAAGTCGCTCGGATCCTTCGCCGCGAGAAGTGCGAGGTGCCGATCATCATGCTCACCGCGCGCGTCGACGAAATCGATCGCGTCGTCGGTTTCGAGCTCGGCGCGGATGACTACGTGTGCAAGCCGTTCTCGCCGCGCGAAGTCATCGCACGCGTGAAAGCGGTTCTCCGGCGCAGCGGCGCGCCTGCGGAGGCGAAACCCGCGCTGCTCAATTTCGGGCGGCTCGAGATCGACGAGAAGGCACGCGAAGTGCGCGTCGACGGCGAGAACGTCAAACTCAAACCGCGCGAGTTTGCCCTGCTGCTGGCGCTCGCCGGCAATCCGGGCGTCGCCCTTTCCCGCCGCACGCTGCTGGAAAAAGTGTGGGGCTTTGATTTCGACGGCGACGAACGAACGGTGGACGTGCACGTGCGCCGGGTGCGGCTCAAGATCGAAGAAGAGCGCGATCTTCCGCCCATGCTCCAGACGGTTCATGGCTTCGGATACAAGTTCTCGCGCTCGTAAACGGCTCGAACCGCTCGGCGCGCTCGTGCCGGGCCTGGAAGCGGCGCTCGAATACGGACCGGTGCCGCTGCTTGCGCTGCGCCTCCCCGAATTCGAACGCATCGCTTGGCGCGACGGCAAACGCGCCGCGCAGCGCCTGGAGCGTCTGACGACCGCAGCATTCATCGATTCCGCGCGAAGCATGCTTCGCACGGGCGACGGTGCGGGCCACGATCCGGGAAGCGACGTCTTCGCAATCGTGATGACCTCTCCGTCTCGCGAATCCCGCGCGCCGTCGGCTGCCGATATTCGAGCGGTCCTCGAACGCGT
>DASSZL010000023.1:0-7856 GCA_035713505.1 Vulcanimicrobiaceae bacterium | reverse complement strand
GGACAGTAGCGCGGCCCGATGCCTTCGATCAAATCGAGGCCGTACAGCGGCGAGCGATGCAAGTTTTCGCGCACGAGCGCATGCGTTCGTTCGTTCGTATCGGTGATATAACACGGCAGCTGCGGCCCCGCAAACACCGTTTCGCCGTTGTATGAAAACGGCAGCGGCTGCGCGCTCGGCGGTTGCACGTGCATTGCGGTTACATTCACGCTCTCGCGATCGATGCGCGGCGGAGTCCCGGTCTTCAACCGCTGCGTCGGAAATCCGAGCGCGCGCAGCGCGTGCGAGAGTCCAATCGCCGGCGCTTCACCGAATCGTCCTTCGGCTTGCACGACGTCGCCGCGAAACGTTTTACCGCCCAAGAACGTGCCGGTCGCGAGCACGACGCGGCGCGCGTAATATCGCGAACCGTCCGCACACACGACGCCGCGCACTTCGTCCGCCGACACGATCAGTGACTCGACCAAGCCGCGCACGATGTGCAAGTTCTCTTGCGCGCGAAGCGTCGCGATTGCAATGCGCGCATACGCGGGTTTATCGGCTTGCGCGCGAAGCGCACGAACTGCCGGTCCCTTCGACTCGTTTAAAAAGCGCGCGTGCACCGAACAGCGGTCGATGATCCGAGCCATCTCCCCGCCCAGCGCATCGATCTCGCGCACGAGTTGACCCTTCGCGCTGCCGCCGATGGACGGGTTGCACGGCAGGGTGCAGATGCGGTCCGGGTCGCCCGTCACCAGCAGCGTGGGCACGCCGAGGCGCGCCGAAGCCAGGGCGGCCTCGACGCCGGCATGTCCGCCGCCGACGATAATGACGCCCGCGTCGTCCGGGCGAAGGGGCTCGTTCACAACGTCCTATTCTAGCAGGTGGCTCCAACGGGGGACTGCCGAAGTGGGGGGCATGAACCGTTCCCGCCCACTCGCGGCCTGCGCCGCGCTGACCTTTACGCTGCTGCTCGGGCATATCACCGACCGGACTACGGGGCAGCCTCTGCGCGGCGTGCAGATCGCCGTCCAATCCGGCCATGCCACGCTGCATGCGGTGACCGACGCCCACGGGCGCTTTCGCATCGCGGGCGTGCGGCCCGGAACCGTCACCTTGCGGTACGCCTCCGATGACGTGCCGCCCCAGACCCTCACGCTGGGCGTGCGCGGTCCAAAGCAAAAACTGACGATCACCGCGTGCAGTACGACTCTGGATTACAGCTGCGGAAACGGCGGGGGCAGTTAGGCCGCGACGGCCGTATGTTCGCCGCGCAGATGCCGCCGCAGCCGCAAGGCGAGCCCCAGCAAAAACACCCCGAACGCGACGGCGTAGCCGCCGATGAGCCACAGGACCGCCAGCGCGCCGGTTCCGGGCTGCCAGAAGAGAAACACGCCGAAGACGACCGAGCAGAGTCCGGCGAGCAGCCACCAGAACTCGCCCGGCAGATGGCGGCGCAGTTCGAACGCGGCAAGCAGCTCGAAGGCGCCCGTGACCACCGCCCACGCGGCGATGACGTAGACCAGTGCGAGCGCCGTCAAGCCCGGCTCGAAGAGGGTGATGCCGGCGATGAGCACGCCGAAGATTCCGGCGAAGAGCAGCTGCGCCCACCGCTCGTGCGCTTGCGCTGCCCGGAGCGCGGCCACGATCGCGAAAACGCCGTCCACCAGGCAATACGCCCCGAAGAGGATGACCAGCGCCCAGAGTGCGGCACCCGGGATGAAGAAGGCGCAGAGCCCGAAGAGGATGGCCGCGATGCCCCGGATTGCGATCGCCCACCAATTGCGCGCAAGTACGTCAACCATATGCCTGATTATAGCGCTCTGCATGGGAAGCCCAGGTGAAACCGCCATCGCGCACTGGCTTTTCACCTATCCCTACTCCGGCAACCTCGAAGACGATCGCGTCTACACGCGCGGCGAGGACCTCTACTACACGCGCACGGCCGTCGACCGATCGAGCGGCGCGCTCACGGGGCCCAGCCTCTCCAATTGGATGCGCATCGACAACCTTCGCGAGGTCACAATCAATCGGACGACGACGGAGATCGACGTGCAGGTCTGGGGCATAGGCAACACATCCGTCCTCGTGCTGCACTTCACGAAAACGCAAATGGCGATCGCGCGGGCGCTCGCGCACGATCTCGAGCGCCTGCCATATAGCGTTTACTTACCGATGCAGAATCGCGCGAAGATGCTGGTGAGCAGTTCTTCGTTTGCCGCATCACCGGTGAGCTGACCCAGCGCGGCGAAGGCGCGCTGCAGTTCGGGCGCGATGAGATCGGCTTGATCGCCGCGGTGCAGCGTCTGCTGTGCAAATTCGAGCGCCTCGACCGCTTGCGCGACGGCATTCAATTCCGTGAGCGAGGCCAGATGCGGCCGCTCGAGATCCGGCAATTCACCGCCCCACGCCGCTTGCGCGAGCGCATCTCGAATCGCGTCCAGAATCGCGCGATCGCGCACGCTGCCGCGTACGTGCGCGGCGCCGTCGAGCTGCGATGCGCCCGCCGTGCCGAGATCCGCCTTGTTCGCGAACACGACGCGCGCGCGCTGCGCGGTTTGCGCAAGCAGCTGCTGCGACTCCGCGCCAAGCGGCTGCGATCCGTCCAGAACCAGGAGCGCGACCCGTGCGCCCGCGAGCGCGCGCTTTGTGCGCTCGATGCCGGCAGCTTCCAGCCGATCGGCGTGCTCTCGGATGCCCGCAGTATCGATTAGGCGCATCTGCACGCCCCGTACGGTAATCGATTCTTCAATCGTGTCGCGCGTTGTGCCCGGGACCTCTGAAACAAGCGCGCGCTCTTCACCGAGCAGCGCATTGAGCAGCGAGGATTTGCCGGCATTGGGCGGCCCCACAATCGCCACGGGTACGCCTTCACGCACCAAGCGCCCAACCTCGCCGTCGCGCTGCAAGCGCTGCAAATGCGCGATAATCGCGTCCAGTTCTTTCTCGAGCGCCGAGCGATCGGGCTCGGGCACCTCGTCGGGAAAATCGATCGCCCCGGCAAGTTCCTCGAGCACGCCGGCGAGCCGCGCGCGCAGTCCGCGTACCTCGTTCGCCAGGCCGCCGCTCAGATTCGCGAGCGCCGCGCGCGCCGCCGAGCGCGTCTCCGCATCGATGAGATCGGCCACCGCAGCCGCGCCATGCAAATCCAATTTGCCGTTCAAAAACGCCCGGCGCGTGAACTCTCCGGCTTGCGCATAGCGCGCACCGCACGCAAGCAGCGCCCGTACCACTTCGCGCGCGATCACCGGCGAACCGTGCACGTGCAGTTCGAGCGTATCTTCACCGGTGTAGCTGTGCGGCGCAATCGAGAGGATCGCCAGGCCCTTGTCGATCGCCTCGCCATGTTCGTCGACCACGGTGCCGTAGGTGGCCGCACGCTCGCGCAGTTCGCCCTTGCAAATAAAAAGGCGCGAAGCGAGCGCTCGCGCCTGGGGTCCGCTGACACGCACGATTGCAATAGCACCCTTTCCGGGAGGCGTAGCTATCGCGGCGATCGTGTCCGTGTCAAACATTGCTGGACGCGTGAGGTGTTTGCGAGAACGCAAACGCCGTCACGTGGAAATCACTACTTCGGAAAGATGACGACGCGCCGTTCCGGCTCGGCGCCTTCGGATTCCGTGCGCACGAACGCATTCTCGGCGAGCGCGAGATGCACGATTTTGCGTTCGGACGGCAGCATCGGATCGAGCCGCTGCGGCTTTTTCTCGCGGATGCAGCGTTCGAGCGTGCTCAGCGCGAGCGCCTTGAGCTGGTCCGCCCGGTGCGCGCGATAGCCTTCCGCGTCGATCGTGTAGTACTTGCGGTTGTTGCGCACGCCCGCGTTCAGGATGTTGTTGAACACCAGATTGAGCGCTTCGAGCGTATTGCCGTGGCGTCCAATCAGCATCGCGAGATCCGGGCCGTTCACCTCGAAGTACTCGCCTTCGGGACGCGGCACGTAATCGATCTCGACGTGCGGCATACCCATGCGCGTGAGGATCTCTTCGAGCAGATCGCGCGCGGGTTTGGCCGCTTCGGGCAGCTCGTGCTTCACGCGCGGCGCGCGCGGGCCGGGGCCGTTCCCGTTCGGGCGGCGCATACCGCCGCCGCCGGGGCCGCGCCGGCCTTGACCGCCGCGCGGGCGGCGTCCGCCCGGCACCTCGCGGTCACGAATATCTGCGGGCTGGTCTTCCAATTCGAAATCGTCTTCGAACATCGCTTATCGTCTTGCGCCTTTCTTTTTCTTCGCGGGCTTCGTACTGCCGAGCTGCTTGGGGGCGCCGTTCGCCGTGACGGCTTTCTGCGCGGGTGCTTGCTCGGGAATGTCGGTGATCGCGTGTTCGTTGTCGAGCACGGAAAGCGGCTGGTGATATTTTTTGAGCAGATAGAACTGCTGCGCCATGGTGAAGGCGTTGTACGAGAACCAGTACAGCACCATTGCCGACGGCCACTTCCACTGGAAACCGAAGTAGCCGAGCATGATCGGCGAAAACCACGCCATGAGTTTTTGCGTCTGCGCCTGCTGCGGATCGGTCGACGGCATCGTCGCGTAACGCGAGAACAAATACATCGAGACCATGTACAGCAGCAGCAGCGGCAAGTCGGGCAACGCCAGACTCGCGGCCAGCAGCGGCGCTTTCCAGACCGGCAGAACCGGCAGATGCTGCGTGAACGACGCGCCGACCCAGAGCCAGTGTTCGTTACTGTAGAGCTGTTTCTGCTGCAGCACCGCATAGTAGACGCTGATGATGAACGGATACTGCACGAGCATCGGCCAGCAGCCCGCGAGCGGATTGGCGCCGTTCTTTTTATACAGCTCCATCGTTTCTTGCTGATAGCGCTGCGGATCGCTCTTGCCGTATTTTTCCTGCAGTTTTTTCAGCTGCGGCGCGAGCTGCTGCATTTTGATCATGGCCATGAACTGCTTGGCGTTCAGGGGCCAGAAGAGCATCTTGAGCCCCAGTGCGAGCAGCACCAGGCTCCAACCGCGGTTGTGTACCACCAGATCGATGCCGCCGACGACGTAGTTGACGGCAAACACGATGGGATCGAGCCACGACGTGGCGAGCAGAACGTGCAAAACTTACCTTTCCGGAACGGGATCGACGCCGCCGGGATGCAGCGGGTTACATTTGGCTAGCCGTTTCGCGGCCAGGATACCGCCCCGGGCAAGCCCGTGTTTCGCTATAGCCTGGGCCGCGTACTCCGAGCAGGTGGGATAGAATCGGCAGGCCGGGGGCAGCAGCGGCGAGATCAGACGCTTATAGGCCCGTAGAAGAAGAACGGCGGCCGCGCGCATCAGGCGAGCGCCCGGCGTACCGCCTCACGCAGCGCCGCGTAAGACAGAGCCGCCGCGCAGGGACGCGCGACAATGAGCAGGCGCATGCGAGCCTGCGAGGGGAGCAACTCCTGGAGGCAGGCTGCCAGCCGGCGGCGCAGCCGATTGCGAACCACAGCGGTACCGACGCTTTTCGAGATCGTGATGCCGACGAGCGGGCGCTCGTCGCGTGGGGCGGCCTGCGCACGGTAAAACGTGAAGTCGGCCGTAGCCAGCCGCCGTCCGCGCTGGCGCAGACGGGCAAAGTCCACCGTACGGCGCAGGCTGGCGAAACGGCGCATCAGACCGTCAGGCGCTTACGGCCCTTCTTGCGGCGTGCGTTGATGACGCGACGGCCGTTCTTGTTGGCCATACGCTCGAGGAAGCCGTGCACGCGCTTGCGACGGCGGTTATGCGGCTGAAACGTCCGCTTCATTGTGCTCTCCTAAGAGGGGTCAAAATTAAATCGCCGCACGATGGGCGGCACAGCCACTTAGTATAGGACCCCTACCCGGGAGCGTCAAGCGCCAAAGGGCGAGTGCCTGCCGCCCTGTCCGGAAAACATCCGGCGGACCGGGCTGTCCACACGTGTGGACAACGCTGTGGAAATCCCTTGCGCCGGGACCGCTTGCATTGCGCGAAAAGCACCCATTTTGTGCGTACTTGCGCGCTTGTCAAGGGGTCGTTTTTCGGGGCCGCGCGTGCGTGGATTTCCCCGTAAAACCAGGGGTTGTACACCTGTGGATAAGTGGATAAAAAAGTCGGCGCATTTCGCAGGATAGGCGTCTGATTAAGCCAATTCGGGGCCTCCCACACTCGGGTAACGCTTGCCGACTTTCGTCGACCGCGTGAACTCCGAGTTGCTACTTAGTCATTTACAAGGACGGAATTCAGGATGGCGCTTGCGGTTGGCAACCCGGACATCTCGAACGATCTCTGGCAATCGGCACTGGCGGCACTCGAATGCAAATTCTCCAAGCCGATTTTCGAGATGTGGATCAAGCCGCTCCGCCTGGTCTCGCTGACCGGCGACGAGCTGCTCCTCGCAGTACAAAACAACTTTGCGCGGGATTGGGTTGAGAACCGCCTCAAAACGCAGATTTCCGAGGTCCTGGGCGAGATTTTCGGGACCGGGGTTCACGTGCAGTTCACCGTGGTGCCGGAAGCCGCGGAGGCCGTACCGGGCACGGTATCCCAAGCCGGCGCGCACCCCGCGCCGGCGGCGGCGCCGCGTGCGCAGGGCGAATTCCGCCCCGGCAACCTGAACTCGCGCTACACGTTCGAAGAGTTCGTCATCGGCAACTCCAACCGGTTCGCGCACGCCGCCGCCCAGGCGGTCGCCGCCGCGCCGGCGCGCGCCTATAACCCGCTGTTTCTCTACGGCGGCGTGGGTCTGGGCAAGACGCACTTGATGCACGCGATCGGGCATCGCGTTCTGCAAGACAATCCCGATGCCAACGTGGTCTACGTCTCGAGCGAGAAGTTCACCAACGAGTTCATCATCGCGGTGCAGAACAACAAAACCGTCGAGTTCCGCAACAAGTACCGGCAAGTCGACGTGCTGCTCATCGACGACATCCAGTTTTTGGAAGGAAAAGAAGGCACGCAAGAAGAGTTCTTCCACACCTTCAACGCGCTGCACGAGTCGGGAAGGCAGCTGGTCATCTCCAGCGATCGGCCGCCCAAAGAGATTCAGACGCTCGAGAATCGCCTGCGTTCGCGGTTCGAATGGGGACTGCTTACCGATATTCAGCCGCCGGATCTCGAAACGCGCGAGGCGATCCTGCGCAAGAAAGCCGAATCGGAAAAGATTCCGGTGCCCGACGAGGTCACCTCGTTCATTGCCAAGGTGATCCCCTCGAACATACGTGAACTCGAAGGCGCGCTGATTCGCGTGGTCGCGTTCTCGTCCCTGACCAAGTCGCAGATCACGGTCGATCTCGCGGCGGAAGTGCTGAAAAACGCGGTAGCGCAAGCACCTTTGCGCCGCGTCACGATCGCCTCGGTCAAAGAAAAGATCTCCAAAGCGCACGGCCTGACGGTCAAGGAGATGGACAATCACCGCCGCGATCAGCGCGTGGCCGCCCCGCGGCAGATCGCGATGTTCGTCTGCACCGAACTCACGGACTGCTCGCTGCCGCACATCGCGCGCGAGTTCAACAAGAAGGACCATACGACGGTCATGTACGCGCGCGACAAAGTCAAAGAGCAGATGCAGCGCGATGAAGCCTATCGCAACAAGATACGCTCGCTCATCGCGCTCTGCCAAAACGACTGATCACATGAGAAAAGGCCCGCGGCAAGACGCCCGGGCCTTTTTCATGCTTTTCTTTATATACACGCTTTGCTGCACAGGGTGCGCCCGAGAGCGTGGATAACTGTCCCGGGGCGCAGCGGCGTGTAGATGTGTACGGCCCTCCCGGGGTCATGCACAACTTATGCCGGGCAAAAAACCGCGTCAAAACGAGAGAATCGGCGGTTGTTCGCAGAATACACCGCCTTACTACTAATACGGTTAGGTCTTGTTATCTAAAGAGAGCGACGACGGACGAAAGACGAAGTGGAAAACCGTGAAGTT
>DASSZL010000022.1:0-12409 GCA_035713505.1 Vulcanimicrobiaceae bacterium | reverse complement strand
GGCAGCACGACGCTCAACGGTATGGCGCTCGGAGACGATCTCGGCACCTCGCAGCTTTGGTCGCAGCGCGGATTGCTGCTCACCGACGTCAATCCCGGCATCGAACTCCAGGTGCGCTGGGAGATGCTTGTCATCGCGCCGCTCGCGGCGGGAACGGCGATCGATACGCGTGCCGTCGTCGAATGGGACGGCGGACATTCCATCGGTTTGGCGGCGCCGGCGCTGCGGGTGCTCTCGACGCCTTCGATGCAAGCGGGCAGCGCGGGAACGCCGATCTCCGTTGCGGCGCTGCAGCCCGCGCTCGAGATCCCCGCACCCGAAGCGATCGTTCCGCCGCCGCCGCCCGCGATCGAAGAATTGCCGCGTCCGGTTGCATCCGCGCCGCGCGTTGAAGTTGCCGCTCCGCCGATCGCGCCGGCGCCTTCGCGCATCGAGGAAATTTCCGCGGAAGAGATCGCGGCGAGCACGCCGCTGCTCTACGCGGACTTTTCGCACGAAGACCTCGCCCAGGCGATCCGCTCGCTCGAAAAGAGCGACGCCGGCGGACTCATTCCGCACCTCTTCGCGATTCGCGCGTTTTTCCCGAACGCGATCGCCGGCGCGGATCCGCGCCTCGCGCAAACGGCGGAAAACGCCGCACGCGCAGTGCGCGCACCGCTCGACCGGTTCTTCGTCCGGCTGCGCGTGCCGCGGCTGACCATTACGGCAAAAGATTTGGAAGATCGCGACAGCCGCTTCGCGCTTCGCGCGCTGGTCGGCGCGATTGCCGATGCGCCGATCGCTCCGCTTTCGACGCGTCCCGGCGGAACTGTGCGGCTAAGCGGTGCCGTCGATCTCGATGCGCTGCGCCGCCGCGCGGGCGAGCTGGAGCAGGCGCCGCTGGGTTCGGTGGTGCCGTGGATAGTCAACGCGCAGCTCATCGGTGAGCGCGTGGATTATAACGGCGGCGGCCGCAGCGACGTGCTGGGACTCTACCGTTTGGAACTGATCAAGGTGTTCAGCGTCCTGGAGACGCTGCCTATGCCGGAGTTCCATCGCGTGCTTACCTCGAGCGTCAATCGCACGCTCGACGACGCGCTCGGTGCGGTGCTGGACGCGCTCCGATCAGCGGTCCACCTTGCCGTCGACTAGCTGGATCGTTCTTGCCGTTGTTTTTGCCGTTGGGCTGCTGCTGTTCGGCATCGGCTCCGCCATGCTGCGAACGCTGCGCGAGGAAAAACCCGCGCCGCCGCGCGTCACCTGGCCGCAGCTTGTCGACGAATCGCTTGCGAACGCCGACGCCCGGTTGCGTTTGGACATGATCGAACGCTTGAGCATCGTCGATACCGATTGGAGCCGCGGCGTGCTCGAACGCGCGCGCGCGGAAGATCCGGACGGTGCGGTCCGATCGGCAATCGAACTCGCGCTCCAGCGTTAGTAGCCCGGCCCCGGATCCTTGATGTGGAAGTATTTGATCATGATCTCGCGCGCGATCGGTGCGGCGACCTGCGAGCCGTAACCGCCCGAGCGATCGACGAACACCGCCATCGCGATCTTGGCGTGATTGGCGGGCGCATACGCAACAAACCACGTCGTATTCGCGCCTGAGCCGTTGCCCGTTTCGGCAGTTCCGGTCTTGCCGCCGTACGGCAAGCCGTTGATTTTCAGTCCGTACGCGGTTCCCCACGGCTCGGTCACCTGGTCCATGCCTTCTCGCACCGCTTGGAGGGATTCGGGCGTGACGTGCACATGACGCACGATCTGCGGCGTAAAGGTCTTGATGACGCGCCCTTGGGGATCGCGAATCTGCCGGACAATCTGCGGCGTATAGAGCGTGCCGCCGTTGATAACCGCGGACTCGACGCGAGCCATTTGCAGCGGCGTAGCCTGGAGCGCACCCTGACCGATGGCTAAGCTGCACACGTCCGAGGGTTCGAGCGGAACGCCCGCGACCTTCATCATCCACGCGTTCGTCGGATAGTTGCCGGAGAATTCACCGGGCAAGTCGATGCCGGTCTTTTGCCCGATGCCGTAATCCTGCGCGTACTTGCGCAGGCGATCGTTCCCGAGCAGCCACCCCATGTGGTAAAAATAACCGTCGGACGAAGCGGCCAGCGCATGCACGAAGCTCGTGTCGCCCAAACCGCCGGACGCGATGTCCACGAATTGCGCGCCGTAACAATTCCATGCGCCGCTGTCGTAGATCGTTTGGTTGACTTTCACCAGGCCCGCGCTCAGCACGCCCGAACCGGTGATCATTTTGAACGTCGATCCGGTCGGCGTTGCGGCGGCAATCGCGCGGTCGAAGAGCGGATCCATCGGATCGAGCAGGTAGTGCGCGATCTTCTTATAGTCGTCCGATGCGAAGGCGTTCGGGTCGTACGACGGATAGCTCGAAAGCGCGAGCACGCGGCCGGACCACGGATCGAGGATGACGACGGCAGCGCCCAACTCGCGCTTCGCGCCGATCCACGAATGGACGCCGTGCGCCAGCGCTTCGTCGGTGATCTGCTGCAGGCGCCAGTCGATGTTGAGCACCAGACTATCGCCCGGCACGGGCTGCTTGGGCGGCAGTTTCACGTCGGGCACGACTTGGCTTTGCGAGTCGACTTCGATGCGCTGGCCGCCGGGCTGGCCGCGCAGATATTTATCGTATTCGTATTCGATGCCGTCTTTGCCGACGACGTCGTTCATGGAATAGCCCTGGCCGCGCAGGCGTTTGTATTCTTCGGGCGTGATCTGTCCAACGTAACCGAAGACGGAGGCGCCCTCGGTGCCGTGCGGATAATTGCGCACGGCCTGCACCTCGACGTCGACGCCGGGCAGATCGTTCAAGATCTCGGAGAGACGGCTCACCTTGGCCACGGGTATGTCGCTTGCGAGAATGACCGGCCCGTACGGTTCGTAAACCGTCACCTCGTCGAAGTTTTTGTAATTGACCCCGTGGTGGTGGAGCAGCTGCTCGCGCAGCTTTGCGACCGGAACGCCGATTGTTTGCGCGACGGTCGTCAGCTCGGAATCAACGTCTTTCACGAGCGAGGGGATGAGCGCGACGACGAACTCCGGGCGGCTGCGTACGACCACTTTTCCGTTGCGATCGTAGATCAGCCCGCGGGGTGCGGCTACCGGAATGAGCCGGATTTGATTGGCTTGAGCCGCGGAGCGGTATTCCTGGCCGTGCACGAGTTGGACTTGCACCAGGCGCACGACGACCAAGATCAGCGCGATGACCGTCATGGCGACGAAGAACGCGATGCGCCATGGTGAGAACTCCCAGCGCGATTGACGGCGCCCGTAGGTTTTCATGATGCGCTACTCGCGAGAACGTCCGATGAGCATGAGCAGACCGGCCAGTATCGCGTTGAGAAGCGCTTCCCATAACGCTTGGTGCAGATGCAGGCGCGCGTAGCCCGCCGGATAGCCTTGCAGCGCCATCAGCACCCAAAACAGCATGCGGCTGAACAGCGTTGCTATGGCGACCACGCCCGCAACGACGGGAATGGAGTCGGCGAAGAACCAGCGCGAGAGCCAGCTCACGAAGAGCGTGGTAATCGGCAGCGCCACAATCCAACCGGCGCCGGCGCCCGCCGGGAATGCGCTGAACGCGTCTTCGCACAAGCCTGCGACGAAGCCGAACGCGGCGGCGTAGAGCAGGTCGGCGCGCAGCGCGTACCACACGACTGCGACGAGCACGAGACTGGGCTCGGCGCCGCGGAACGTGAGATAGTGCATGACGGTGATCTGCGCGAGCAGCGCAAGCACCAAATACAGGCCGGCCTGCCACCAGACCGGGGCGGTGATTGGAGCGCTGGCGGGACCGCTGCGCGTGTTGACGCGCACGCCGGTTGGTTCGTTACTTCGGAACAACGATGACGCGATCGAGGGTCGAGAAATCCGCGGCCGGTTTGACGACGGCCGTTTGGTACAGGCTGGAGTCGCTGCGCTCTATCTGCGTGATGGTGCCGATCAGCGCGCCGGAATGGAACGAACGAGCCTCACCCGTGACGACCCGGTCGCCGATGCGAAGCGGCGCGTCTTGGGAGACGTACTCGAGACTAACGCTGGTTTGATTGCCTTTTGCGACGCCCCAATAGCGGCCGCGCTGAACGATGGCCGGAATCGTGCTGGTGAAATCCGTGAGCAGCGCCACCTTACTGGTGAACGGGCCGGCCTCCACCACGCGGCCCACGACGCCGTCGGCCGCGAGCACGCCGTCGTCGCGGCTGACGCCCTGCCGGGTGCCTTTGTCGATCGTGACGCTCTGAATGCCGTTTTCCGGCGGAAAGCCGATGACGCGCGCTTGCACGGCGCGCGGATATTCCTGGAGGCGCGGCGCGATGGCGACCTGCGCCCGGTACGCCGCGAGCAGCTCGTTCAGGCGCGCGTTTTCGCGCTCGAGCGCGATGTTGCGCGCCTGCAGCGCTTGGTTCTGGTGCGAGAGACCAGGCAGGTTCACGATCGTCTGGCCGCCGGTGCGCATCGCGCCCGTCAGCACGGCGGCCGCTTCTTCCACGGCAAACCCGGCACTGGTGAGAACGCCGGTCACGGGGCTGGGCGCGCCGCTGCGGGCAGCGCTTACTTGCACGAGCGCAACCAGAGCCGTGACGATAATCACGGTGATTACCGCAAAGAGTCTGCGCTCGTCACGATAGGTAAAAATAGTGGTACTCCGGCCGGCTAGAGACGATCGTTGGTCCCTGGATTCGTTATCGGCAGCGCGATTCCCAACCGGTGTAGCGATTTCGCGAAGCGGGCAAGCGGGAAGCCCATAACCGTGTAAAAATCGCCTTCCACGCGCTCGACCAGCGTTGCGCCGTACCCTTGAATGCCGTAGGCGCCGGCTTTATCCATCGGTTCGCCGGTTGCGACGTACGCAGCGATTTCATCCTCGCCGAGCGGAAAGAACGTGACGAACGTGCTCTCGCAATGTTCGATGAGCTGGTCGCGATCGGGGACCGCAAGCGCAAAGGCCGTGTGCACGATATGCGTTCGTCCGGAAAGATCGCGCAGCATGCGCCCGGCATCCCGCGCATCCAATGGTTTGTTGTACGCAATGCCGTCCACGTCGACGACGGTATCCGCCGCGACGATGATGCCGTCCGCGTTGTGCGCGAGTCTGCTGCGTACGTCGGTACACTTGTGGCGCGCGTGCAAGACCGCGAGATCGCGCGGGGCCAGATGCGGGTGCTCGGGTTCATCGTAGTTGCTCGGAATGACTTCGATCTCGAAGTCGAGTGAGCGCAAGAGCTCCAGACGCCGGGGCGACGCGCTCGCCAGAATGATGCGCGGCACCTTACTCATAGAGTTTGCCGTTCACTTTGATATAGCCCGAGGTATGGCGTCCGCGCGGATCGCGATGCGTCCAGTGAATCACGTAATCGTCGCATTCGAGCTGGCCGAGCAGCGAGACGCCATCACCGCGCTCCAGCGGAACCGGTCCGGTGATGTCGACGTTGTCTTCCACTTTGAACGTGCGGCCGGTCACGCGAACGACGAAGCCTTCATGTTCGCCGCTGCGTCCCGCGCGCTCGCCCAGGACGCGTACGACGGTCGCATCGGGAATATACACTTCGACGTGCCCGTTCGGGTTCGAGCCGCACCAAGAGAGCGCGTTCTGCACGTTCTGGGCACCCGAAGCGCATGCGCTCAGCGCAATGACGGCGGCAAGCGCTGCTATCTCATGCAGGCGTTTCAATGCCGTACACATTGTGGGCGGTGATGTACTCCCAAACCGGTTCGGGCACCAGATATCTGATCGACTTACCCTGTGCGAGCAGCGTGCGCACGAGCGTCGCACTCTCGGGCATCTCCGGCAAATTCAGCGTTTTAATGCGGCTGCGCAAGGCGTTCGGCACCGCCGCGAGCACGCGCGCAACCGCCTCATTGCTCACGCCGGCGCGCGGCGCGATGACGAAGCTCTCGAGCGATTCGAGCACTTCCTCGAAACGCACCCAGGCATTGCTCGCCAGTGAATCGGCGCCGGTGATGAACGTCAGCGAGGCGTCATCATACTTCGCTCTGATCTTCGGCAGCAGGTCGGCCGTGTAGCCGGTTGAATCGGGCCGCAGATCCGTGTCGTCGAGGGCGAAGTACGGATTGCCCTCGATTGCGCCGATCACCATCGCGCAGCGATGTTCCGGCGGGGCTTGGGGTTTGGCGCGATAATGCACGTTGTTCGTGGGCACGAACAACACGCGATCGAGGCCTTCCATCAACCGTGCGGATTCGGCGACGAATAAGTGGATGTTGTGGATCGGGTCGAACGTGCCGCCGAATATGCCCAGCCGCATCATGAGTACGTGAATTCGTACGCGCCGATGCGCACCGTATCCCCTTCGACGGCGCCCAGTTCGCGTAATTTCTTGTCGACGCCCATTTTGGCGAGGATCTGCTCGAAGCGTGCGAGGCCTTCGTCGGAATCGAAGTCGGTCATCGACGCCAAACGCTCCACGCGCTCGCCGCTGATGACGAAGGTTTCGTCTTGCTTATGAATCGTGAACGGCTCGTTTGGCCGCAGGTGAATCTTCGCGGGCTCGGGCGCGACGATTTCGGGGATCGGCGCATGCTGGATGCTCGACCATGCCGCGTATACCAATTCGCGCACGCCCTCGCCGGTCGCCGAACTGATGCCGCGAATCTCGGGAAACTGCGCGCGCAGTTCTTGCAAACGTTCGCGCGCGTCGGGTAAATCGAGTTTCGAGACGACCAGCAGGGCCGGTTTGTCCGGCAACTGCGGATTCCACGCCGCCAGTTCGTCTTCGATGATCTTTTTGTCGTGCAGCATTTCGTCGAGCGGTTTGGCGCCGTCGAGCAAGTGAACGAGTACGCGCGTGCGTTCGACGTGGCGTAAAAACTGATCGCCCAGCCCCGCGCCCAGGTGCGCGCCCTCGATGAGGCCGGGCACGTCGACCATCACGAACGACTCCTCGTCCGAGACGCGGACGACCCCGAGCTGCGGCTCGAGCGTGGTGAACGGGTAGTCGGCGATTTTGGGCCGGGCCGCCGAGACGACCGAGAGCAGCGTCGACTTGCCGGCGTTGGGCAGTCCGACGATGCCGCAGTCCGCGAGCAGCCGCAGTTCCATCCGGACCGTGAAACGCTCCCCGGGTTCCCCTTTCTCCGCGAAGCGCGGCGCCTGGCGCGTTGACGTGGCGAAATGCTGATTGCCCAGACCGCCGCGCCCGCCTTTGGCGACCAGAACGCGTTCGCCGGCCGTGTGCAAATCGGCCAGGAGATACTCGTCCTCGCCCTCCGGACGGCGGTAGACGATGGTGCCGACCGGGACGCGGATCACCAGGTCCTCGCCCCCGCGGCCGGACTTGTTGGAGGTGCCGCCCGCCTTGCCGGCTTCGGCCGCGAATTGGCGCTTAAAGCGAAACTCCACGAGCGTCGAGAGCTCGGGGGTAGCCTCCAGGTAAACGCCGCCGCCGTGGCCGCCATCGCCGCCCGCGGGGCCGCCCTTGGGAATGTATTTCTCCCGGCGCCAGGCGACCAGGCCGTCTCCGCCGCTGCCCGCTGCTACGGTTATTGTGGCTTCGTCTATGAATTGCACGCGTTACCGTATCTTTGCCGGAAAAGCAAAATCGGCCCGTTTGGCGGGCCGATTTGCTTGAATGTCCAGCGCTTGCGCGATTATGCGAGCGCCGGACGCACGTGCACGTGCTTGCGGTTGCGGTGCGTGGCGAACTCGACGGTTCCCTCGACCAGGGCGAAGAGGGTGTGGTCCTTGCCCAGGCCCACGTTCTCGCCGGGATAGAACTGCGTGCCGCGCTGGCGGACGAGGATGTTGCCGGCGAGGACCTGCTGGCCGCCGAACTTTTTCACGCCCAGGCGCTGCGCGTTGGAGTCGCGGCCGTTGCGCGTGGAACCCGCGCCCTTCTTGGACGCGAATAGTTGAAGATCGAAAAGGAACATAGCCGCGATACTATAGCAGAGGCCGGCCCGGGGCGTCAAATGCACGATGCGATGAGGCCGTCTCTTCCCGGGGGGACCCATGTCGGGGCGCAAAGGGACAGCGGACCGCCCTAGGCGTCAAGCACGCCTAGGGCAGTTGGCATGTCGCTAGCCGATGCTGGTGGCGAAGAACGTGCCGCCGTTCCAGTAGCCGTACGCGGTGATGCTGCGCCCGACGTACAGGTTCTGCGCGGTGCCGTTGTTGAGCGCTTGCTGATCGTTCAGCGTAATGGTCGCGAACAAGCCCTGCATGATCGTCACGCGGTTTCCGCTGATTGAGGTGACGATGCCGTGCACGCTCGCGGTGGCGCCGGGATACGGATAGCCGTTGTTGTTGTTGCCCCCGTAATAGCCGCCGTTCGCCTGCGCGACGAACATGTTGTTGCTGTAATAGCCTTGCAGCGTGTAATGTCCGCCGATTTGCAGCGGCTGTCCGCTGCGCAGCAGACTGCTTTGGTTGATGGTGATCGTGCTGCCGTTGTCTTGACGGAACTGCACCAGGTCGCCGTTGATCGCGAGCACGGTGCCCGAAATCGTCACGTAGTTCCCGTACCGGCCGCCGTTATTGTTGCCGTTGTGGTCGCACCAGCCGCGCGTGTGCCCGGCCGGGTTCACGCAGCCATGCGGATTGCCGCGGCCGTGATTGCGGCCCTGGTCGTCGCCGTGTCCGCCGCCCTCATCGTCATCAGCCCGTGCAACCGCGGCCATGCCGGGGTGCGTGGCTTGCGTGAAGGCGATGCCGGCGAAGCTCGTGCCCGCGAAGAGCGCTGCCAGAAGTGTGATGGTGAGTTTGCGCATCGAATCCCTCGCTCGTTTCTCTTTAGAGTGGTAGCCTGCTTTGGAAACGAGAAGCGAACCCCACTTGGTTCGCAAGCGAGCGGCAGGTTAACGGTGTACGATCTGCGCCCGCTCGAGCGCGGACCGCAGCGCTTGAGCAAACTCCGCGGTCGTCCAGCCGCTGCGCACCCGGACGCGCGATAACTCGAATCGGTTTTCCGGCGCGATGACGTAGCGCCGATCCGTCGTCACCGCCAAGTCCACGCCGGCGTGTTGCACCAGTTGCAGCGTCACCCGGTTGAAGCGTCCCGACGGGTAGCCATACGAGGTGACGGCCGCGCGCAAACGTCTGCGCAGCACGCGCACGGAATCGTCGATCTGCGCGGCCTGCTGCGCGTTCGACATCAGCGAGAGATCCTCGTGCTCGACGCCATGCGCGGCGATGTCTTCGCCGAACGCGCGCATCGCCAGGAGCTGCGGCCAGGAGAGATGCCGCGGTTCACCCAGCGTGCCGGTCACGACGTAAAACGTGGCGTCGTCGTGAAAGCGCCGCAGCAGCGGCAGCGCGTACGAATATTGGTCCGCGTATCCGTCGTCGAAGGTGAGCACGACCACGTGGTCGAGCGGCGCGCCCGATTCCAGCCGCTCGCGCAGCTGCTCCATACTGATGCCGGTGATGCCGCGGCTTTTCAAATAGGCGAGCTGATCGGTGAACTGCCCGGGGGAGATCGTCAGTTCGCGCCCCACGGGGTCGGCCGGCCGGTCCACGTCCACCCGGTGGTACATGAGGATGGGCGGGGGCACGAACGCCGGCGGCAGCGCGGTAACCCGATGCGGGGTGCGCGGCAGCGCGGCACTGCCGAAAAGCAGTATCAATAGAAGAGTCCCGAGGTGCCGCGCCATTGGTCTGTTACTTCGCAAGAGGGGACCGCCCGGACCCGCCGTAACTTCACGGACGTTTTGAACAAGCGACGTGTCGTCGTCACCGGCCTGGGCGCGGTGACGCCCTTGGGAAACTCCAAGGACGAATTTTGGCGCCGGCTCATAGCCGGGGAGAGCGGCGTGGGTCCCATCACCGTCTTTGACACGGCGGATTTTCGCACGCGGTTTGCGGCGGAAGTGAAGGACTTCGACCCGGAGGCACTCCTGGGCAAACGCGATTCCAAGCGGATGGATCGCTTCTCGCAGTTCGCGATGGTCGCCGCCCAAGAGGCAATCGAGAACTCCGGTCTGGATCTTTCGGAACCCAAATTACTCGAGCGCTCGGGCGCGATTATCGCAACGGGCATCGGCGGTATTCTGACATTCTGGGCCAGCTCCGAGAAGGCCAAGCGCGACGGCACGTGGTCGAAGGTTACGCCGTTCTTCATTCCGATGCTCATGGCGAACGCGGCGTCGGGTCAAATCTCGATGAAATATGGGCTGCGCGGTCCGCTTTTTGCGGTATCGAGCGCGTGCGCCAGCGGCAACGACGCGATCATCAGCGCGTACCATTACGTGGCGGCGGGCGAAGCGCCCGTGATGATCAGCGGCGGAAGCGAAGCGACGATTTCGCCGCTCGCCGTAGGCGGATTCTGCTCGATGAAGGCGATGTCGACGCGCAACGACGATCCGACTCGCGCCAGCCGTCCCTTCGACAAGGAACGCGACGGTTTCGTCCTGGGCGAAGGCTGCGGCATTTTGGTGTTGGAGGACTACGAACACGCCAAAGCTCGCGGCGCGCACATCTACTGCGAGATTCTGGGCTACGGACAGTCCGCCGACGCCTACGATCTCGTCGCGCCCGATCCGGAGAGCAAGGGCGTGGAATTGGCGCTGCGGCGCGCGCTGGAAATCAGCGGCGTCAAAGCGACCGACGTCGATTATATCAACGCGCACGGCACCTCGACGCCGCAAGGCGATTCCGCCGAGTCGCAGGCGATCGAACGCGTTTTCGGCGTGGACGGCGCGGTGCGCTTGGCGGTGAGTTCGACCAAATCGATGCACGGGCACGCGCTGGGCGCGGCCGGCGGCATCGAGGGCGTTGCGACCGTGCTCGCGGTGGAGAACGACATTATGCCGCCGACGATCAACTACGAAGTGCCCGATCCGGAATGCACGCTGGACTACGTGCCCAACGTCGCGCGCAAAGCGCCGGTGAACCTCGCGTTTTCCAATTCATTCGGCTTCGGCGGTCACAACAGCGTGCTCGTCTTCAGCAAAGTGCGCGACTAGCGCTCGATCATGGCGGGTGAACAGCGGCGCCGCCGCTTGCGCGCGTTGCTGAAAAAGGCGCACGCGGCGCCGGCCGATCTCGATCTTTTCGAACAGGCGTTCACGCACGAAAGCGCGGCGCGCGAACGCCGCGGGATTTCGAACGAGCGGCTGGAGTTCTTGGGTGACTCCGTGCTCGGGTTTGTTGCCGCGACGTGGCTGTACGAACGTCATCCGGATGAGGACGAAGGCTGGCTCACGCGGCGTAAGGCCGCGCTGGTCAACGACCGCGCGCTCGCGCAAACGGCGCTGCGCCTGGCGTTTCCCGAAATGATGCAATTGGGCGAAGGCATGGCCCGTTCGGGCGGCGCGCAGAACGAAACGATTTTGGCAGACGCGTTCGAGGCGTTTTTGGGCGCGCTGTTTTTGCGCTATGGGGAGAGCAAGACGCGGCGCTTTTTAGTTGAGCAGCACCTGCAGCAGGTCGACCTCTCCGATGAGAGCGTCATGGACTCCAAGTCGCGTCTGCAGCACCTCATGCAGGAGCGCTATCGTCAAGTCCCCGTGTACCGCGACGACGCGGTCGGTAGCCCGCAGGAACCGCGGTTTACTTCGCAGGTTATCCTCAAGGATACGGTGCTGGGTTCCGGAACCGGCAGGTCAAAGAAACAAGCACAGCTCGAGGCCGCGGGCAAGGCCTTAGAGACCTTGCTTGCTCAGCCACGCGCCCAAACCAAAAAGAAGACGAAAAGATGACACCGCTGCGGCGCCCCCGGGGAGCCTTCATGTTAGCAATTCATTTAGGCGCCATGAGATCATGGGGGCCCCAGCGTAGCTGGGGGGCGCGCAGGCCAGGCCGGAGCGCCATTTAAACATGAAATTACGGCAGATTAAGACGTTCGGATTTAAGACCTTTGCGGAGCCCACGACGCTCGAGTTCGGCGGCGGTATTACGGCTATCGTCGGGCCGAACGGGTCGGGCAAGTCGAATCTGATCGATGCGTTCCGCTGGGTGCTGGGCGAGCAGAGCAGCAAGAGCCTGCGTTCGGGCAAGATGGAAGACGTCATCTTCGCGGGCAACGAGAAGCGCAAGCCGCTGGGTCTGGCCGAAGTTTCAATCACGTTCGACAACAGCGACCGCAAACTGCCGATCGATTTCACGGAAGTCGAGATCACGCGCCGCGCCTATCGCGCGGGCGATATCGAATATTACATCAACCGCAATCAGTGCCGCTTGCGCGATATTCTGGAATTGCTCATGGGCACGGGCCTTGGGCCGGGATCGTATTCGATCGTCTCGCAGGGACAGATCGATTCGATCCTCACGAGCAAACCGTCGGATCGCCGCGCGCTCTTCGAGGAGACCGCCGGCATCAACAAGTTCCTGGCGCGCAAAAACGAATCGATGCGGCGCCTGGAGCAGACCGAGCAGAACGCGATCCGCATCAACGATCTCATCTCCGAACTCGAGCGCCGTATTCCGGAGCTCGAAACGCAGGTCCGCCGT
>DASSZL010000021.1:0-7986 GCA_035713505.1 Vulcanimicrobiaceae bacterium | reverse complement strand
CGACAAGCAGAATCTGGCGCTCAACGTGATGGCGTGCGTGGGCAACGAGGCGGTCGTCGTCTCCGGCGACGCCAAAGGCGCCAAAGGGCGTGTGACCGGCAAGCACGGCGGAGTCGAACACGTCATGGTGGACTTCGCGCCCGAAGTCATGCGCCAAATGGCGATCGGGGACAAGGTGCAGGTCTGGGCCTGCGGCTTGGGGCTGCAACTGCTCGATCTGCCGCAGATCAAGGCGTTCAACGCCGATCCGGATTTCCTCGAGCGGTGGGGCCCGGAACGCGTGGACGGAGACCGGCTGCGCGTGCGGGTGGCTCGAATCGTTCCGGCCGCGGTCATGGGCTCGGGTCTGGGCCGCTCCACGGTGGTTCGGGGAGATTACGACATTCAGACCTTCGACGACGCCATGGCTGAAAAATACGGTTTGCGCGAATTGCGTTTGGGCGACATCGTCGCGATTGCCGACGCGGATCATTCGTACGGCCGCATCTATCGCACGGGCGCGATATCGGTAGGCGTGGTGGTGCACGGCCGTTCCTACGTGGCCGGGCACGGTCCGGGCGTAACGTCTCTGCTTACGTCGGCCGACGGAAAAATCGAACCGGTCCTCGACGAGCGCGCGAATCTCGCGGACATCCTGAATTTGCGCTAATGGACGCGGAACTTCGACGCGCTAATGCGGTCATCGCCGGGACGCGGCGCCTGCAGGCGGCGATCGGCGCAATGCTGTCCGCGCAATCGATCGACGATCTCGATCGCACGATTCTGGACGTGCTGCCGGGCGCAATTGGTTTTGAACGAGTCGCTCTGCTCGCGCCGCCGTCCGAGCAGGCTCCGGCAAGGATGCTGCATGCGCTCGGCTATCCCGCGCTGGATCTTTCCGCAATCCCCAAGAACTCGCCGCTCGCGGCCGGCGGCGCAATCGACGCCGTGGTGACGGGCGAAGAAGATGATGACGAGTTGCCGCACGGCAGCGTGCGCGGAGCGTATCTGCTGGCGCCGCTGCGCGAGAGCGGACGCATCGTCGGCTTGTTGTACGCCGATACGCTGCGCGAGGACGTTGAACCCGCGGATGCCGCAGCGGGCGTCGCGTATGCGCTTGAAATCGCCGGCATCGTACGCGCGAATCTTTCGCTGGCTGCGGAGCGCGATCGCCTGGTGGCCGAACTCGATGGACTTGCGAGAACAGATTCGCTCACCACATTGCCGAACCGGCGCGTCTTGGAAGAACGCTTGGAAGACGAGTTGCGCCGAAGCGCGCGCAGCCGCCGTTCGTTCGCGCTCGCTATCGCGGATCTCGATCACTTCAAGGCGATCAACGACGGACATGGCCACCCGGCCGGCGACCAAGCGCTGCAGGCGTTCGCGGGCGTGCTGCGCGCTCATGCGCGCCAAGCCGATTTCGTCGCGCGTTTTGCGGGCGACGAATTCGCCGTTATTCTCATCGACGCCGATCCGCTGAGCGCCAAGGCGATTCTGGAACGCATGCTGCACGCGGTTCGCGATATCCGGCTGCCAAGCGGTTTGCATTTGAGCGCGTCGGTTGGAGTGACGCTGAGTTATCCGGTTGACAGCGCCGAAACGATCATCGAACGCGCCGATGCGGCGCTGTATCAAGCAAAACAGGCCGGCCGCGATCGGGCCGTCGTCGCGTAGACGCGGGCAAATGCCCGCGATAAGCGAGCCAAGCAGGCCATCCACGCTCCAAAATGGGCGACATTGGTAACCAGAGTAGGTATTTCGACGGTATGAAAAGCGTAATGCTCCGTTCTTAAACGGTACGATTGCGACTATAATCGCATAAGGAGCCTGACCGCGCGCCCCCGGGCTCCTTTTGGGGAATACTGAGAACGTGAAGCACAATCCATCCCTGGACCTGCTGCCGAAAGACTGGCAGCTTCGCAAGAACGCCCGGCTGCGCGAGCGCGCCGAGTCGATCGCGCTTTTGCTGGCGATCGCGACGTTTTGGGTGATCGTGTTTACGCTGAACTTCTTCGTCGGCCAGTCGTCGCAGCCGCTGATCCGCTAGCGCCGCCGGAAGTGCCGCATGGCTCGCCGCACCGAACTCGACGGTCCGGGCGAGTATCCCGTCGCAACGTACGTAAGCACGCCGTTTGCGAAGAGATCATAGGACGGGTCAACTTGGTGCGGGTCGCTCGCCCAGGGCGGTGCGGCAAGCAACTTCGTGATATCGACCACAGCGATATAACTGCGCGAGTAATTGAAAATCAAACCGTAGAGATCGCCGCTGCCCGGCAGGTAGAACGTCGCCGCGACGTGCGGATCGAGAGCGGAATCGAACGTGTTTCCATCCGGCGTGTTTGGAAGCTGGGGAATCCACATGTACGACGCCGGCACAAACGCCGTGGTCGGAGCAGCCGCCGGAAGCTGAACGGCTCCCACACAGTCCGGGCTTGAATACTCTCCGCTGATGAATGCGACGTGTTTGGTCGGATCGATTGATATCGCGTTGGTTTCACAGCCGGAATCGACCATGATGTTGTTGGTCGCGGCGAGCGGCGCCGTCAGTGTTCCCGGCGGATTCGCGCCGGGAGCCGGCGTAGCCAGAACGGCTCCGCCAAGCGGAACGATCGCCGTCGTTCCGCTGAATTCATCGAGCGACATCGCCACGTTGGTCGTAGGATCGACGGCTCCGGCATCGGGCTCTCTTAGGACGCTTGTAAGGCTTGGCGTGATTGCGTACCACGTCGAACCCGCGACGTCGACGAGATCCTCTTCCTCGTTATTCGTTTGTTCTTGGGGCGACCATATTTGATTCGTGGCCGGGTTGTAGCCGAAGTTCTCGGCAATCGGCGCGGGAATGGTTGCTCGCGATTGTTTACCGGCGACCGGATCGTAGAACTCGTACCCGTTCAGCGTCGAAACGAGAACGGCACTGTCGTTGGGATCCCATGCGATGCCGCAAAGATAACAATCGCCGCCGCTGGAACTGAAGAGCTGCGTTGCGTCGGTCGCGACCGTGCCGGTGAGCACCGGCATTCCGCCGCTCAAGTCGACGACGTCGATCGAGGCGGGCAATTGCGAGAACGCGATGCAGTAGGCGAGGATCTTGCCGCCGTTCGGCGCGATCGTGCATGCGTCGGGATTGGGGTTGAGGGCAAGCACGGTCGATTCGGGCGAGGCGGAGGGGCTGGGGAATACGCCTCCGGTTGCGATCGTCGTTTGAATCAAGCCCAAAGCCGAAGGCACTTCCGCGTACGTCTTATTGCCGATGGTGATAACGGCGACGCCGCCGCCGCCGTTTTCGACGATCTGCGGCGTGAGCGTGGCGGGTGTCACTTTCGTGATGCTTCCCGTGACCAATGCGGAAATCGTAGCGCTCGAAATCAGCGGGCTGCCGTCATAATGCAGCGTGATTGCCGTACCCGGGGCCGGAACCGTCGTCGATGAAAGCGTCGTGTGTCCCGACGCGTCGCTGTCTTGCAGGGTGATCGCGGGCGAATAGCCGCCGGGCGAAATAATAGTCGCCCCTGAAGCATCCTTCGCCATAACGGTGACCGCAATCGTCGTCGCGCTGCCGGCGGTCGGCATGCTGTTGCCCAGCCCAATCAGCACGGAGTCCACGACTCCGTCGAGCGTGATATCGACGCTCGTGGGCGCGCTGCCTATCGTTGCCGTTACGCTGCCGGTCGCGAGTTTTGCGCCGCCCGCGTTGGTTCCGGAGTACAGCGTTACCGTGAACGTGTCGCTGCCGACCGGAGCACTCACAGTCACCGAACACGTAATGCCGCCGCCGGAGGCCGCGCTGGTGCCGGAGGACGTGCAGCCTCCGGACGAAGATGTGACGTTTTGCGTAACCGACGGCGCCGCGCCGTTAACGCCGATGGTGAGTGATTGCGTGTTGGGGGAAACGTAGCCCGGCGAACGTGCGGTGCTTCGCGCCGGAATTGAAATACTGAAGACGGCGCTCGAGGGATGCTGCGCGGATCCGCCGGACGGAACCGCTGGGCCGCCCCCTCCGCCGGCGCACGCCGCCAAAGCGAAAATCGTCAAAACAATAAGCGCGCGCTTTTCAAACACGAGATTCCCCCCCAAATACGATCGCTTTGAATGGCCCGGTTGCTTGCCGTATTCTCAGCGCATTGTTGGAGACCTCGCGTAATGGGCTATACGGACCACGAAAAAAGCGGCGGATTCTTGCGAATCCGCCGCTGCCTTGCGTTCGAAAACGCGGAGCTTAGAACGCGCCGGTGCCGTTCGGACTTCCGTTGCCGGTGGGGCCATCCCAACCCGCAGCAGCGGTGCACAGAATGCTGCCGCAGCCGGCAGTGCTTCCGCTGGTGACGTCGTTCAGCGAACCCGTGTGGCTGTAGGAATACGAGCCGGCCGTCACCGACGATGCATTGCCCGCGAGTGCATATACCGATGCGATGACCGGTGATGCGACGCTGGTGCCGCCGAAGACGAGCCAGCCGCTTTGACCCATGTAGCTGTAACTGTCGTACACCGAGACGCCCGTGTTCGGATCAGCCACGGCCGACACGTCCGCTACGGCGCGTTTGCTGCAGACCGCGGCGAGCGCCGCGACCGATTGCTGCCATGAGAGCGCCGGTTCGTACGCGCTGCAGCCGCTGCCCGCGCCCTCGGTGCTGCTCGTGCTCCACACGCTTTCGCTCCACCCGCGCGTGTTCGAAGCTTTTACCAGACGCGTACCGCCGACGGCGGTGACATACTGCGAGGCGGCAGGGTACTCCACGCTGTAACCGCCGTCGCCCGAGCTGGCGGTTACGGCGATTCCGGGATGATTGTAATACGAGTCGTAACTGCTCTCGCCCGAGCTTTCACTTCCGCCATAGCTGTTGCTGATAGCGTTGGCTCCGAGCTTCGCAGCTTCGTTCACCGCAGCGCCCAGATTTGAATTGCTGTTCGAGCCGGCTTCAACCAGGAGAATGTGGCAGTTGGGGCAGACTGCGGAAACCATGTCGAGGTCAAGCGAGATCTCTTGCGACCAGCTCGCGTTGTTGCGCGGGTACTTGGTGCCGCCGTTCTGATCGACTTTCTTGAAACATCCGTTCGCCGTGGTGCAGGCGGGAAGTCCGAACTGCGAGCGGTACGTCCCGAGATCGGATTCCGCATTCGGATCGTTGTATGCGTCGACGATTGCGACGGTTTGGCCGCTGCCCGCGCTCGAGGACGGCAGAGCGTACGCGGATTGCAGATCCGCCGGGTTATACCCGGTTGGTCCGGACGTGCCGTTCGCGGACGCGTCCGTGCGAATCAATGCGTGGCACGACGCGTATCCGGCCGCCGCCGCGCCGCACACGCGCGCGAACGTTCCATGAATCCCTGCACCGACCGCGGACGGCGTACGTGCGGCATTTTGGGGAGATGATGCCGATGTCGTGGGCAGCGTGCCGTTAGATCCCTGACCCGAACATGCGGCGAGCGCCGCAACGCAAAGCGCGGCGGCTACTCTGAAATAGTCTGTTTTCATCGTACTCCTATGTAGAGACAATATGCAGCAAACGAGTTGACTAGCACGTAGGCCTCCACGCCTGCGTTGATGCGACTTTCCCCGCATGCTACGTTTGCCTCACCCGCTTTGTCAGGTTGCAATCAAAAACTTTACACGCAGGTCAAAAAAGCGGCGCAGTACGCGCCGCTTTTTTTGCCGTTCTGTGCAAGCGGTTAAAACGCGTAGTGGAAATCGAGTTTGAGCTCGCCCCACGTCAGCCGCAAGTTGTCCGGGGGCGGAACACGAGCGATGCACGTGCAGCTCTTGAGATTGAAATTCATATAGCTGAAGGTCACGTACGGGTCGAAGACCTTCGTGACGCCCCAGACGAAGCCGCGATACGCTTCCGGCACCGCGGAGTCCTGATACAGCACGGGCAAGCTGATGTACGTGATCGTTGGGATGAACGTCTTGTCCGGGAGGACCGGGACCTTCGTGGTCAGGGAATACGGGATTTCCCACGTGTTTCCGACCCAGTTCGCAAGCCCCCCGAGCGCGGCGCCGGGCGGCGGCGACGACGGCCGGATGTAGTAGTCGAAATCGACGCTGGCGCTGAGCAGCGGACCGATTCGCGTCTGCGGTCCGAAACTGTAACTCAGACCGAGATCGTATCCGTGCGAATTGATCGACAAGGGGTTGTCGACCTTACTTCCGGTGACCGGATCGTTGCAGACTTTTTGATTCAAGCACAGCCCGGTGACGTCTCTGCGCTGATGGCTGAAATACGAGAGACTCACCGCGGGCAAGTCTTTGGGCGCGTAACTCGTGCCGTAGGTGTCCGTGTAATCGTAGATCGAACCCGTGACGAGCGAAACGTTTCCGGGCAGAAGAATGCGCCCGAGCTGGTATGCGGCGTTCGAGTGCGAGTAGAACAGATTCCACTGTTTGGTGATAGCGAAGCTGGCACCGTAGTCGAGTTGAACGGTGTCGGTGACCGGATGATCGTGCGTATAGCCAAGCCCCGTGAATCCCGGCGGCACCGGCGCGTTCGCGTTCGCGTCGCTGTTCGTCGAAAAAATATAGACGGGAGCGACGGTAATCGTAAATCGCTTATCCGGTTTATCGTCGGCTCTAGTCGTAATCGGCAGCAGTCCGGCCGCCGAGAAAAGCATGGCTGAAAGCGCCACAATGAGCGCTGAGCGCGTAGGAATACTCTTCATGACGAGCCCTCCGGCCAGAATAGCATTCATCTGCCGGAACAAACAATTCAGCCGAAGCGATGATGATCATCACTTCGGCTGAGGGCGATTTTCCCAGTGGCGCTGCGTGCTTTTACAGCACGCCGGTCGGACCCATTGCCTCCAGACGCTTTTTGAGATCCGCGAGGAAGCCGCTCGCGACGTAACCGTCCACGACGCGGTGATCCAGTGAAAGGCAGACGTTCATCATGTGCCGGATTGCGATAGCATCATCGGCGGTCACGACCGGCTTTTTCACAACCGTTTCCATCGTGACGATGCCGGCCTGGCCTGCGTTGATAATCGGCGCGGAAGCATACGAGCCGTTGGCGCCGTTGTTGTTGACCGTGAACGTTCCGCCTTGCAGATCGTCCGCGCTCAGTTTGCTGCGCCGTGCGCGATCGATGAGGTCGGCCGACGCAAGCGCGATGCCCTTGATCGAGAGTTTATCCGCGTTTTTCACAACCGGTACGACCAGGTTGGTCGGCAAACCGATGGCAATTCCGACGTTCACTTCTTTTTCCACAAGGATGCCGTCGGGCGTGAACTTCGCGTTCATGAGCGGGAAGACCGCGAGCGACTCGACGACGGCGCGCATGAAGAACGGCAGCAGCGTGAGTTTGTAGCCGCTCTCGCGTTCGAACCGCTCCTTTTCACGTGCGCGCCACTTCCACACGTTGGTGACGTCGACTTCGACCATCGACCACGCGTGCGGCGCGGTGTGTTTGCTCTCCACCATGCGTTCGGCGATGATGCGCCGCGCGGAGTTCAGCGGTATGAGCGTGCCGGGAATCGGCTCGCCGTAGGTGCTGGTACCGCCGGCAGCAGGCGTCGCCGGAACCTTCGGCGGGGCCGCGGGAGCGCCGGTCGCGCCGAAATTCGTGCCGATGCCGATCGCCTGGCCCACGGCCGCGGCCGGTCCCATGCGCGCGGCGGTGAGCACGTCGTCCGCGGTGACGCGACCGTTGGCGCCGCTGCCGCGCAGCGAGCGGATGTCGATGTGATGTTCGCGGGCGAGTTTGCGAACCGCCGGTGAGGCGCCGCGCAGCGCGGCTTCCATGGCGGCGCCGTTGCCGGACGGCACGGTTGCGTGGCCGTTCGAAACCGGCGCGGCAGGCATTGCCTGTTTCACCGGCATCTCGGGCAGGTTGAATCCCGGAACCGGCTCCGCGTTCGCGCTGTGCGCCATCTCGGTTTGCGACTTCGGCGGCTCGCTCGCAGGCGTCGGCTCGGCTGCCGCATCGACTTCGTCGATGACGGCGATCGGCGTGCCCGTTGCGACGGTCGTGCCTTCTTGAACCAGAATCTCCCGAATCACTCCGGTGACCGGAGCCG
>DASSZL010000020.1:0-4539 GCA_035713505.1 Vulcanimicrobiaceae bacterium | reverse complement strand
GATCTCGATATTCTGGCCGATGAAGCGCACGCGTGGACAAAGCGGCTGCCCGCGCTCGAACCATATGACGTACCTGGGCTCGTGCGAGAATTCGCCGACACGCTGCGCAATGAGCTCGATTACACGAAGGAAGCCGGGAACGTGCGGTTCTTCAACGAGCTCTTTGGGACCAAACCCGGGTTCCAGCTGCCGCAAGTCGTCGCGGAGTATTCGACGCAGCGCGTCATCACGCTCACGCGCGTCGACGGCATGCGGATAGACGAGGCGGCGCGCCTTTCCAAACGCCGGCGAACGTCGGCGGCACGCCGCATCTCACAGTTCGTACTGGAGCCTGCGCTCGGCGAAGGCGTATTCTACGCCGACCCGCATGGCGGCAACATCCTCATACGCGACGACGGCGTGGTCTCGATCGTCGATTTCGGCATGGTGGGACGTCTTACGCCTGAAGCACGCCGGCGCGTCGCCGAGGTGTTTATCGCCATCGACCGGCGCGACGCGGAGCGCCTGACCGATCGCATCGTCGATATCGCGGCCCCCTCGCATCCCATCGACCGCGGCGCCGTCGTTACCGAGATCGATCGCATGCTGGAGCGCTACGTCGGCGAAAGTCTGGAGAACGTGCATTTCGGCGATGCCATCGGCGAGTTGCTCGATCTCGTCCGCCGCAACCGCATGCGCCTGCCCGGAAACTACGCGCTGCTCTTCAAGGCGCTCATCATGACCGAGGGGCTGCTGCAGACCCTCGATCCCGGCACGAGTCTGAGCAGCCTGCTCGAACCGCTGACCGACAAAATTCTCTACGGGCGGCTTTCCGGCGACCAATGGGTCAATCGCGCACGTGACTCCGCCGTTGATGCCGCCCAGCTGAGCATCGAATTGCCCAGGCGCATCGATCGCGTGTTAGGGCAGATCGAACGCGGGAACGTGCGCGTTTGGACGCGCGTCGAGGATCTCGATACGGCGATCACGCGCTTCGAACACATCGTGGAACGCGCGAACGCCACGATGCTTGCGGCTGCGTGCATCGTGGCGCTTGCGATTGTCATGTTGTTCTACCATCCGCAGGGATGGGAACGCTGGATCGGCGTCGTTTTCTGGGTCGTGGTAGTCGCCGCGTTTGTTCACGTTATTCGGACGTTATTTGCCCTTCGCAAGTGACTTTCCCGACGTAAGGTAGCGGTCGAACCAGTTCACCGAGCGTTCGAGGACGTCGATTTGGTCCTCGGGTTTGCGCGGGCCGTGCCCCTCATCGGCGTAGACCACCAAGCGCGAGGGCACCCCAAGTGTTTGCATCGCACGGTAAAACTCGAAGGCTTGCGGCGCCGGAACCTCTTCATCGCGTTCGCCTTGCAAAATCAGCACGGGGGTGTGCGAGTGCTTGATAAACGTGATCGGCGAGCTCTTCGCGTACACCTGCGGATCGTCGTACACGGAGGCGCCGAAGAACGGGATCATCCACTGATCGATGTCATTCTGTCCGTAATACGAGAGCCAGTCCGCGACGCCGGCGCCGGCGACGATCGCTTTGAAGCGTTTGGTCTGGGTTTCGGCCCACATACCCATGTAGCCCCCGTAACTCCAACCCCACAGCCCTAAGCGCTGCGAGTCGATCGGTGCGTGCGCGATTGCCGCACTTGCGCCGCTGAGATCGTCGTGCCAGTCGCCGTAGCCGAAGTCTTTGACGTCGGCGCGTGTGAAGGCCTCGCCTTGTCCAAAGCTGCCGCGCGGATTTGGCTCGAACACGAAATAGCCGTGGCTGGTGAGCGCGGCGATAATGGTGCTCGTGTATGTCGGCAAGCTTTCCGCGCTCGGTCCGCCGTGGACGATCGTGATCATCGGATAACGGTGCCCGGCGCGAAAATCGAGCGGATAGATGAGCCACCCTTGCGGGCGATACGTACCGTCCCGCCAGCGCAGCGTTTCGGCTTTACTCCAGAAACGCGGAGCCCCGGCGTTGCCGTGCGTGATTTGAACCGGCGCCCGCAGAGTGCCGAGCGAAATTTCCGGCGGCTGCGAGAAAGAGGTGCGGACGAACGCAATATGCGAGCCGTCGCGGGTCGCATCCCAACTGTAGATCGTTTCGCCGTTGTAGCCGACGGCTTTCCGGGCGCCGTTTGCTGCGTTCAGGCGGAAGAGCATGAGCGATCCCAGGTCGTGCGCCGTCATGAGGAGGTGCGATGGACTCGTCCAATGCAGCGAGGCCGCATTGAGCGGCATTCCGGGCGTGATGTCGCGCGCGCGTCCCGTGTTGGGATTAACGAGATAGACGTCGCCGCCGACCGATCCGAAATCGCTCATCAGGCCGCCGATGAAGGCGATGCTGCGGCCGTCGGGCGACCAGACCGGATCGTTGATTTGGAACGCGGGCTTGAGAAGGTCTCGCCGGCGGCCGCTCAAGTCGATGCTCGCAAGACGCGCGATCCACCAATTGTTGTCGCCGCTGCCATAGGCGTACGTGTACGCCAAACGTTTGGAGTCGGGCGCCCAGCCATACTCATAGACGTACGCATTGGCGGGGGTCAATTCGCGCACCGCGCCGGTTGCCGAATCGACCACCGCCAGTTGCTGCTCGTCGATTACCGAACCGATGACGCCGACTTGGCGCGCGCCCGCCGCCAGAGCTCCGGCCTTTCGATGCGGATGCGGAATCGAAAGCGCCGCCAGATATTTCCCATCAGGGGACCAGCGCAGTGCCGCGAGCGCACCGGTGAGATGCGTCAGTTGCCGCACCTGCGATGCATCGGCACGCGCAATGTATATCTGCTGCTGATCTTTGCTGTCCGCGTTCGAGAGGAACGCAATCCGCGAGCCGTCCGGCGAGAATTGCGCGTCGGACTCATCGAAGAAACGCTTTCCGTCGCCTGCCGTCAGCCGCGCCGCCGCAGCAGCGCCGCGCTGCACGTAGAGGGCCGTTTCGGGCTTGGGATGCGTGAGGCCGCCGGGCCGCGTGGTGACTGCGTACGCCACGGCGTCTCCGCTCGGAGAAATCGCGACCTGGCCGTACGAAGTCATCGAAAAGGCCGTTTGCAGCACGCGCGTCATCGTCGGCGGCGTTTGCGCGGCGGCGGAGAGCGTGAAGACGCCGGCCAACGCAACCGCGCAGGCGCTAGTCGTTCGTTTCACGGACCGGCGGACTACTGGCCTTGAGCGAGCGAGTAGCCGCGCTCGCCGTTGAAGGTGTAGAGCCCTTCGGTTTTGACCACGTCGAAGCCGGTGTTGTTGACCGCTTCGATGAGCGCGACGACTTGCGCCGTGGTGAACGGGGCGCCGTCGCCTTCGAAACGGCAAGCCCAGTGATCGCTCCAGAACGTGTCGGGATTGCCGTGCGGCCACACCTTCGTACCGCGGTTGGCGATGACCGTGAGCTTGGTTCCCGGAACCGCGGCGGCTATGAGTTTTTTCGCGATGCGATCCGGGTCGCCGTTCGCGTGATCGATGAAGATGTCGACGCCGACGTGCTCTTTCTTCGCCGCGGCACCGGATGATCGGGCGGCGATGTCCATCTGCGCGCCCTTCGCGTATTCGACCGGCTTGAGATGCTGCGGTTTCTGGCCCAGGCGTGCGATGATCGCGTCGGCGAATTCGCGCGTGCCGACTTTTTGCTTGCTCACGCCTTCTTTGTAAATATCGTACGTGTGCACGCCGTCCTCGATCGTGCGCAGCCACGCGTTGTGCACCTTTTCGGCGATCTCGCCTTGGCCGATGTGCGTGAGCATCAGCAGCGCGCCGTGCATCAAACCCGAGGGGTTGGCCATGTTCTGGCCGGCACGGCGCGGTGCGGAGCCGTGAATCGCTTCAAACATCGAGCAGTGGTCGCCGATGTTCGCGGAACCGGCCAGGCCCACCGAGCCCGTGATTTGCGCCGCCACGTCGGAAAGCACGTCTCCGTAGAGATTCGGCATGACCAGCACGTCGAACGCTTCGGGCGTATCCGCCATCTTGGCGGCGCCGATGTCCACGATCCAGTGCTCGTTCTCGATGTCCGGATACTCTTTGGCGATCTCATCGAAGACCTTGTGGAACAGGCCGTCCGTGATCTTCATGATGTTGTCTTTGGTGAAGCAGGTGACTTTCTTGCGCTTGTTCGCGCGCGCGTATTCGAACGCGTAGCGCACGATGCGCTCGCTTCCCGGGCGGGAGATGAGTTTGAGGCACTGCGTGACCTGATTGGTTTGACGGTGCTCGATGCCGCCGTAGACGTCTTCCTCGTTCTCGCGAACGATGACGATGTTCATGTTGGGGTGCTTGGTGGAAACGTACGGATGCAGCGACGCGCAGGGACGCACGTTCGCGTACATGCCGAGCGTCTTGCGCACGGTGACGTTGAGCGACTTGAAACCGCCGCCCTGAGGCGTGGTGATAGGCGCCTTGAGAAATACTTTGGTTCGTCGCAGCGAGTCCCACGACGAGTCCTCGATGCCGTTGCTCAAACCGCGGTTGTAGACGCTCTCGCCGATGTCGATGTTCTCGATGTCGAGCTGCGCGCCGGCAGCCAAAATGATGCGCAGGGTGGCGTCCATGATTTCGGGGCCGATGCCG
>DASSZL010000019.1:0-14238 GCA_035713505.1 Vulcanimicrobiaceae bacterium | reverse complement strand
CTCATACGCGCTCTTATGCGCCGGATCCATCTTCACGAGCGCATCGCGAATCTTAGCCACATAAGCTCGTGCTAGCACGGGATCCATCCAAAGGTGCGGATTGTGGTCGATCTTCGGCAGCCCGTCCGAAAGCACGACCAGGTTCATATTCGGATTACCGGCGCTCTGGATCGTGTGCTGCAGCCATGCTTCGATACCGGCGCCGTTCTCGACGACCAGCTGCGCGCGGCTGAGCGCCGCAATATCTTGCGGCGAAGGCTGATAATTCTCGGGTGACGCGCCGACCGGCACGAGATTCTCGACCCGCACCCAACCGCCGCCGACCCCCTCGACAAACGAATTCAACGTCGAGAATGTGGTAACGACGTCGATCTTCGCGTCATCCGCAGGCGTCGACGGACCCCGAGCTCCTCGAGGGGCGCTGCATCCAGCCACGACGGCCAAGGCCAAAAACAGCGCAACTATCCTTGGCATGCCGCACACTTTCCGTAGAATTCCATCGCGTGGTCGTCCAGCTCGAAGCCATGGTGGCTGCGCAGCTCGACGGCAATGCGCTCGAGCGCCTCGCAATCCAGTTCCTCGACCTTCCCGCACGAGCGGCAGATGGCGTGGTGATGATGGGTCGGCGCGCAGACGACGTACGTCGCCTCGCCGCGCTCGTCGACCCGGGAGCTGGCCTCGCCTTTAGATTGGAGCAAATCAAGCGTGCGATAGACGGTCGAGAGGGAGACCTTGGCCCGCGTTTTCTTCAGAAGGCCATGGATTTCGGCCGCCGAGAGATACCGCTGCTCCCTTCGAAGGATCGCCGTAATCTGCTCGCGGGGCCTGGTCGAGTACTGGGCACGCATCTACGTACAATTTGCGAACAATTCTCAGAATCATTCTCAAATTATATACGACGGGTCCCTCGTGCCGCGCCAGAATTAACTCCGTACCGGAGCCCTGATTATCGCGCCGCATTAGATCTTACCGGCGCCGCCGCCTGAGCCGCATGCCGGGCGGCGCCGCCAGGGTGGACGGCGGCAAAACTGTTGCGAAAGCCCTGAGTGGGGCCGCCTTTGGACGGTACTACGGCCCGAGTGGGGCGCCGTAACGTGGCGGCAACCTTCGCTTCGATCGCCGCAGCGAGCGCAATCGGATCCAACCTATCGCGCTCGGCCTGCATCGCGGCCACTTGCTCTGCTGAAAGCACACCCAACTCGAGAAGCCGCTCGAACGGGGTCTTCGGTTTATCATAGATGCGCTGAACCCGACTGCCGACGCGCCGGCGTTCGATCAGTTTTACGCTCGGCTGAAAATAATTGAGCATCAACCGCAGATCGTTGCGATACAGCTCGTTCATCATTTCGATCGCTTTGCGCTCGGTAACGCGTTTCCACCCGAAAATCTTGCGCACGTGCGTCCAGTTCTTTTGTTCAATGTGGGCGTTGTCGTTTTTGTGGTAGGGTCGACCGCGCGTGAATTGCAATTCGTGCTCCTTGCACCAGTCGTAGCAATGGAAGTTGATGAACTCGCCGCCGCTGTCGGAATCGATGCCGCGCAACGCGAACGGTAGACTACGGCGCATCTCGTCCAGCGCTTCCACGACAAATCGCTTGCCTTTGCCGAGTACCGCGCGCGTTTCGGTCCAGGTCGAAGCGATGTCCGTGAGATTGACCGAGAACGCATACTCACCCTCGCCACTTTCACCGCAGTGCGCCACCGTATCCGTTTCACACCATCCCACTTCCGTGGTATCCCAACGCTCGGTACGCACCGGAATCTGGTGCTTGAGCAACGTTCCCGGCTTGGTGCGCCATAGATCTTGCGCGCACTCATCGAGAGCAGTAATTGCTCGGTTTCATCGCTGAGGTCGAAATGCGCTCTGGCATGCGGCAGCCACGCCGGAAGCATCGCTACCAGCCGTGCCGACCACGGATAATCCATCGCGCGCCACAGTTTCACGAGCGCGCAGACCGCCTCGGCGCTCACGCGCGATGGACGTCCGGGCGGTCGCTGGCGCGGCACAGGCTGTTGCCCGAGCAGCGCAACGGCGTATTTGCGGTGATAGCCGGTCACCGCCACAAATTCGTCCAGCAGCCGGCTGCGCTCGCCCCGGCTGGCCCTCGCATACCGCTTGCGCATCTCCTCGGCGTACTGCCGGCAAGCCCTTGCATCCATGGGCAGAGCTTCGACCAAGGACTCACCTTCCGGTAAGGTCCCTTTTGGCGCGACGATACCGCCGCCGGTAAGATCTAATGCGGCGCGATTCGCCCCTTTGACAGGGGCACCGTCCCGGCCGTATAATCACCCGCGTTGCCCTGGGAGCACTCACGTGCCGGACGTTACCTCGGCCGGCATTTGTCATCCTGAGCCTGTCGAAGGATGCCGAGCGCGTCGAGGCCGCAAAATGGGGATGTAGCTCAGCTGGTAGAGCACTTGCTTCGCATGTAAGGGGTCGGGGGTTCGAGTCCCCCCATCTCCACCATTTGAAAACGCCCGATCCGTCGGGCGTTTTTGTTTTCTTCGACGATCGAGGTCGAGCCCAAAACGGGCGTTGGCGTCGCGGCGGACGCCCCCGCGTACGCGAATGGAGCCACACGCAAGGCCGTCCGAGCGTTCGGGTTACTCCACGCGGATGACGCCCATCATCCCGCGATCTTCGTGAAAAAGCGTGTGGCAGTGAAAAACGAACGTGCCGCGCGGAACGTTCCGGAAGTCTAGGAGGACGCGCGTCACCGACGGCTTGATGAGCGGATACGCGGGGTCTTTGAGGTTCGGAAGCAACGAGCCGAACGGAATGTTCACCGTGTCAGCGTACACCGGCGCGCCGCCGTCGTTCTCGTCCACGAACGCCATCTGATGGATGTGGAAACTGTGAACCTCCATCGTCGCGTTGAAAAGATACCACTCTTCGATACTGCCGCGTCTGACCACGACGTCCGGCACCGGAAATTGAGAGCCCCCCCGGTAGACCGGGAAGAACGGCTGCTCGTGAAAATCCGGATCGCTGGTTTGCGTCAGGTAGAACTCGCCATGGATTTTGCCGTGCGGGCTCGGCAACAGGTACTCGGTGTACGTGAACGCGCGCCGGCGGATGAGCGCCGGATGCGAACGTGCGTATGCGACCAGGGCCTTCGCCGGATTGCGAGCGGGATCGAGCGGCTTTGAGACCAGCGGTGTGGGTCTGACGGTTGCCGCGCCTGCGTGCATGACCAGAAGATCGGTACGTACCGTGTATTCGTCTTGCGGCGCCGTGCACGTGTGCGCGTCGTACAGCACGATCGCCTGCCGGGGCTTGAGCGTCATCAGCAAGTCGACGCGTCCCGCGACCGGCACGGGATCTTCGCTCGCCGAAACGTAGCGCGCGAGCGGACGACCGTCGTCGCGATCCACCGGAACACCGTCGCGCGCGACGATGCGCAGCGGCAGAGCCGCGCCCGAGGACGCGTCGCGCACGCGTAAATACTGCATGCTGTCGGATGTCGCGTTCACCAGACGCACGAGCTGCGGCTCGTTCGCCTGCACGGTCAACGCCGCCGGCGCGTCCACGCCGTCGACGGCGAGCTTCGCTCCTTTGCGGCTGCCGCATGCGCTGTATACGCGCGTTTTTCCGGCGAACATCGGAAAATCGCTCGGCCACGGCGGCGGGGCGAACGGATCGAAGCGCACGGGTGCTGCCGGTTTGAGCGCGGCCTCGTGCGCCGCGGCAGCGACCGCCAGCGCCTTCCCGCTCGGCAGGTGTTCGTCCAGTTCGAACGGCACGCGATAACGCACGACGACCACGTGATCGTCACTTGCCGGAAGCGCGGGCGTCTTGGGAAGCACGATCCAGGTTCCGGCCAGTCCGCGCGCGACCTCGGCGTCCGCCATGCCGTGTGCGTGCGGATGATAGAAGTACGTGCCGGGCGGCTGCGTGCGGGGCACGGTGAACACGTATTCGCACGCGCGATCGGGCGAGCGATACGTCGAGAGGAAGACGTTCTCTTGCTGCGGCGGGCCCTCGAAGCCGTGTAAGTGCAGGTTGACGTCGATATCGCGCATGTTCGGCATCGCGCGCGCGAAAATCGTGTGGTTCATGTAACCGGTATAGCGGCGCACCGGCATGACGGGCATCGTTTGCGGTTTGCACGGCGCCAGCGCGGAAGCCGGCATCGTCAATCCTCGCGCGGGCCCTGCGAGTTCGTTGACGATGCGAACGGCAAACGTTTCTCCCGGGCGCACCAGGATCGTCGGTGCGCGATGCTGCTCGGCGTCGTCGAAACGATATCGATAGCAGAAGCGATCGCCGGCACGATAGACGCTCAGGACGATTTCGTGTACGCCGCGATCGTTGCGCGGCTCCGACGACATCAGGACGCGCGGCGGTTCGACCAGCGGGCCGGACGGCAGCGGCGTTCCGCACAAGGCGGAGCGCGTCATCGGCCCCGCATGCGCCGGATGTCCCAATACAAGAAGCGCGCAACACAAAACGCCTGCGGCAATAGGAAGATAACGCATAATCATAACGCCCCTCTCACTAGCCGCCGTAGCGCATCGCGCATCGCGCTGCCAATGGGCCTGTCAAGCGACGCAGCCTAGATTGAACGTTGCCTTGTCCATGCTCTTTCCGGCTGTCTGTACAGTCACCAAGTCATACCTCGTGCCCAGGCTTGCCGGCACCCTCGAATGCGAAGAAAACGGCCCTTGGAATGGAGCAGCCGCCGCTGGCAGCTTGGGTTCGTCCTTACCGGTCCTACGTACTGTCCACCCCTAGTTTTCGGTTGGCCTAAATCGGGCAACGCACCAAAAAGCGGCGACCATTCGCGAACGATAGCGCTTTTCGCATCCTTCCTGGCCGATTTCCTGAGCCGACGAACCCCGCCTTTTGTACCTCGCACCATTGGAAGAACGACCGTCGGAAATGGCCGTCGTTTCTTGTCTTTGGGGCCGGAGCGATTCGCTGGACTTCCCATGCCTGATAAGTAAGGGGTCATGGAAGAAAATCGCCGGTCCGAAGCACATTACCGTGCTATGGCTAAGACTAGGGTCGCGAAAACTCGCGCCGGCGTGATCGGCAAGCCGCCGGCGTGGTACCGCTTTCGCTCGGCGGCATTCGCCGGCATTTACGCGATAGGATTCCTCGGCGGCTGGGGCGTGTCCGCAGCGATTTACGGCCGTTATCTTGCCGCGTTTGCAGATCTCGGATCGCACTGGGGACATCGCGGCGTCGTGATAGCGGGCATCATTGCGCTGGCCATCGCGCTAGCGGCGCTCACGCTGCGCATTTGGGGCGCGAGTTATTTGAGCGCGCCGACCGTGTGGGATCAGAAGGCGCAAGCCGAGGTGCTCGTGCAGTCGGGCCCTTTTGCGTTCGTTCGGCACCCGCTGTATCTCGGGAACCTTGTGCTGGCGTCAGGCCTGGGCGCCGCGGCTCCGTTTGCGGGATGGGCGTTCATTTTCGTGGCCAGCGCGCTTTTTGTAAGTGCGCTCAGTCGATACGAAGAACGCGGCCTGCAGCGCCGCCATGGGGATGCGTATGATGCCTACCGCCGCGCGGTTCCGAGTTTGCTGCCGCGGCCGACACCGTGGCGAGCCGGCCAAACCGTGCGCCCGTCTCTAGCACAAGGCTTGCGCGCCGAAGCATTTACCGGTTTTCTCATCCTGGGCGTCGCCGGAATCTTTGTCGTGCCGCGATACGGCGCCGCGGTATTCGTCGCGTGCTATCTTATCGGCGTCTTCGTTCAGCGCCGCATCGAACAAACGTAGCTGAGTCGGCGCAGTGCCGGAAAGCCAGCGCAGAACGCCTACATTGCGAGTATCAACGGTGGTCGCGGGACGAATGCCTGAATAAGCGTGACTTCAAAACGCTTTTAGAAGCACGCGTATGCTGGTCGAGTGAAATACGACACGAAGTATCCTCGGCGGTCTAACGGAGGATCCCGTCAGATTCACCCGAGCGGGAGCCGCCATCTCGCTTTGCCTCTAAAATGACAATCGTCACTTATCACGTTCAGACTTCCGTCATGTAGAGATGGTAGCATCGCTACCATGTCTACTTATGCCGAGGCGCGTCCCGCCAGCACAACACTCCGCGCAATGCTCAATAAAGTGCCGGAGATTACCGTTTTTTTCTGGATAATTAAAGTGCTCGCCACAACCGTGGGCGAAACCGCGGCCGATTATCTTTCGACAACGCTGCACTTGGGTCTGACGTTCACATCCTGGGTCATGGGCGCGTTGTTTCTAGCCGCACTAGTCGCACAGCTAAATGCCCGACGCTACTCGCCCCCGCTCTATTGGACAGTGGTGGTGCTCATCAGCATCGTGGGGACGCTCATCTCGGACAATTTGACGGACAACCTCGGCGTGCCGCTCATGGTAACGACCATCGCGTTCGCCTCGATACTTACAGCGGTCTTCACTGCGTGGTGGCTGACCGAACGGACGCTTTCGATCCACTCCATTCGCACACGGCGACGGGAGCTTTTTTATTGGGGTGCGATCTTGTTCACGTTCGCGCTCGGCACATCAGCCGGAGACTGGCTGGCGGCGGCGAGCGGCATTGGGTTCGCTGCGTCCGCGCTGGTTTTTGCTGGCATGATTGCGCTGGTCGTTTTTTCGCGCTACACTCTCAAATTGAACGGTGTGCTCGCATTCTGGCTTGCGTACATCCTAACGCGCCCGCTCGGCGCATCCATTGGCGATTTGCTTTCGCAACGCGTTCACGATGGCGGTTTGGGGATCGGCACAACGGCTACGAGCGCGGTGTTCCTAATAACGATCCTGGCACTCGTGGTTTATCTTACCGTGACCAGAAAAGACCGCATCGACTATGCACTCGAATAGCCGGGATCGGTAGCGCTGCATGTTAGGGGGCGGGCGTTCTTGCGATCTACCGGCAGGTAGATTGGAGAGCAATAGATTTCCAAGCTACAGAAAAGCCGCCGGCGCTCAACTTCGGTGGGCCGTCATGCGTACCCCGGTGAAGCGATCGCACGGGCGATCGCTTCTGCAAATCGCCGGACCGTTGTCGAAAGTTGGGCCGGCCGTTCGACGCTCTGATAGAACGCCGCCTTAAACACATTTGGTAGAACGACGGCCGGAAATGGCGGTTCGTTTTCTGCTTCCCGCTGAGCTGCCCAGTCGAGGCGATTTTCGTATCCGCCAAGGCGCGTATGCCATACGCTTGCGGAAGACCGCAAGAATATCGCCACGCTAAGAAAAAGTGCTCCCAGCAACAAGAAGGTGCGTCCCAAGGTAAGAGCGGCTCTGTGCATCCTCCGCGCTTCGCCTTCCGTAGGTTCGCGGCCATATAGCATTCCACTGAAATTCCACCGCAGCTTGAATGTCGTCTCGCCGGCCGCCTAGAAGCTCTGGTCCAGGGACGGATGCGCTCCTCGAGGGCAATTGATAAACTATGAAACTCGTTATCGCGCTGCTTTTGGGGCTGCTCATCGATACGCAGCATTCGACGATGACTGTTTACATGAGATAGCGTAACGGTAGACGCAACGAAAATGCGCGTGCTCGATCCGCGGCTGTCGGAGAGCACGCGCGCCGCGGTACAAAGCAATATGCTCGCGCCAAAGGCGCTCGACGTCGCAAAGTATCCCGCTGCGCGCACGCGCGGGCTGACTACGCTCCGGCGGGCCTTGTCGCGGCAATCGAATTCACGAACAGCCCGGTAAAACCGGCGTACAATATCGATCCCACGATGATGTCGGGCGTCCACCACAGGCCGCCCATGGTCATTCCGAGCACGCTGAGCAGCACGATCCAATATACGGCGGGAACCGCGAAAGCAAAGGCGCTCCAGCGCATCTCGGATACGGTGTCCGGACCGACGGCAATGAGTTCGCCGCATACGCCCGCGGCCACGCTCGCTGCAACGGCGTCCCAAAATTGCCCGGAGTAATTCGCCTGCGCGGCCGCAATAAAAACGTTCCCGACGAGCAGTAGGGTAACCAGTCCCCCGGGCGCGAGGCGTAAACGGCGCACGACGTAGAGCGCAAAACCGGCCAGCAGGATGCTCTGGATGAGCACGGAGAGCAGGCCGATGCCCTGCTTGTAATATTCAATGGAAAGCAGCGTCAGCACGTCGTGCGGCATGCTCGTCGGCGTAACCGGCGCATTCATCAGTTCGGCGTTGCTGTGAAAGATGAACTGCGTGCCCCAATGGAGCAGCTCCATCATCGACGCAACGGCAAGGACCATGGGCAGTTGGCCCGAGAGTGTGCGCGGCGCCGCCTTGCGCAAAAACGCAGAGCGAATTGGCCCCGTGATAATCAAAAACATTCCCGCGCCGATGACCAGATGCGAGGGACTGACGAGCGCATCGAATGTTCGTTCGAATCCCCAGAATTGGTGCTTGATCATGTCGAGCATGCCGCCGATCATCGTGACGGCCAGTCCCGCTACGGTGAGCTCGTACCCCGGCGGAAGAGCGAAACGCAGCGCATATCCCCGGCGGCGAAAAACGAACACCGCGATGCCCGTAAACACGTAACTCGCGAGCAGGCCGGCGTACAGCACCGCGTGCCCCGGCTCGAAGAACGTTTCGATCGTTTCGTGGAAATGGTGCCAGGTGTCGATGAACATGCCACCGGAGAGCCAAAGGCTCGCGAGCGCCATCGACCAATCATAGAGCGCGCTCGGCGCCGGGCGTTCATTCATCGCAGCGGAGGATTCGACGCAATTACCGAAGGGCCCGTCAGCATGAAGTTCGCGCGTGTATTTCTGTTCGTCTTCGGGTCGCTCATCTGCAGCGCGTGCGCGGAACAGCCCACGGGGACGTACGTCGATCCAGCCGCCGTTACCGTAATGCCGAGTCCATGGCCAAAGCCCGCGATCGCAGCCCCGAACGCGCCGCCGCGCATCCTTGCGTTGTGGATGAACGAGACCAAGATTCCCAGCGGCTCCGACTGGCGCGGGCGGGTGGTCACCTCAACAAACGTCGCGAGCGTCGAGATTCGCACGGAGTCATTCTCGTTCGTGGCGGAGCGCCCGGCATTCGGCGTATTCCAATTCCGCCAGCACGTGCTCGACATGGTGCCGTACTACAAGCGGAACTACGTCGTGCAAGTGGTCGCGCGCAATACGGCCGGAGACCAAACAATCCGGCTCGTACCAGTGGAATTTCGCTGAAGCCGTCGCCGTAAGGTCCTCTTTGGGAACGTCACACACGCGAGAGCCCAGCCGTTTTTTCTAAAAGGTCCATTCTCCAACGCGGCGCTCCGAAAAGGAGACTCCATTGATTCACGTGCGGACCCCGCCACCGGTGTGCTTCGCTTCGACGCGCTGCGCGCCAAAGGCCATCCCGTGTTTCGCAAGCGCCGCGTACTGCAGTACACACGCCCGGCCGCATCTGGTGCGGCGCAAAGGCACCGCGGTGGTGAAAATCGACAGGCCCCGGCGTTAGTCCGCGGGTTGAAAACTCCGGAGGATTGACGCCTTCGGGCTTTTTGTTGCTAAAGTAGACCTATGAACGGCACGCTGCGCAAAGCGACATCGATCAATGACCTGCGGGAGTTGGCGCGGCGGCGCGTTCCGCGTGCCTTCTTTGAGTACACCGACCATGGCTCGTACGCGCAGTCGACGCTGCGTGCGAACCGGCGCGATCTCGAAGCGTTGACGCTTCGCCAGCGGGTCGGTATTGACGTCGGCACGCGCGAGCTCTCGACCACGATTGCGGGCGGGCAGTCGGCGCTGCCGTTCGCGTTCGGGCCTGTCGGTCTGTGCGGCATGCAGCATGGCGACGGCGAGATTTTGGCCTGCCGCGCCGCCCAGGCTGCCGGCATTCCATTCTGCTTGAGCACGATGTCGATCTGTTCGCTCGAGGACGTAGCGGCCGCGGTCGAGCGGCCTTTCTGGTTTCAGCTCTACGTCATGCGCGATCGCGGATTCGTGCGGGACATGATCGCACGCGCCATCGCTGCGCGCTGCAGCGCGCTGATGGTCACGCTGGATTTAAACATGCTCGGGCAGCGGCACTGCGACATCAAAAACGACCTGACTGTGCCGCCGAGAGTTACGCTCGCAAATCTCGTGGACGTTGCCACCAAACCCGCATGGGCGGCTCGCGTCCTGCGAGGCAAGCGCAAGACGTTCGGCAATTTGGCCGGGCGCATACCCGGTATGGACAACGTCTCCACGCTCGCGCAGTGGGTGTCCACACAATTCGATCCGACGCTCAGTTGGCGTGACATCGAATGGATCCGCGGCCAGTGGCCCGGACCGCTCATTCTCAAAGGCTTGCTGGACGTCGAGGACGCGCGCATCGCCGCGGCCAGCGGTGCTACGGCGATCGTCGTTTCGAATCACGGCGGCCGTCAACTCGATGGAACCGCTTCAAGCATCTCCGTGCTGCCGGCTATCGCCCAGGCGGTTGGCGCGCAGACTGAAGTGTTGTTCGACGGCGGCATTCGCAGCGGACAAGACGTGCTGCGAGCACTCGCATTGGGCGCACGCGCATGCCTGCTGGGCCGCGCCTATATCTACGGCCTCGGCGCCGGCGGCGAGGCGGGCGTCTTGCGCGCGATCGAAATTCTGCGCAATGAATTGGACGTCTCGATGGCTTTGACCGGCACGACTTCGGTGCGCGCCGTGAGCCGAAGCGTCGTTGTCAATTGAAGCTTCGATGTAGCGCTAATCGTGTCCCCATTCGCGTATGCGGTACAGGCAGTGCACTTCATCCGCTGCGGCTTGGAAATTCGACGCCCACTGCAGTCCGCGCTCTTGGAGGAGCGCATGCGTCGCCGCATCGGGATTGTATTGCGGACGCGTGCGGCGATGCCCGCGCCACGCGAAATTTGCAGCGCAGCCCGTCGCGACGCCCGCCATCAGCAGCGCATGACGGGGTTGAGAACCATTACGCTGCAAAAGGTGCGCCGCTTCGAGTTCGAACGCCCACGCGAACCACATAATGTCGCTATCCAACGTATGCCTCCCCGCAGTCGCTTTTCGCGGGTCCGCCGGATCGATGCGTGTCTCGCGCTCCGCGGCCGGCGGCAGCGTATCGGTGGCAAAGCGGAAGATTGCCTCGAGATAGTCACGCTGCACCGCGCGGTCGCCGGCATCGCCGAAGTGCTCGGCAAAGAGGCGTGCGACGAATCCGTCGATCTCCAGTGCCGCGCTCGCGACCTCGGATATGGTGAGTTCGCGAACAAAAGCGCCGGTGGTGCCGGAACCGAGCGCCATACGCGACCATGCGGTAAACACTGCCGGACGAATCTGATTCGGCAGTAGCCTCGTCAGCAGTCCCGGTTCTGAAATACCGTCGCCGAAGTAATAGCGCCCTTTGCTTTCGGGATGATAGACGTCCCAATATTCCGTCCAAGCATCGAGCTCCTGGAACCAGGCGACGTAACGAGCGTCGGCGTCAGCTTCGATGGTGGAGGGGCCTGACGCCCCTCCACGCTCAAAAGTGGTCACACCGCGGTTGTTTCGCGAGAGGCGCCGCCGACGATGATTATGCCTTTCTCGGCCACCTCGCCCTTGAGGTTCTTGGTCAACGCTCGCTCGACAAACGGTACCACCGCTTTGGTTATGCTTTCCGCGACGCCCGGTTCACGAATCTGCACCGCGTCCTGCAATGCGTTGATGGCGTTCTTGAGGTCCGTCATCTCCTCAATCTGCCAACCGCCGACGTGATGCATTTTACCGTCAGGTCCGATTACCCAGTATCCAGCATCGCTTCCGATATGTCCGAGGATAATGGTTGCCATAACAATGCCTCCAGTCAACACAGTATGCACTCACGCATTGCGAATGACAAGGCACGGTCTGATAGTACTATTGGAGCTCGTTTGCCTAACGCAACGGCAACCGAGCCGCTGCGGCGATTACGGTTCGAGTACGCGCTTGCCGTTCGGATCGTCGTATGGCGTTGCCACGACGTAGGCTTTGATAGGCGCGTTACCCGTCGCGGTGATCTGAAATGCGGTGTTTCGCGGAATCGAAAGCACGGAGCCGGGCTTCAGGTCGTATGTCGGATATCCCACACTCGCCGTACCGTGACCGCTCAGCACGATCAGCAGTTCATCCTGTTTCGAGTACACTTCATGCGTCGTGCGCACGATGTACGCGGCGAGCACGTCGCCCGCCGGCGCGTGCATGACCGGCTGCTGAACCGCGCCGCGCGTATCTTTCGGCAACTGCGCGAACGCCGCGGAAGAGTCCGCAAAGGGCGTGGCCTCTTGCGCAAGTCCGACACCGGCGGCAATGCCCAAAGCCGCCAAGGCAAGCGGCAAAGCAAGCAATGTTCTCATGTCCCTATATACGAGCGCGCTGCGCCTAGGGTTCCCGCATACGCGGACACGGAATATAATCGGGCGCCTATATGCTTGGTCCCACGATATTCACGCCGCCTTCCCGCTCGACAGACACAATCTTCGCATGCGAAAGATTGCGGTTATCGACGGACATCCCGACCCCGACCGGGCTCATCTCGACCATGCGCTGGCCGACCGCTACACCCAAGCGGCGCGAGCAGCGGGACATGAAGTTCGGCGCGTCAACGTGGCGGAACTGAACATTCCGGTACTTCGCGTCCCCTCGGAGTTTATCAGCGGCGAGGCGCCGCGCGAAATTGCCGACGCACAGCGCGACATCACCTGGGCCGACCATTTGGTTTTCGTCTTTCCGCTGTGGCACGGGTACATGCCCGCGTATTTCAAAGCGTTCATCGAACAAGTCTTCCGGCCGGGCTACGCCATGGCGTACAACGCCAAAGGCTTTCCCAAGCAGCTGCTCGACCCGAAATCCGCCCGCGTCATCGTAACGATGGGGATGCCGGCGTTTTTTTATCGCGGCTACTTCGGCGCTCACGGGTTGAAAGCGTTCGAACATAGCGTGCTGGGATTCGCCGGTATCGCGCCGATTCACACGACGCTGCTCGGGGGCGTAGGCGAGGTCTCACCGGGGAAGGCCGACCATTGGCTCGCGCAAGTGGACGAGCTCGCTCAACACGACGGCGAAGAACCGGCGCCTGAGCGCGTACGGCTTTTGCCGAAGATCGCGAAAACCGCGACGGTGATCGCCGGCGTGTCGGCGGCGGGAATCGCCGCGTGGCGTTACGCGGCCTCGCGACGGTAACGGCGCTTTAGGAGATCGGCGGCGGCACGGTATTGCCTTCGCGGTCTTCGCGCTGCGCGTGCGAGCCGCTCCACGTCTTCATCGAGAGATCTTCACGAACGGATGACGGCTTTGATTCGTCCACGCGCATGAAGCGAATCAGCAGGAGCGCGCCCGCGGTGATTGCCGCGGCAAAGGCCGGCACGGTAAACAGAATCCAGCGCGGTACGCGCGCGGCGGGCCGTTGCCCCTCCAGCCATAGGCGTTCACGGGCGCAGCGTTCGTGCTGCGGATCGCCCTCGGTAAAAACACCCCGATGCTTCGGGCACTCGTTATTTACGCACGTGTAGTAAACGATTTCCAGGGTATCCATAGCGATGCGTTATACCCAAATCGCCGGTGGATGCTGCTTTGGGGGACTGCTCGAACGTCAACGCCGCGCTCGTTCGGCGTGCGTATTGACCGGGGCCGGCATGAGCGCGGAAAGCGGTTTGCCGGCGTTTCGCGGCGTCGACGGTTACTGTGGAAAACATTGCGTCGAGGATCTCGCCTCGCCCGAAGGCTTCGCGCGCGATCCGCGCACCGTATGGCGCTGGTACAACGAGCGCATCCTCGCCTATCGCGATGCGCAGCCGATTGCGGGGCATTATGCGTTGGCGAATTAGAATCACTCGTTCACACGTGCGGCGGGCGGTTTCGCCCGCAAGTCGTTTGGTTCGGTGAAACGCTTCCGGCGAGCGTGTGGGCACGGGCAGCGGAAATCAATCCCGATGCGACGGCGCCGCCATCGCTTTGCCGGCGCTCGTTACTCCGCTCCGATCCCGGTAACGATCTTGGAAACGCTAGTGCAGAAACCAGCCCTGCGCGAAGAACGCGATTCCGATGATTGTCGCACCGCCGGCTATAAAAAGCATCGCCTTCGTGCGCATCAACGCGGTGATCGACACCAGCACGACCGACACTTCGAATAATGTCGCAGAGACTTCGTACTTCTCGTACGACTGCATGTAGCGCTCGGAGCGCTCGTAGCGGTCGTCGGATTCCTTGTCCAACTGCTGCGCCTGCGTGAGCAGGGTTTGCGACTGGGTGTCTTCCTTGGCTACCGTTTTCTGCATTGCCGACAGGCCCTTGGGATTTGAGACCGCGCCCGAGAGCAGCATCGCGCGGTTTACCTCAATTTTCAACCGCTTGGCTTGATAGTAATTC
>DASSZL010000018.1:0-8304 GCA_035713505.1 Vulcanimicrobiaceae bacterium | reverse complement strand
GAAACGATCGCCGCCGAGATCGAAAACGGGTCCTTCGCGCAGTGGGCTCGCGCAAGCGGCGCCGAGGATATTCACGGCGCCATCGACGCGCGCGTACGCGAACTTGCTCCGGCTGCCGGCGAAGTGCTGCACGCGGGTCGCAGCCGCAACGATCAAGTCGCGACCACGCTGCTGCTTTACTGCGCGGATCGCGCGAGAGCCGGCCAGGCTCTCGCCGCGCACATCGCCGGGCAACTCGCCGCGCGCGCGGACGAAGAACTCGAAGCGGGGACGCTGCTCGCGTCCACGACGCACTGGCAGCCCGCGCAGCCGGTGCTGCTCGCGTTTTGGCTTTGCGCGGCCGCCGAGCCGTTCGTCCGGGACGCCAAACGGTTTTCGATCGCGCATACGGAAGCGCTTGACTCGTGCCCGCTTGGCTCGGCGGCGGTAGCCGGATCCTCCTTGCCGCTCGACCGCGGCGCGAGCGCGGCGGCGCTGGGCTTTGCTTCGTCTTCGCGCAACGCCATGGACGCTATCGGCAATCGCGACGCGGCATTGGATCTCGCGCACGCATTCGTTCGTGCGCTCGTCAATGCATCGCGGATATGCGAGGAATTCGTCATGTGGTGCACGCCGCATTTCGGCTATATACGCCTGGGCGACGAAGCTTCGACCGGATCGAGCCTGATGCCGCAAAAGCGCAATCCGGACCCGTTCGAATTGGTGCGCGCCTTTTCCGCGGATTCGATCGGCCGCTATGCCGGTGCGCTGACGAGCATGAAGGGCGTTGCCCTTTCCTACCACCGCGATCTCCAGGTGACCAAACGCGCGATTATCGGCATCGTCGAACAGAGCCTCTCGGGGCTCGAAGCGTTCGCATTGGCGCTCGCGCACGTGCAGTTCAATCGCGGACGCATGACGGCGCTCGCGGGCGAAGGGTACACCGTCGCAACCGACGTCGCCGACGCGCTCATCGCCAAGGGTGCTACGGCACGCGAGGCGCACGCAGCGGTCGGTGCCGCGATCCTCGCGAGCGAGCGTGACGGCAGTGCGCTCAATTGGCCGGACGCTCGTGCATCGGTGCAGGGCAAGGCGACCGCGGGCTCAACGCAGCCGCGCGCCGTTCGTCAGGCGCTCGACGCGCTGCGCGCCGACATCGCGCAGGCTTCCGCTTGATGCGCGTTCACGTGTACGGCGCCTCCGGTTACGCCGCAGCCGAACTCATCGGGCTGCTGGCGCAGCATCCGCGAACGCAACTGGGCGCCTTGGAAAGCGCAAGCCACGCGGGCGAGCCAATCGCCAAACACTTCGCCGAGTTGCGGCGCATCGATCGCGCGTTTGACGAGCCGGGAAGCGTCCTGGGGCAGCTTCGGGCGGGCGATGCGGTCGTGCTCTCGGGATCGCACGGCGTGGCCAAGACGATTGCGCCGCAATTGCTCGAACGCGGCGCGCGCGTCATCGATCTCTCCGGAGATTTTCGCCTTGCACCTACACCCGCGGTGTACGGATATGCGGAGCGTTATCGAGAAAAGATCGCCGCGGCACGGTTCGTCGCCAATCCCGGCTGCTATCCCACCGCGACGCTCCTCGCGACGCTGCCGCTTGCGCCGCTGCGGCCCAAGCAGATCATCGTCGACGCGAAAAGCGGCATCACGGGCGCGGGACGCACGCCTGCGACGGCGTCGCTGTTCGCGGAAGTCGAAGGCGATGTGCGCGCATATGCGCTTAACGGCCATCGGCACGAGCCCGAGATTCTGCAAGAATGGCGGGCCGCCGGTATCTTCGCGAATCTGGTCTTCACGCCGCACGTGGTGCCCCTCTCGCGCGGCATGCTCGTGAACGCATACGCGACATTCTCGCAGGCCGTGGATGAAGAAGCGGTTCACGCGGCCTTTCTGAACGCCTACGGCTCGAACCCCTTCGTGCGCATGCTGCCCGACGGAATGGTACCGAGCATGCGTGCGGTGCGCGGCAGCAACGATGCCGAACTGCACGTGTCGATAAGCGGAACGGTGGTACGCGTGCTCTGCGCGATCGACAATTTGGGGCGCGGGGCGGCCTGGCAAGCGGTCGTCAACTTGAATATCATGCACGGATATCCGGCGCAGGAGGGAATCGATGCTCGTGCTGCAGTCTGAACCGCGTCTGGTCGCGCTGCGCGGCGGTCTGGGCATTGTCCCGGGCGTACGCCTTGCCGGCGTCCACGCGGGGATCAAGAAGCGCAAACGCGACTTGGCGGTGATCGCCTTCGACGGGCCGCAAGTCTGCGCTTCCGTGATCACGACCAACGAGATCAAAGCGGCTCCGCTGCTCGTGAGCCGGGAACACCTCGGCCAGAACGGCGGGGCGATGCGCGCGCTCATTTGCAATTCCGGATGCGCAAACGCGTGTACCGGCGAGCGCGGTGAACGCGATGCGCGTGCGACCGCCAGACAAGCTGCGGCGCTGCTCGACGTGCCGCCGCAGTCCGTTATCGTTGCGTCGACCGGCGTCATCGGCGTTCCGCTGCAGATGGACCGCATGTCGAAAGGCCTGGAACGCGCGGTGGCAGACCTTGAAAGCGGCGGCGAAGCGGCATTCGACGCGGCGGAAGCAATCATGACGACGGACCGCGTGCCCAAGCTCGCTGCGTACGCGTTTTACGAAGGTGAAAAACGCTACGTCGTCGCGGGTATCGCTAAGGGCTCCGGCATGATCGCGCCAAACATGGCAACGATGCTGGCGTTCATCGCGACGGACGCGCCGATGTCGCAGGATGCGCTTCAACGGGAACTGTCGGGATGCACGGATGCGACCTTCAACATGATCTCGGTCGACGGCGATATGTCGACGAACGACGCCGTCTACGCGTTCGCCCCCGCGAGCGAGGATGATGCGCCGGCGCATTTTGGGGCTGCGCTTCGCAAATTGTGCGACGAACTCGCGCAGGCGATGGTGGCCGACGGTGAGGGCGCGACCAAGACGCTTACGGTGAATGTCACCGGTGCGGCATCCGAACAGCAAGCACGCGTGATCGCTCGCGCCGTCATCAACAGCAACCTGGTGAAAACAGCGCTTTTCGGCGAGGATCCCAATTGGGGGCGGATCATCGCTGCGGCCGGCGCGGCGCGCGCGGGACTCGATCCGGAGCATTGGTCGCTGTACTTGAACGGCGAACTGTGGGTCGACACCGGCTCGATCGAAGTACTCTCGGAAGCGGAAGCGCATCGAGAGCTCGAGCACACCGCCGTGAGCATTCGTCTCGATCTCGGGATCGGCCAGGCGCAAGCGACGGGCTGGGGTTGCGATCTCTCACGCGATTACGTGCGAATCAACGCGAGCTATAGGACGTAGAGGAACCGTGCTGCTGGAAAACTATCGGCGGGCTCCGGTAACGTTTGTTGCCGGGGAGGGCTGCGACCTCATCGACGACCACGGTGAGCGTTACTTGGACTGCATCGGCGGTATCGCGGTGTGCGCGCTCGGCCACGCGCATCCGGCCATCACGGCGGCCGTGACGGAGCAAGCCGCTAAACTCGTGCACGTCAGCAATTTGTTCGGCCACGAGCCGGCGGCGACGCTGGCGAAGGAGCTCGCGAACCGATCCGGGTTCGAGCGCGTGTTTTTTTGCAACTCCGGTACCGAAGCCAACGAAGCGGCGATTAAACTCGCGCGCAAGTTCGCGCATCGCCGCGGAGAATCGCGGCGAAAAAAAATTCTGTCGTGCCAAGGCGGCTTTCACGGACGAACCCTGGGTGCCCTCGCCGCCACCGCGAACGCGGCCTATCACGAGGGCTTCGACCCGCTCCCCCGCGGCTTTCAAACCACGCCGTTCAACGACGTGAACGCGCTCGCCGCGGCGATCGACGATCGTACCGCAGCCTTCATCGTCGAACCCGTGCAGGGCGAAAACGGGGTGCTTCCGGCGACGCGCGAGTTTTTGCAGGCGGCGCGTGAACTGTGCACGCAGCGCGGCGCGCTGCTGATCTTCGACGAGGTGCAATGCGGCATGGGGCGCGTGGGTCCGCTCTTTGCGTTTGCGCATTTCGGTGTGCAGCCGGACGCCGTCACGCTGGCGAAAGCGCTAGCAAACGGCCTGCCCATCGGCGCGATGCTCGTGCGCGAAACATTTGCGAGCGGATTGCAGCCGGGCGACCACGGCTCGACCTTCGGCGGGTCTCCCGTACCGTGCGCGGCCGCTTTGGCGCATCTGCGGGTCCGTGAAGAGACGCGTCTGGAAAAACACGTCGGCAACGTATCGGCGCGCTTGTTCACCGGGCTCGCGGAACTCGCCGTGCGGCATCCCGACGTGTATGGCGCCGCGCGCGGGCTGGGACTGCTGGCCGGCGTACCGGTTCTCGCGCCGTACGACGCGGCGGTGATCGTGGAACACGCTCGCGAGCGATCGCGCGTGCTGGTGAATAAAGCCGGCGCAAACACGATTCGTCTGGCTCCGCCCCTTATTATCAGTCGGGCGGAAGTGGATCGGATGCTGCAGGCGCTTGACGCGGCGGCCGCTTCGCTGGTAAAGTCTTGCCATGTTTCTCACGACGGCGTCGCTGCAGACGAACCCTCGACCGCGTTGCAACCGCAACGCGGCGCGGCGCTATTGTGATGTGATCGTCTAACCGACGCTTTTACGTCAAAGGAGTGGCCCCACGCCGGTATCGGCGCGGGGCTTTTTGTTTTCTATGAATGACATCGGAATTATCGGACTGGGAACGCTGGGAAACGCGCTGGCGCGCGGGCTTCACCGCGCGCTGCCCGAGCTTGAAATCTTCGCGACAACGCGAGGCAGCTCGGATCTGCCTTCGTTCGTGACGGCTTGCGCCTCCAATTCGGAACTCGTGCGAAGCACGCAAACCGTGTTGCTCTGCGTGAAGCCGCATCAGGCGAGGGCAGTTTTGGAGGAAATTGCACCCGCGCTCGGCGCTGAGCATCAGGTGATCTCGGCCTGCGCGGCCGTCTCGCTGGACGTGCTCGCGCAAGCGTTGCCCAACGCGGAGCTGATCGTTCGGGTGATGCCGAATATCGCGTGCGAATTCAACGAAGGTATTACGGGCGTGGCGTTCGGTCCCAACTGGGACGGCCCGGCGGGCGAGGGCGTGCTGCGCCTGTTTTCGACACTCGGCGAGGCGATCGCGATCGAAGAGCGGCATTTCGATGCGGTCACGGCGATCGCCGGCTGCGGCCCCGCATATGTGTGCGTCATCACCGAAGCGCTCAGCGACGCGGGGGTGAAAGCTGGCCTGCCGCGCGAGGTCGCGCGAATGATGGCCGTGCAAATGCTGCTCGGGTCGACGGTGCTGATTCGTAATCTCGGCGAACATCCGGCCGCGATACGCGACCGCGTCGCAACGCCCGGCGGCTGCACCATCGATGCCCTCACGCAACTCGAGGAAGGCCGTTTTCGCGCCACGCTCATTGCCGCGGTCTCGACGGCGGCTGCGAAAAGCGCGGCGCTCTCCGCCGGCGCGCTAACGCGCGAGCGACCAGCGGCCCACGTTCCACCACGTCCCGTCCAGCGAGACGCTCCGGCCGCGCAGACGATCGGCGAAGACGTCGACTTCGTTGCGGCTATAAATCAGCACGATGGGCAGCTGCCGGTATAACAGCGTCTGCAGCTGCCGGTACGCGGCGACGCGTTTGCGCATGTCGAACGTGCGCTGCCCCTCGCGCAGCAGCGCGTCAATTCGCGGCTCGCAGATGCGCGACTTGTTGTAACCGTGGGGCGGGACGTTCGCGCACGCAAACTGGTCCGTCGTGTCGGGATCGTCGCCGTTTACAAACGGATAGAGCGCCAGATTGAACTTTCCGCCGTAGACCGGCCCTCCCTCATTTGCGGGCGCGACGAACTGCGTGATGTTGAACTGCTTGAGCGAGACGTGCGCGCCGACCGCGCGCTCGTATTGCGCGACGGAGTTGCCGATGATTGCATCGCCCGGGGTCGCGGCCTGAATAATCATCTGGACCTCGAGCGGAGTTCCGTTTTTGCGGCGCATGCCGTCGGCGCCGGCTTTCCATCCTGCCGCGTCCAGAAGCGTTCGGGCGTGCGCGGGATCGTACGGGACATCGGGATAGGCGTCCCGATCGTACGCCCAAAAGAACAGCCCGCGGCCCGGCGCGGTTCCGGATACGGCACGCCGGTACGCCTTGGCGACCATGCTCTTGATGTCGATCGCTTCCGCAAGCGCATGGCGCACGCGCGGATCCGACGTCTGCGGATCCTGCGTGTTGAAAATGATCGCGCCGACGCCCGCGACCGGGCTTGCGGTGGTGCGATAGCCGCGCAGCGCAAGCAGCTGCGGGTACTGCGAATAGTCCTGCTCGTTGAAATACCCTTGGATCTCGTGCGTCTGCAGTAGATTGAGCGCTGCCTGCGCGTCCGGAATAAACCGGACCGTCAGGCGCTCGATCTTCGGCTTGCCGCCGTAATAGTACGGATTCGCATGCATTACCACGCGATCGCCGCGGAGCCAGCGTTCCACCACGTACGGACCGGAGCCGATGGGCTGCTGATCGAAGGGAATGTGGTTGAAGTCCGGATATCGGGCAAGCAGATGCTGCGGCAATATCGGAAAACCTTGCGGCGCGAGCACGAGCGTGAGGAGCGGCGCAAACGGCCGCTTCAGATGAAGCACCAGCGTGTAGTCGTTCGGTGCTTGCGCCTTCGCGATGCGATCGTAACCGTAGCGTGACTGGACGTTGTTCGCCGGGTTATTGATCGCGTTAATCGTCCAGACGCAGTCGTGCGCGGTGAGCGTCGCACCGTCGGCGAAGCGAACGCCTTTGCGAAGGTGATACGTGACGGTCAGCCCGTCGCGGCTGATGCCGCCGTTTTCGATGCTCGGCGCCTGGGTCGCGGCATCACCGACGAGGTTGCCGCGGTCGTCGTATTTCACCAAATACGAGAAGAGCAGAAAACCCCACTCGGTTGAGGACTGTCCGTTTTCGAGCGCCGGATTGAGCGACTGCGGCTCGCGCTGCTGCGCGACCTGGAACGACGCGCCGCTGCGCGGCGCTTCGTGCGCCGGCGTGCACGCGGCGAGTAGCGCTAGGATGAGCACCAGGATGGCGGCGCGGCAGCTCACGACCGCAGGCCGAGTTCGAAGGGAAGATTTGGATCGGCGGTCAGCGTGAGCGCGTCCGCCAGAGCCGCATCGCCTTGATGCGCCGCCGCGGCGGCAATCATCGCGGCGTTATCCGTACAGTATTTCGGCGGCGGTACGAACGCGGGCACGCCGTTGCGTCTGCCCCACTCTTGCAGCGCGGCCTGCAGCGCCGAGTTTGCTGCCACGCCGCCGGAAAGCACGACCGAGGTGTACCCCCTGCGCTCGAACGCCGCATCGAGCCGCTGCATCAGCACGTCGACCACCGCCGATTGGAACGAAGCAGCGACATCGGCCTTCTGCGCAGCGGCGCCTTCGGGCGACTCCACGTAATAACGCACGGCGGTTTTCAAACCCGAAAACGACATGTCCAGTGAGCCCGGATCGGCGCGATGACGCGGGAACGCGATCGCCTGCGGGTCGCCGCCGCGCGCGAGCTTATCGAGGGCCGGTCCTCCGGGAAAGCCCAGGCCAAGCAGCCGCGCGGTCTTGTCGTACGCTTCTCCCGCGGCATCGTCTTTGGTGCGTCCGATGATGCGCATGCGCGTCGCGCTTTCCACTTCAACCAATTGCGAGTGTCCGCCCGAAACGAGCAATGCGAGAAACGGATACTGCGGTGTTTCATCTCGATCGAGAAAAGCCGCGAAAAAATGTCCGTGCAGATGATTTATGCCGTACAGCGGTTTGTCGATCGCGAATGCCAGCGCCTTGGCCGCTGCAACACCGACGACCAGACTGCCGATGAGGCCGGGACCGCGCGTTACCGCGATGCCCGCAAGCGCATCCAGCGTCGTGCCCGCTCGATCGATCGCGTCCTCTACGGCCGCGGAAAGCAGCGCGACGTGCTGGCGGCTGGCAATCTCCGGTACGATTCCGCCGTACTTTGCGTGAAAGGCGTCTTGATTGGTCGAAACGCTCGAGCGCACGCGGCGTCCGTTCTCTACGACGGCGGCGGCCGTGTCGTCACACGAGGTTTCGATACCGAGCAAAAGCATAAGCGTTCGGCTTACGTTGCGTCTTCGGGACCATCCTCCGTCCAGATGCGCTCGTGCCCGACGCGCGCGCTTTCGGCGGCCAATCGCCCCAGGCAGAGCAGTATGGCCGCAAATCCCGTGAAGATCATGAAATCCGACCAGACCAGGCCGATGAACGTCCAGAGAATGCTGAACGCCAGAAGGGGCGGCCACGCGCTCTCCTTGGTGAAAATGCCAAGGTCCTCACCCGCCGCTTCTTTTTG
>DASSZL010000017.1:0-3284 GCA_035713505.1 Vulcanimicrobiaceae bacterium | reverse complement strand
AAGCGCGCGGGCGCCGCGCACTGCGCCGTTCGCCCGGTTTGCATGGGTTCGCCTTTGCCGCAATTCGGCGTGCCCCAGGCGTTCCATGAATTCTTGTCCGCGATGGCGTCACACGAGTTCCAGAACCTGGGCGTCATACCGGCGTAAGTCGGATTCTTGAGCATGCGTCCGCGCCTGCCGTTTTTTACTTCCCACGCGATCTCGCAGCCGAACTGAAAATTCAGCCGGTGATCGTCTATGGACCACGAGCGGTTGCTTTCCATGTATATTCCGTCTTTGACGTCGTCAAAAAGATTGTCAAACGGCGTATCGCCCGGAAGAAGATTCAGGTTGCACATACGGATCATCGGAACGAATTCCCAGCTCTGCGCCCGAACGCACGCGTTGCTTTCACGGCCGATGATGCGGGCGGTGTCGTTGCTCATTTCGTAGCCGACGAGCATGCCGTTGCGAATGACGTCGGAAACGGTGCTCTTCGTGCCTTCGTCGTCGTACCCGACGGTTGCCAGACCTTCGGGCAGCGTGTTGTCGATGACGATGGTCACGATGTCCGATCCGTATTTGAGTTTGCCCAGCTGATCTATTTCCAGGAAACTCACGCCCGAGAAGTTCGCTTCCCAGCCCATCACGCGGTCGAGCTCCGCGGGATGTCCGCACGATTCGTGAATCTGCAATGAGACTTGCGAGCCGCCCAGGATGATGTCGAACGTGCCGCTCGGGCATTGCGGAGCGGAGAGCAGCGCGACGGCTTCTTCGGCGATGCGCGGCGCGTTCTGCGCCAAGTGCGCCTGCTCGATGATCTCCCAGCCGCCCGCTTTATACAGCCCGATGTCGCCGGGAAACGTGCGCGTCTGCACGTCGCCGCCGCCGACCGCCATTGCTTCCATGCCGCTGCCCGTTTGCCGCAGCGTTTGTTCGATTTTTGAGCCGATCGTGCTGTAGAAAAACTTGTCCGTGCTCCACAGATCCATCCACGCGCGTCCGACGCTGATCTCGGACGAGACGTGCAGCGCTTTCTCGGCGTCGAGCAGCAGCTTCACGCGTTCGCCGAGCGGAACGTCATGCGGGTCTCGCTTTACCGGTGTTGCGAATCGATCGGTATAGGCGCGTTCCGGCGCGAAACCGATGCGGGTGCGCGCGATCGCCGCTCCGGCTTTCGCTATCTCGACCGCACGTGCCGCGGCGCGATCAAGGCCCGCCTCGGTCAAATCCGAGCTCGCCGCGAAGCCCCACGCGCCGTTGACCAGCGCGCGAATGCCGTATCCCCGGCTCACGGTGTCCGAAAGCGTGGCGACGACGCCGTTGCGGGCCTCGATGCGCTCGCTGCGTACGTTTTCAAAACGGATGTCTGCATAGCCGGCGCCGCGTGCGACCGCTGTGTCGAGCGCGCGCGCTGCAAGAGCGTCAAAACCCATGCTGGCCGCTATTTGTGCGCGCTTGGGGAACTGCCTGCCAAGAGCACCGCCAGGTTGCGTATCGAAACGGCGCCTGCCGCGGTGACCGGCGGCTCCGGTCCGACGCGGTTTATCACATAGAGCGCTTTGAGCGTGATAGGCTGCGGAAGCGCGGGGGGGAACCGGAAGTCGACGTGGCGCCATCCGTGCCAAGTAACCCTCGCCAGCGTATAGAGAAAACGCTCGTTGATTGCGTTGTTTACCGCCAAACGAAGCACCTCGCCGTTGCCGTCGCCATAGACGTCGGCGCCGATGCCCAATGCCCGCTCCGCAAGCACGGCGCTCGCATCGATGTACGCGGCGCGTTCGGTTCCCGTGAAATCATAGTGAAGCGCGGTACAGCCGGCGCAATCCGGCGATTCCCCGATGCTGCCCGGACCGCCGTGCGGGGCGGTCGAGAAAAGCGCGCTTTTGAGTGAAATCGCTTGCGAGTGCTCGCCCACGACGACCGCTTCATGCGCCACGGTATCGCCCAGGCGAACGCTCACGTCCGCGTCACGATCGAGCGCGGTCAAGTTTCCGCCGTCCGTGACCTGCGCATGCGTTGCGCGCCAGGGCAGCGTTGCAGGAACGGCTATCGGATAGCCCTGCGCGTCAAATGCGCGCGCTTGTAACTGCAGCCGATCGTGCGGCTCGAGCGCGGGGAGCTGCGGAAGAATCTGGGCGCGCGCCACCGCTCGAGTGACGTGCACCGGCACGTCTGCGCGCAAATTTCCGCTTTGCACGCGAATCACCGCATCTTGCGGCGTATCGCCCGCGATGAACGTGTCGCCGTCCAAGCTGCCGGCGCCCGCGGGAATAACGCGTAAACGCATGTTGCAGGGGCAGACGTGCAGCGTGTGATCGGCCGCGTCGGTCACGGCGATGCGAAGCGGAACGCGCGCGCCGGGAAGTGCGCGCACCGTTTGCGGCTCAGCATAGATTTTTGCCGGCGGCCCATACGGCGCGTCGCTATACACGAGCAAGGAGTCTCCGACGCGCCGTTCGACGCCGTCCGACGGCGAGTTTTGTACCGCCGCACCGGCGTCTCCGGGCAGCCGCGCGACCAGTGTGGAACTGCCGCCGCCGTCGAACTGCATGCCTGTTACGACGCCGAACGCGATCATCAGCGAAGCGAGCTGCGGCTGCAGCACGCCGATGGAAAGCGCGGGCTGACGCCCGTCGATTTCAAAGAGCAGCAGCGTTCCATCGGCCGCGACTCCGGCGGCGGTCGCCGGCATGTGGGTGAGAAACTCGCCTTTGTTCGGCCCGTCGGGGTCGGCGAACCATGCGCCGTCCTTCACCAAAAGGGGACCGCCCCCGATGGCGCTCGCGATCGCATCCAGCGGCGGCGCAGCCGTGGCTTGCACGACGATGGTGTCGCCCGCATTGGGAAGCGCGAAAGTGCCGTACGCCGCAGGACCGATCGCGAGATAATATCCGGGCTGCTGATCGATCGTGCTGTCGGTCATTCCCGCGACGCGATACGTCGCGAACGGCGGCGTGCCGCTGACGAGCTGCAGCGCGTACGCCGTGACGTTCTGCACCGGATGCAGCATGCCGTAGTCCGGCGTGACGAGCACCGATCCGCCGCCCGGCGGGGGCCAGTCGTTGATGGTTTTGAGCGGTATCGTGCCGTCCGATAGCACCGCCTGCGCGCTGACGTCGAACTCGTCGAATTGCGGCACGCCGTTTTTGTCGAACGCGATAGCCCACCGGTGCATCGGCATGCGAACGAGTTTGCCGTCCTGCACCAGGATATTCAGCGGCTGATTCGTCTGATTAATGTCGAAATAATCGCCGTTCACTCCCGCCACGGCTCCGGTCCGCTGCGCCATCGAGGAAACGGTT
>DASSZL010000016.1:0-15464 GCA_035713505.1 Vulcanimicrobiaceae bacterium | reverse complement strand
ACCGTTGTCGAATTCGATTGCTTCCAGAACGCGGATCACCGCCTTGCTGCTGAACGAGGTGCTGACCGCGATTGCCAAGCATTCTCGCGTGAAATCGTCGATGACCATCAGCGTGCGGATCTTCCGGCCGCCGGCCAGCGTGTCGTGCATGAAATCGAGCGACCAGCGTTCGTTGGGCGCGTGAACCGGTGCGATTGCGTTTCCGCGCAGGTAGCGAACGTGCTGCTTCCGCCGCGGCCGCACTTTCAACCCAAGCTCCCGATAGATACGGCGAAAGCGGCGCTCGCCGACGTCGATCTTGTCGCGCCTGATCAGTATCAGCAACCGGCGCCAGCCCCAGCGCGGACGCTCCGCCGCAAGCTCGCGCATGCGGGCGGCGATCGGCTCTTCGTCGGGCCGCTGCCGGCGATAGTGCAGCGTGCTGCGCGTGCAGTCTACGAGCTGACAGGCACGGCGCTGGGAAACTCCGTCGGCTTGCAATGCCCTCACCGCTTCCTGTCGCTGCGAGGGCCCCAGCCGTTCTTTGAGACGAGGTTCTTCATGGCGTCGATTTCGAGGGTCTGGCGAGCGATGATGCGCTGCATCTGCGCGTTCTCGGCCTCGAGCTGCTTCAGGCGCACCAGGTCGCTGGTTTCGAGGCCGGCGTACTTATCGCGCCAAAGCCGGATCGTGTTTGCATGAACGCCGTGCTTCCGCGCAAGCTCAGTCACCGGCGTGCCGCCGTCGACCTCACGGAGAATCGAGACGATCTGCGCCTCGGTAAAACGACTTTTCTTCAAGAGCTGGTCTCCTTAGTGGGCTCTACGCCCGGAAACTCACAACTCCCGTTGGACCGGATCTGGCCTTACGCGTCAAGAGGGCACTGACCGCGCTTTTCAGTCTGCCGAATGCTGCGAGGACGTAGTTGCCCCTGATGGCCGGACTTGCCGCACTCGTTTGCTCAGCGGCTGTTCTAAGATTGCTCGCAAATGGGGCGTCTACGTCCGGTTCGTTTCGAACTGCGAAACGTGGGTCCGAAAAGTCCACCCAAGGGCGCCAACCGCGTTGCCGTCAACTTTTTGAAGTCCTAGCGGCAGATGCCGTGGGCGTCCAGCCACTCGCGCGCCTTTCCCGCCTTTTCGGCGTTGCGAAACGCGCGCCACTGCGCCTCGGCGCCGGGCTTGATTCTGCTTGGATCGGTAACGTACACGGGCCACTGCGCGTTCGGGTTGAGCACCGGAAACCGCTGCATCCAGGCGCAGAGCTCGACGTTGCGGTAAAAGCGGTTCTTTTCGATGTCGATGAAGTAACGCGCGCCTTTGCTAATGGCGCTTTGTTCGTCGAACGGCGTCCAGATGTACGGGTCCTCTTCCCAGCCGTACCGCCCGATGTAATAGAGCACGGACGGATCGTAGTGGCCCATCACGATCAGCGTATCGGGCTCGAGCGTTTGGCTCAGCGCGATCGCGTTGCGGTACACTTGCTTGCTGTAGTGATAGTACGGCCGGATTATCTGCCGGTTTTGATACACCATCAGCGCCAACGCGATGACGCCGATGCCTGCGGCGGCATATTTGAGCGAGCGGTCCAGCGTGCTTTGCCAAATTGCGCCGGCGAATCGCGAAAGCATGCCGGCGCCGGCGAGTGCCGCGAGCGGAAGCAGCAGGAACATATAGTAGTCGACGCGCTCCACGGTGACCACGATATACGTGTACACCAGCCCGCCGGCGAGCCAGCCCCAGAGCAGCGTGCGTGAACGCGTCGCCGCGGGCATGAAGAAGAACCCGAGGAGCGCGATTGCGGTAATCGCCGGGCCGAGCATCAACTGCGCCAGCATGCCGAGCACGATGTGAAACTGCGTGAGTTTGATATGCAGAGCCGCCGCGCTACGCAACGATGCGGCGAGCGCGGGCAGCACGTGCAAGCGCGTGATCCCTGAGGCCCAATGCCATTCGGCGTGTGAGGCGACCGCACGATCGTAGCCGTACAGAACGCCGAGCGGAAGAATCAGCAGCAGCGCGATCGCGCCCCAGTTGAACGTGCGTCCCGACCGGGCCCGTTCGAGAATGAGCACCGCAATCGGCAGGAGCGCGGCGAGCGAAACGGGTTTGGCGAGAAACGCCAGAGCGAGCAGCGCCGTCGCCCACGCGAGCGTGCGCGGGCGCCATCGCTCTTCCTCGACGAGCATGCGCGAAATGACGTACAGCGCGGCCGTAAGGAAGAACACCATCGCCGCGTCGGGCGTGAACGTGCGCCCGTAATAGATGCTGCCCGGCATGATCGCGTAGAGCAGCGCCGCGAGCAATCCCGCGAGCTCGCTCGCGAACAGCCATCGGCCGAAGAGTGCCAGAAGCGCGACGGTCCCCACGCTAAACGCAATGGTGACCAGGCGCCCAATGACCTCGTGAACGCCCACGATCTTGTAAAGCGTGGCCGCGACGATCGGCACGATCTGCAGTTCCAGCTCGACGTAGTTGGGCGGCGGCCCGTTATAGTTGGTTTGCGGATAGAAAACGTTGTATTGCAGCGTCGCGAAGTTTTTCGCAATGGAAGCCGTGTCGCCCTGACGCCAGCCGGGATGATCCAGGATCGGGTTGTGGATGCCCTTGAGCCGCAGGGCGATGGCGAGCAGCAGGATTGCCGCGAGCGCTATCCGCCAAACTAAACGGCGTTTCTGAACGTCCAATATTTGTTCAGGAAGAAGTTGACGAAGATCCCGGAACCGGTCGCTGCCGCCCACGTGAAGGAGAAGTGATTACCGAACGGCCGCCACCAGTAAAAGGTCTCGCCGACGAGCAGCGAGATGCCCGAAACGAATAAGAATTGCACGCTTTCGATCGCGGCATTGGCGTTTGAGCGGAAGGTCCATACGCGGTTGAGCCACCAGTTTGAAATACCGCCCGCGAGATACCCGATTGCGAAGTCGCCGGCCCACGGGAAATTCGGATCGCCTTTTTGCATGCCGTGCGAGATAACGAAGTTCACGACCAGGCCCGTGGCCCCGACAACTGCGAATTTCACGAATTGCCGGACGCCCCGGCGCTGCGTAATACTATTCAACTATCCAATCCAATACCAATCGGCGAAGAGCACGGTAAAGAGCCCGAGAAGCGGTAAGAAGAACGCGACCAGTGCATTGTTCACGGACGGCCGGCGTCCCCACAGCGCCAGAATCGCGAACATCGGGAAGAGCACGAGCGCGAACCGCTGCATGCTCATGAGGCTGGACGTCGACATCGGCACGATGATCGAAAGCCCCATGTACGCGATGTATGACGGCTTGAGCTTGCGCCAGCCGCCGAGCAAAACACCGACCATCAGCGCGGTGAAGCTCAGTTCGATCGCCTGATTCGCGACGGTCTGCCCGTTGACCGCATGGGTCATCTTGTGCCATGAGTTCCATACGGAAGTCCACGGCGCGGCCAAATGCCGGTCCCAGTGAATCTGCACGTGCGAGAAATAGAGCGGATCGCCGTTGAGCACCCAGAGGTAGCCCATGTACAAGCCCAGGCCGGCGCCGATGAGCACGAGCGGCAGCAGATCGATCAGCGATCGCGCGAGCGCTTTTGTTTTCTCGGGATCGAACGCGTCGCGCAGCAGACTCCAGTTCGCGGTCGCCCATTCGATGACGAACGGAACGGCAAGCAGAACGCCTTCGACGCGCGTCATCGAGGCGAAGAGACCGATCCCGCCCGCGAGCCACCAGCGGCGTTCTCGCATGTAATAGAACGACGCGACGGTCAGCATGAAGAAAAGCGATTCAGTGTAGGCGGCCGAGAAGAAGATTGCCGTCGGAAAGATCGAGATGTAGAATATCGCCCGCCGCGCGACCCCGCGATCGAACTCGTGCTCGACGAGCTTGTACAGAAAGAGCAATCCGAAGAAGAGCGCAACGTTCGAAATGATGAGTCCCGCCACTAAATGGTTGCCGATCAACGATCCCAGGCCGGCGATCAGCAGCGGATACAGCGGGAAAAATGCCATATCCGTCCCGTGATAGCCGATGGTCGCAATGTCCAAATAGTGCACCGCGTCCCAGCGGCCCCAAACCGCGAGCAGCAGATAACGTGACTCTTGATAATGCTCGCCGGGACGCTGTCCGACGATTACCGCGGCAAGTTCGGCGATGACGATGATCGCAAACCGCGTGACCAGGAAGTCCACCGTGACTTCACGCACCGTTTGATTGAAGCGCGCGGCGACGGCCCATTTCGAAATGCCGAACAGCGCGGCGCAATATACGAACAGCCGCACGCCGCCTTCCGTGATCGAGAGCGGCAGCACGAAGGCGAGCCAGAGCAGCACGAACGGCAGCCACGAGAGCGCGTCGTATTGCAGCGAGCGCTGGTACAGCACGCCCGCGCGCGAGGAAAAGTACCGGCTGTACGCGAGCCACGCCCACAGCGAGAAGACGGCCCCGCCGATGACCGCGAGCGGCAGCCCGGCAGCAATGAGCGTGGGGCGGTGCGTGGGGACGATGGCGGCGTACCAGAAGAAGAAGCCGAGCGAGAGCCCGGCGGCGAGGACCGCGGCAAAGGGTCCCCATCCGGCAGCCAGCAGCGTTTCACCCAGCGCGATTTGCGCTCGCGCGGCCGGACGTGTTTCTTCTACCTGGGCGGACACGAGGGACTTCTGTTAAAGGAATCGTTCGCGATACCTTGTAGGTGCTAGCACCATGGCGACCATGATCACACGCACCGAAACGTGTCCTGTAGACACGCTCGATTTCGTTAAAGTTACGGAGAACGCCGCGCTGGCGGCCTCGCGCTGGATGGGCCGGGGCGAGCGCGATATCGCCGACGGCGCCGCCGTCGAGCGGATGCGTGAAGCGCTCAACGACATGGACATCTCGGGCCGTATCGTGATTGGCGAAGGCGAGCGTGACGAAGCCCCGATGCTCTTCATCGGTGAAGAACTGGGGCGCGGGGGATTTGAAGTCGACATTGCCGTCGACCCCGTGGAAGGCACCAATCTCGTGGCCAACGGACTGCCCAACTCCATCGCCGTCATGGCCATCGCCGAACGCGGCGGCCTGCTCAACGCGCCCGACACCTATATGAAGAAACTCGCAGTCGGGCCCAAAGCGGCGCCGTACGTCCACATCGACGCTCCGGTCCGCGAGAATCTCGAGGCAGTCGCGAACGCGCTCGAAAAGCCGATCAACGAAGTAACCGTCGTTATCTTGGACCGTCCGCGTCATGCGGAGCTGATCAAGCAGGTGCGCGAGTCGGGCGCCCGCATCAAACTCATCTCGGACGGCGACGTTGACGCATGCATCGCGACCGCGGTGCAGGGGACCGGCATTCACGTCGCCATGGGTACCGGCGGCGCGCCGGAAGGCGTTCTGGCCGCAGCCGCGCTCAAATGTCTGGGCGGGCAATTCATGGGCAGACTCGAGCCGCGCAACGCGCAGGAAGTGGAACGCGCCAAAGTCATGGGCGTGACCGACATCAACCGCATCCTGACCATCGACGATCTGGTTAAGGGCGAGCACCTGGTCTTTTGCGCGACCGGAATCACCGACGGCGACCTCACCCGCGGCGTGCGCTTTTTCGGGAACAACGCCCGCACGCACTCAATCGTCATGCACTCCGGCGGAACCGTGCGCTTTATCGAATCGGTGCATCGCCTCGGAGCCCGGCCGGTGTCTCTAGGCTAGTGAAACGCAAAAAACATGACCTCGTGGTCGTCGGAGCGGGGTCCGGCGGCTTCGCCGCGGCGCGCACGGCGCGCGACTTGAACGCCGACGTCGCTCTGGTCGACCACGGCCCGCTGGGAGGCCTGTGCATCCTGCGCGGCTGCATGCCCAGCAAAACCCTGCTTGCCTCCAGCGACGCCGTGCACGACATGCGCGAGGCGGCCGAACTGGGCATTCACGCCGGTTCCATCACGATAGATTTTCCGCACATCATGCGGCGCAAGCACGAGCTCATCAAGGGCTTCGCGGATTACCGCATCGAGGGCATCGAAAAATTTCCACTGTACGAGGGCCCGGCGCGGTTTCTTTCCGCGCGCGAGCTGCAAGTCGGCGACGATCTCGTGCTGGAAGCCGATCGCTTCATCATCGGCACCGGCAGCGTCGTCGCGCCGGCGAGCGCGGTCCACGGGCTGGCCGAAACTGGCTACATCGACAGCGACGGGGCGCTCGAACTGCAAGAATTGCCGAAGTCCCTCATCGTGCTGGGCGGCGGTTACATCGGCTGCGAACTCGGGCAGTTCTTCTCGCGCATGGGCGTGAAGACCACGATCGTGCTGCGATCGCCCCATCTTCTCTCCGGCGAAGATCACGACATCGGTGAAGCGCTCACGCAGTATTACATCGACGAAGGCATCGACGTGCACACGCGCACGCAAATCACCGGCGTGAAAAAGCGCGGCGGTAAAAAAGTCGTGCATATCATCCATGAAGGCGTCGACGGCGAGATAGAAGCGGACGAACTGTTGTATTGCCTGGGCCGCGTGCCGAACATTGCGGGCCTGGGCTTGGAAAACACGGGCGTTGAAGCGCACCCGATCACCGGCATCTCCACCGACTCATCGATGCGCACGAGCAACCCGAACATCTATGCCATCGGCGACGTCGCCGCCAAGCACATGCTCGTGCACGTGGCGATTTACGAAGGCGAAATCGCCGCGCGCAACGCGATTACCGGGGCGGACGAGAAAGCCGTCTACGATTTGGTGAAGACGCATACCGTGTTCAGCGATCCGCAGGTCGCCGTCGCCGGCGAAACCGAGCGCGCGCTGCAAGCCAAGGGAGTCGCGTACGTCAAAGGCACCTACGATTTCGCGGAGCACGGCAAAGCGATGTGCCTGAACAAGACCAAAGGCTTCGTCAAGATGCTGGCATCGGCGGACGACGGGAAGATCCTCGGCGCGTCGATCGTCGGCGTGCACGGCTCCGATCTCATTCACGAAGTCATCGTGGCCATGTATTTCGGCGCGACGGTCAGGCAGTTCATGACGATCCCGCATCTGCATCCCACGCTCGCGGAGATCTGGACGTATCCGGCTGAAGAATGCGCCGAGAAACTCGCGATGGCGGGTCCGGGCCAGATTCATCCGGAAGTCGCGATGTGATGCAAAAAGTCAACGCGGCTATCATCCAAAGCAAGCCGCGTAAGGGCCGGTACCAAGAGAATTTGGACGAGCTGCGCGAAATCTTCGCGCAGCTAGCAAACGGCGAGTGCTCGCCGGATCTCATCGTGCTTCCCGAGGCCGCGCTCACGGGGTATTTCCTGGAGGGCGCGGTCTACGAGCTGGCCATGCCGGCGCAGACGTTCGCAGCCGACGTCGCGGGCGCGTGGAGCGCGGCGGCGGGCGGCAAATCGGCGGACATCGTCTGCGGCTTTTTCGAGAACGCCAACGGCACGTACTACAACAGCGCAGTGTATCTGGAGTGCAACGGCGCGAATCATCGCATCGCCCACCTGCATCGCAAGATGTTCCTGCCGACCTACGGCGTTTTCGACGAGGAACGCTTTCTTTCGCGCGGACGCCGCCTGCAAGTCGTACGCACGCAGTTCGGAACGATCGCGATCCTGATTTGCGAGGACGTGTGGCATGCGCTCGTGCCGACGATCGCCGCTATCAAAGGCGCCCAAATTCTCATCATTCCCAGCGCGGCTCCCGGGCGCGGCATAGAAGAAGACGACGAACTCGGCAGCATCGCGCGCTGGCGTGAGATTCTGCACGCTACCGCGGCCGAGCACGGCGTGTATATTTTGTACGCCGGGCTTGCGGGCTTCGAAGGCGGCAAAGGCATGACGGGATCGTCGCGCGTGGTCGATCCCTACGGGCGCACGGTGGTCGAAGCGCCCGCGCTCGGCGCGCATATCATCCGGGCGACGCTCGACATGCGGGAAATCGATTTGGCGCGCGCCAGGTTTCCGTTGCTCGGCGATTTGAACGCCGTGCTTCCCGATTTGCTGCTCGACGACGAGTTGCCGGTTCCGCGGGGTCTTCATGCTCCCGGTCATTGAGGCAAAGCCTTCGCAGTTCAATCGTCCGCCGCCGATCAACGCGCACGTGACGGAGCAATGGCTCATTGCGTTTCTGCAAGACGAACTCATCGCCCGGCGCGGCATTCGCCAGGCGGTCGTCGGGCTTTCGGGCGGCGTGGATTCGGCCGTGACGGCATTTTTGTGCGCGCGCGCGCTCGGACCCCAGAACGTGCACGCCGTTCGGCTGCCGTACAAAACCTCGAGCGCCGAAAGTCTGACGGACGCGCGTTTGGTCGTGGAAGCGCTCGGGATCCAAGAACACACGATCGACATCTCGGGCGCGGTCGACGGCTATCTGCAGCACGAACCGGGCGCCGATGCGCGCCGTCGCGGAAACGTCATGGCGCGCGTGCGCATGGTCGTGCTGTTCGATCAGTCGGCCAAGTACAACGCGCTGCCGATCGGCACGGGCAATAAGACGGAACGTTTGCTGGGGTATTTCACGTGGCATGCCGACGACACGCCGCCGGTGAACCCCATCGGCGACCTGTACAAGACGCAGGTGTGGGCGCTTGCGCGGCATCTGGGCGTCCCGCAATCGCTCATCGACAAAGCCCCGAGCGCGGATCTGGAGGCCGGTCAAACCGACGAGGCCGATCTGGGAATCACCTACGCGAGGGCCGATGCGATTTTGGCGCGCATGCTGGAGGGCTACTCGAACGACCAACTCGTCGAACGCGGATTCGCGCAGCTCGATGTAGACCTGGTGCGCCGGCGCGTGGACGGCACGCACTGGAAACGCCATCTACCCACGACGGCCATGCTGACGAACACCGCCATCAACGAATTTTACTTGCGCCCCGTCGATTATTAGTCACCGTGGCGAGCGTTGAAATTCTTTCGGTCGGCACGGAACTGCTTCTCGGGCAGCTCGTAGACACGAACAGCGCGTACATCGCCAAATCACTGGCCGAGAACGGCATCGACGTCTATGCGATGCATTCGGTCGGCGACAACCGCGAACGGATCGCCGCTGCGATGCGGTCCGCGCTGGATCGAGCCGACGGTTTGGTGACCTCCGGAGGCCTGGGCCCGACGGTGGACGATCTCACCAAAGAAGCGGCCTGCGACGCCCTTGGAGTCGATGCGGAGCTGCACGAGCCTTCACTGCGCGACATCGAAGAGACGTTTGCGAAACTCGGCCGTGTGATGCGCGAGAACAATCGCAAACAGGCGCTGCTTCCGCGCGGCGCGCTCGTGCTGGCGAACGAACAAGGCACGGCACCCGGCTTTGTGGCTTTTCGCAGTGACGGTAAATTCATCGCCAGCATGCCGGGTGTACCGCGCGAGATGAAACCGATGCTGGAAGCGCAGCTGCTGCCGTTTCTGCGCGATCGTTTCAATGTGCGGCAGGCGGTACACACGCGCGTGCTTCACGCCGTGAACATCGCCGAATCCGAGATCGATCACCGCATCGACGATCTTTTTCGCACGCTGGCCAATCCGAAAATCGCCGTGCTCGCGCACGGCCGGCTCTGCGATGTGAAGATCATGGCGAAGGCGGCCTCGCAGCGGGAAGCCCGCGATCTCATCGCGCCGGTGGAAGCGCAGCTGCTCGAACGCTTGAGCGGCCACATTTACGGTGTGGACGGACAGACGCTTTCGGGAGCCATTCACGCGCTGCTGCAGCAGAGCGGGCGCAGCGTGGCAGTTGCCGAGTCGTGCACCGGCGGCTCCATCGCGGCGGAATTGACGAGCGTTCCCGGTTCGTCAAAAAGTTTTAAGGGCGGCGTCGTCGCGTATGACAACCGCGTGAAGGTCGACATCCTGGGCGTGCGGCCGGCGGCGCTGGAGCGCTTCGGCGCGGTGAGTGAAGAAACCGCACTGGAGATGGCGCAAGGCGTTCGCGCGAAGCTGCACGCCGATATCGGCATTGCAACCACCGGAATCGCCGGGCCGTCGGGCGGCACCGCGGAAAAACCCGTTGGTTTGGTATGGCTTGCGCTCGCGGACGGCACGCACGCAAAGGCCACCCGGATGGACGTGCCGGGCGACCGCGCGGCAATCCAGCAGCGGGCAACCATAGCGGCGCTCGCTTCCCTTTGGCGCCTGCTGCAATAATAGACCCAGGAACGTCCGGAGCGCGCCGCACGTTCCACGTTTAAAGGAGGGGTTGGATGCGTTGGCTCGTGTCGCTGGCCTTGGCCGGTACGATTTCACTGACTGCCTGCGGCGGTGGCAGCGGCGGTTCTTTAACTCCGCAGCCGCAGCCGCAGCCGTCCGGCCTGTCGACCGCGGATTGCCCCACGAGCGGCGCCGCACCGGCGTCCGTTGCCGCCGGCAGCGAACAACAGTTGCGCCGCGGCGTGTCCGCGTCCACCGGCGTGCAGCGCTTCGTGCCGGGACTGCTGGCCGTTACGTACGGCTCCGGCCGCGACTTCGGCGTGCGCATCGTTCACGTCGACGACGCGCTGATGAACGCGAAGATCGCGCAGCTGCGCTCGCAGCCCGGCGTGCAATCAGTCGGACGCGTCACCTATCGCGAACGCATGTCGATTACGTCCAACGATCCGTATTACGTCGGTTTCACCGGCACAACCGCACCGTATTACGAAAATGCGGCAACGCCGGGGCAGTGGGACATGCACGTCATCAACATGAACGGCGCGTGGTCGCAATTCGCGAGCGCGCCGGTGATCGGCGCACCGATTGCGATCGTCGACACGGGCGTCGACCTCACGCACCCGGAACTGAAGACGCCGGCCGGCGTAGCGGCGCCCAAAGTCGTGCGCACGCAATGCTACGTGACCTATCCAACGAACGCCGCGCAGAGCAGCGGGCCGTATGTGACCGACACGGACGGGCACGGCACGAACGTCGCCGGCATCGCCGATGCGGACACGAGCAACAATTTCGCCTTCGCGAGCGTCGCTTACGACGCGCCGCTGCTCGCCTACCGCATTTTTCCGACGGATCCGAGCGGCGGCTGCGAGGTGTCGAATCCGCCAAATCAGTGCTTTACGACGAGTGCGGATGAAGCTTCCGCGATCAACGATGCGGTACAGCACGGCGCGAAAGTGATTAACCTGAGCCTGGGGGCTCCGCCGCCATGCTCGACCGGCGATCCGGAGTACGTCGCGGTGGAACATGCCATCGCATCCGGCGTCGCGGTCGTGGCGGCCGCAGGCAACGGCGCCGGACAACCGGCCGCCGGACAGCCCTCGCTCGACTGTCCCGCTGCGGATCCGGGCGTCATCGCCGTCGGCGCGACGTCAATCAACGACGCCAATCCGCTCAACACGTTCGAATACGTCGCGAGCTATTCAAACTATCTTACCGGCAGCGGCACCGCCGGCGGCGGCGCGTATCTCGTAGCACCGGGCGGCGATCCGTCGTCAAGCGAGACGTGCAGCGGCTGCACCGTCGATCATCTGCACTGGATCGAGAACATCTACTCGACGAGCGGCTGGGGAATCTCCCCCGGCTCGACCTGCTCGGGCGGCACGGACTTTGCCGGCGAGCAAAACGACTGCAACGTGCTCATCGCCGGCACCTCGCAAGCGACACCCCATGTCGTGGGCGTCGTCTCGCTGATGCTGGCAAAAAATCCGCGTCTCACGCCGGCGCAGATCGCAGCCGGCCTGTGCGCGAGCGCGGATAACATCGCAGACCCCAAACAAGGCTGCGGGCGGCTCAACGCCTCCGCGGCAGTAACCTGGGCGGCGACTCACTAACCTGGCTTTGTATCGAACGTTGACACAAAGGCGGCCTTTGTGTTATACGTTAATACAATGAATCCGCACACGTTTCAGTTCGACCTCGTCTTTGGCGCGGTTGCCGCGCTGAGCGCATTAGTTCTCGCAGTTCTTGGTGTTCGCACGGGCCGCCGCAGTACGACGGCGCTTGCGCTCTTCGCCGTTGCTGCCGTTTCGCTCGCGGTTGCAGTCCTCGTCGTTCTTCGCGCCGCATCACCGATTATTGGGTACACGATGCTTTGCTTAGCGCTCGCGAGTTTTCAGCTCTTCGGTCTGTTGCAGGACGAGCGTGCACGCAGGCGTAGAGTCGCATCGCTCGTTCCGCGTCCCGCAGCCCAGGCCGTTCCGGCCATTTGGGTCGCGATTGCCGCGGCGTCGGTGTTGATGCTCGCGCCATACGCGCTTCATGGGCAGGAACGCGCTGCCGCACTGGTGGTCGGCATCTGCGCGCTCGTCATGTCCGGCATCGCCTGGCGCATCGCAAGTGCACCCGTTCAGCTCTATGGCGAAGATATTCGAGCCGAGCGTCTGCGCGATCGTGCGTGGCGTTCCCGAAAAGCCGGCGTATCGGCGGTGATCGCAGTCGGCTGCATCTACGCATTCATGAGTTTTGCGAATTCCGGCGTGCCTGCGGTGATGCCGTGGCAACGGCTCCTGCTTCATGTTTCGCTCGTCGTCTGGGCTGCGCTGGGCGTCTCGGTGGTGTTGTACTCGCGCTATCTCGACCACTTGTCGCGCGCTGCGTCGTGAAAGAAGTTTTTCTCGCCGTCGATCCGGATCTCGCGCCCTTCCAGCAAATAATGGATCAGTTCCGCATCCTCATTGAACGCGGAGAACTCCGCGCGGGGGACAGCCTGCCGACGGTACGGCAGCTCGCGGGCGATCTGGGTGTTGCGCCCAATACGGTGGCGCGCGCATACGCCGAACTTCAAGGGGAAGGCTTGCTCACCTCGGATGGGCGGCGCGGCACGCGTGTTGCTGCGGACGTGTCCGCGCCGGAGGCACCGACGCGAGCGCACCGGTTGCAGGAAGCGATAGAGAATTTCCTTGCGACCCTGACGCACCGCGGTTACTCACAAGCCGAGATTGCCGCGGCGGTAAAATCCGCGTTGGCGCGCTCGCGGCAGTAACCTGGGCGGCGATTCTCTAACCTGGAGCGAGTGCTCAGCGGATTGGCCGCGTTCGTGTACGTCGCGGCTCTGTGGTACATCGCGCCGGCGTTTCTGCGCGACGGAGCGGGCGTTGCCGATCGGCTGCGCGTGCTGCTTGCGCTTGGAATAGCGATTCCCGGCGCACTCGGACTGCTGCATCTGCTGTATTCCGCGCTGGTCTGGGTGAGTGTCCTCGTGCTCGCGGTTTGGCGCGTGCGCAAGCGTCCGCCCGCGGTGGGCTGCGAGGCGGCGCTCTACGTCGCGCTTGCGGACGTGGTCATCGTCGTGTGGGCGCCGCTCGTGCGGCCGCTGCTCGACGGCGACACGCTGCTCTACCATTTGCCGAACGCCGCCGCGTTCGTGCAGGCACATTCGGTTTGGATTGCGGGAGCGCCGTATTGGCTGTACCCGCCGGCCTCCGAGCTTTTTGCCGCGGGGATCTTCGCCGTATCCGGGCGTTGGAGTCTGCCGCTGGCCGGCATCGTGCCGGCGCTGCTGCTCGCCGCGCGGCTTTACACGGTCGCGCGCGCGAACGGTGCTTCGGTTTATGCCGCCGCCGGCGTGCCGCTCGCATTCATTTGCATGCCCGTCGCCGCGTTTCAAGCCGGAACGCTGCAGAACGATTTGTGGCTGGCCGCCTTTTTCGTGGAAGTGCTCGACGGCGGCGATCGGAGTCCGCTTTCGCTCGCGGTGTGCGCGCTGCTCAAGCCGTACGGATGGCTGGAGGCTTTGATTGCGTCGGCCGCCGCGCGCGTCCCGTGGCGCATCATCGTGCTCGCGCTGCTGCCTTTGCTGCTCTGGATCGTTCGTGACGCGGTGCTGCTGCGCGGCGGCGCGACAACCGGTTTTTCCACGCCGGCGTATTTTCCGACGACCATAGCGGGAAACTTCGGCATTGCGGCTGTGCAACTCGCGCACGGAATTGCGGCGGTGACGCCGCAGGCGTTCGTGTGGATCGCGATGCTCGCCGCGGGCTTCGTTTTCCGAACGACGCGGCGCTACGCCGCTGCGGGCACGGCCGCGCTCGCCGTCTACGTGTTTCTGCCCGTGAGCTACACGAGCGGCGCGACCAATTATGTAACGGACGCTTCGTCCCTGCGCTATGCATTGCCCGCGCTCGCCGCCGGCGCGCTCATCGCCGCCGCGCTGCTCGAGCGCAGCGCGATCTGGGGCGCGCTTGCGGCATATCTCATCGCCGCGTGGGGCGCGTGGAACGTGCTCGCCGTTTTCTGGAACGATTCGTACACGCATTGGGCGTTCGCCGCCGCGGCGTTTGCGGCTTGCGCCGCGCTCTTGGTGCAGCGCACTCGCGGCGTATCGATCGCGGCCGCGGCACTGGTGCTGGTGCTTATCGGAAGCTGGGGCGCATCAACGCGCGCGCGAGGCTTCTATGGCGATTGGATGCGTGCGCCGTCAGGCAAACCGACCGGCGTATTCTCGTGGATTTCGGCGCACAAGCCGCAGCGCGTACTCGCGGCAAACGTGCGAACGGGTGCGGTGCTCATGTCCTCTGCGCAAACGCGGACGACGAGCGCGGCGTCATCGGATCCGTGCGGGCAAGCTCGTCACGATCGCGCGCTGCTCCTGGTCGGAAGCAACGAGGGCATGCAAGGCGCGCAGCTGGAGCAGACGCTTGCAGCGGCCCGGGCGTGCGGCACGATTCTCTACCAAGACGGGGCCGCCGTCCTCGTTCAGCCGCCGTAGCCGATCGAGGCGAGCACACGCTGCGTGGCCAGCGCGTCGGCGAAGGTGGGCACCGCGCTCGCGCCGGTGCGAATCTGCTTGGAGAACTCATCGAGCAGTTCCATGATGAACGGCACGTGGCGATCGACCGAAGCGAAGCGCGCGTACGGCGAGGGTTTGACGTCCAGTTCGTTCGTCTCGTCCTCGTCGACGCTGAACAGCCGCATATCGTCGAAGTCCGTTCCGCTCGCGACCGCGGTTCGATTCTCGCCGTGGGCCGCGAGCGTGAACGATTCAACCGGAGTCGTCGCGTCAACGCTCACACGCGCAAGCAGTCCGTCTCCGTAATCGATCAGCGCCCAGCAGCCGTCGTCCACGGTGCTCGTGAACGTGCCTTGCGCGTCTTTGCGCTTCGGATTGGCCGTGCGCAGATAACCGGTGCTGCGAACCGGCTCACGCCCGGCGAGCCAATTCGCGCTGTCGACGAGGTGGGAAAGCAAAGCTCCGGCCATGCCGCCGCCGCACGCTCGATCGAACCACCAGGAGCGCGGGCGTTCCACGTCCGCGCGAAGGCGATTCGAGAGCTGCGTGATCTCGATTTCGCGCAGCGGCGAGAGATGGTTGTTCTCGATGAGTTCCTTGACGGCCAGACGCTGCGGCACCCAGCGGAACTCGTGCATGAGGGCAGCGGCCGTGCCCGCGCGTTTTGCCGCATCGAGCATCGCCTGCGCTTGCTCGACGCTGAGCGCGAACGGCTTCTCGCAAATGACGGGTCTCCCCGCGGCAAGCGCCGCGAGTACGTCCGCGTGATGCGTGAAGGGCGGCCCCGCGACGGAAACGACGTCCAGTTCGCACTCGCGCAGCATCTGCTCGCATGAGGAAAACGCGTGCGGGACGTTGCGGTCTTTCGCGATGCGCTGTGCGCTGTGCGGCGATGCCAGCGCCACGACCTC
>DASSZL010000015.1:0-2840 GCA_035713505.1 Vulcanimicrobiaceae bacterium | reverse complement strand
CTGCTCACGAACAGCGTGTATTTCGGACGCAGCGACACCCGCGATCTGCGCGCCGCGTTTTACGAAGCGCTCATCGAGGATCTGGGCCTGCGTTGATCGCGATTGGATTGATGAGCGGAACCTCGCTCGACGGTGTGGACGCGGTGCTCGTGCGCATTCGTCCGCGGAAACGAACGTACGCGGTCGACGTGCTGAACTTCGTTACCGTACCCTTTGAGGAGACGCTGCTGCAGCGCATTCGAGCGGCGCTTCCGCCGAACGGCGGTACGGTCGCGGAGGTGGCCGAGCTGCACCACGATATCGGCGTCGCGTTCGCGCAAGCCGCGCGTCTGGCGGAGTCCGACATGCCGATCGATTACATCGCCTCGCACGGGCAAACCATGTGGCACGCGGGCGATCGCCACATCACGCTGCAGATCGGCGATCCGTTCGTGATTCGCGAGGCGGCGCAGAGCACGGTGTGCTACGATTTTCGCAGCGCCGATTGCGCGGCGGGCGGCCACGGCGCGCCGCTGGTGCCGTATGTCGACGCGCTGCTGCTGGCCAGCGACGAGGAAGACCGCGTCGCGGTCAATATCGGCGGCATCGCGAACCTTACCGTCATTCCGAAGGGCGCGGGCCCGTACGACGTGACTGCTTTCGACAGCGGTCCGGGCAATATGCTCATCGACGCATTCGTGCGCTCTCGAACGGGCGGCGAGATGACGTTCGATCGCGACGGCAGACTCGCCGCCGCCGGCACCGTTCATCGAACTGCCCTGGATTCGATGCTTGCCGATTCGTATTTCGCCCTCGAACCTCCGAAGAGCACCGGGCGCGAGCGGTTCGGTGCGCAATTCCTCGCAGAACACGCCGCGCAGCTCGATGCGCTATCGCTCGAGGACGGCGCCGCGACGCTTACCGCATTGACCGCTCACACGCTTGCCCCGGCGATCGCCGCGAACGCGCCCGCGGGAGCGCACGTGCTCGTGAGCGGCGGCGGCGTGCATAATCACACGCTGATGGCCGCGCTGCAGGAGCGGTTGCCGCAACTGCGCGTCGAACGCTCCGACGTGATGGATGTTCACGGCGACGCCAAGGAAGCGATAGCCTTCGCCCTGCTGGGTTACGAAACGCTGCGGGGGCGCGCCGCCAACGTTCCGCGCGTCACCGGAGCGCGCCGTCCGGTGCCGCTCGGATCGATCGCGCCGTACGATTTGCTCTCGCTGCTTGCAAAAGTGGAGGCGGAATGCCGTCGATAGCTGTCGGCGTCGACGCCGGCGGTTCTAAAACCGCGGTCGTGCACGCAGTCGACGGACGAGCGGGACGCGTCCACGTCTGCGACGGGGCGAACGCATCGGTGAACGGGGCGGAAGGCTCGGCGGCGATTATCGCCGCGGCCGTTGACCGCAGCCTGGACGGCGGCGTTCCGCACGCGATCTTCGTCGGCGCGGCGGGCGCGGCGCGGCGGGAAGTGCGTGAGGCAATCGAAGGAGCGCTGCGTTCAAGATACCCCTGCGCGCGCATTGCGGTACGAGACGATGCGTACATCGCGCTTCGTGCGCGCGTCCCGCAGGGCGACGGCGTGGTCGTCATCGCGGGAACCGGATCGATTGCGTACGCGCAGCACGGCGAGCGCGGCTACCGCTGCGGCGGCTACGGATATCTGCTCGGCGACGATGGTTCCGGTTTTGCTATCGGTTCAGCCGCAATATCGCATCTGCTGCGCTCGTACGACGGGCGCGTGCCGCGCGACGAACTCGTGGCCGCTCTCGAAGCGCAGCTCGATGCGCGTGAGTTGGAGAGCGCATTACAAGCGGTGTACCGGAGCGCTCATCCCGTCGGCACCATTGCCGCCGCGGCGCGCGTCGTGTTAGACGTTGCGCAAGCCGGCGGACGCAGCGCGACGAAGATCGTGCAAGGCGCGGCGCTCGGACTCGGAGATTTGGTCAAGAGCGTGGTCAAAAGCGCGGGCTTGACCGGCACTGCCGCGCCCATTGTTTTGGCGGGCGGATTGCTGCAGTCCAACAGTTTGCTGACGTACCTGCTCGAAACGCGGCTGCTCAACGAACATCCGAACATGCCGGTGACCAAAGGCGGCGCCGATCCTTGCATGGGGGCGCTCGGGGAAGCGCAGCGTCTGCTGGAATCATGAACGAGCATCTGCCGCAAACCGAAGCAATAAATCCGCGCACGGCGGGCCTGGATCAAATGCCCGCGGCCGATCTCGTGCGCGTCCTTGCCGCCGAGCAGCGCGCTGCCGTCGACGCCGTGACCGCCGTAAGCGAACCTCTTGCATCCGCCGTCGAGGAGATCGCTTCGCGTTTGCGAGGCGGCGGGCGTTTGCACTACGCCGGCGCGGGAACGAGCGGACGCCTCGGTTTTTTGGATGCTTCCGAAATGCCGCCGACCTTCGGTACGGATCCCTCTCTGGTTTGCGCCCACATCGCGGGCGGCATCGGTGCGCTGACGCGCGCAGTTGAAGGCGCCGAAGACGATGCGCAGGCCGGCGAGCGCGAGATGCGCGAACACGTCAAGCCCGGCGACGCGGTCGTCGGTATCAGCGCGAGCGGGGGCGCGTCATATGTCTTGGGCGCGATACGTGCCGCGCGATCCGCCGGTGCGTGGACGCTGGGAGTCGCGAATAGCGCGGGTTCGCCCCTGCCGCAAGCCGCGGATCTGGGCATCGTGCTTTCCACCGGACCGGAACCGCTCACGGGTTCCACGCGCCTGAAGGCGGGCACGTCGCAAAAGATTTTTTTGAACACACTCTCGACCGCGATCATGGTGCGCCTGGGGAAAGTACACGACAATCTCATGGTCGACGTCGTCGCGACCAACAAGAAACTGCGCAAGCGCGC
>DASSZL010000014.1:0-3127 GCA_035713505.1 Vulcanimicrobiaceae bacterium | reverse complement strand
AAGGTGAGAATCGTGAAGGGCAGCGTCAGCAGCAAGACAATCGGCCTGATAATCGCATTGACGATGCCGAAGATGAACGCGGCAAGAACCGCGGCACCAAAACTGTTTGCGTGAATTCCGGGCACGTACATCGCGATGAGGTAGAACACGATGCCGTTGATGATGAGCCGGAGCAGAAAATGCATGGTCTCACTCCCCTAGCGCAGCTTTGACCTGCGCGGCCAAGGCTGGTGACATCCCTTTGACCGCCGCGATTTCGTCGACGCCGGCGCGCTTGATGGCGGCCAGCGAGCCGAACGCGGTAAGCAGGCGCTTCTTGCGTACCGGACCAACCCCTGCCAGCGCGTCGAGCGCCGAATGCGTCATCGCCTTGGCACGCCGCTGGCGGTGATAGGTGACGGCGAAGCGGTGCGCCTCGTCGCGGATGCGCATCACGAGGTGAAGCGCCGCGGAATTGGGCGGCAGCACGATGGGCTCGGACTGCCCCGGCAGATAGAGCCACTCGTGCTCTTTGGCCAAGCCCGCCACCGGGATGCCGGTCATATCGAGTTCTTCCAGCACCTCGACCACCGCATTGAGCTGGCCTTTCCCGCCGTCTATGAGCAGCAGGTCCGGCTTCTTGTTGAATTTCTCTTTTTTCGCCAGTTGCTGTTCCACGCCGGGGGCTTCGACGCGATCGCGCAGATACCGCAGGCGGCGGCGAAGCGTCTCCTGCATCATCGCGAAATCGTTCGGGCCTTTGTCGTATTGAATCTTGAATTTGCGGTAATCGCTCTTCTTCGCGCGCCCCTCGGCGAAGACGACCATCGAACTAACCGGATTGGTACCTTGGATGTTGGAGATGTCGTAACACTCGATGCGATGCGGCATTTCCGGTAATTCGAGAGCATCGGCGAGTTCCGCGAGCGAACGCGCTTGCGCGCTCTCCTGAACTTCCTGATGCGCCAAGAAGGCTTTGAGATTTTGCTCGGCGTTCTTCTGCACCAAGCGCATGTAGTCGGCGCGATCGCCGCGCTGCGGCACGAGCATCCGCACGCGCACGCCTTTGAACTCGGTGAGCCAGCTCTCGATGACGCTGGCATCGTCGGGCAGCGCTTGCACCAGCACTTCTTTGGGAATCGCGCTCGCGCTGCCGCGAGAACGGCGGTATTTTTCCGGCACCGGCGCCTGATTGTCGCGTGCGATGCGCAGATTCGCAAGCGGCGATGAACCGGGCGCATCCGGAGCGGCGGCGGTGCGCGCCGTATAAAACTGTTTGGCGAACTCGCTGAACAGCTCGGCGTCGCTCTGGTCGTGCACGCCGTCGAGTATGAAGTGCTCTTGGCCGATGAGTTTGCCGCCGCGCACCAGGAAGACTTGCATGCACGCCTGTCCCTGCGCGCGCGCCACGCCGATCAAATCCATGTCCAGACGCGAGCGCCACACGACCTTCTGACTTTCGGTGACGCGCCTGACGTGCACGATGCGGTCGCGAATCCGGGCGGCGGTTTCAAAATTGTAGCCCTCCGCCGCCTGCACCATTTCGCCTTGCAGCCGCGCGAGCAGCGATTCTTGCTTGCCCTCGAGGAAGAGCACGACTTCCTCGATCATGCGCTCGTAGTCTTCTTCGCTTTGATACCCCACGCACGGCGCAAGACACCGCTTGATGTGATACTGCAGGCAAGGACGGCGCCGGCGGCCGTCGATTGGCTCCGGACACGTGCGCAGCGGAAACACCAGCCGCACCAGGTCGATCAGTTCCCGCAAAGCCGAAGCATTCGTGTACGGACCGAAATAGCGCGCGCCGTCGTCTTTGACCACGCGCGTGAACACGACTCGCGAGAACGGCTCGTTCGTGACCTTCAAGTACGGGTAGCGCTTGTCGTCGCGCAGGCGCACGTTGTACGGCGGCTGATAGCGCTTGATGAGGTTGGCCTCGAGGATCAGCGCTTCGACTTCGTTCGTGACGACGATCGTGCGCACGTCGACCACGCGCTCGACCATCGCTTGCGTGCGGATGTGATGCGCGGCGCTGTCCTGGAAATACGAACGCACGCGGTTCCGCAGCGAAACCGCCTTTCCGATGTAGAGAACGTCGCCGCTCTTATCGATCATCATGTAGACGCCCGGCACGTCGGGTACCTGGCTGAGCGTCTGAGCAAGCGTTCTGACGGAGTCCGTGGTCATAGGCTGGAGATTTTCCTTCGAGGCGAAGCCGCCAAGTGCTTCGAACCGCCCTTACGACAAACTCGGGACAAGTGGGATAGGGTTGCTGGCAACATGGAGGTTACCGCTGCGCCGATGGCAGCGGGAGGCATTTGAGGCTTGGTCTGCGCGCCGCTCTCGCGACGCGCTTATCGTTGCTACCCCCGGTGCCGGTAAAACGCGCTTCGCCGCGCGGCTGGCTCACGCACTCTTAACGCACGGCGAGGTGCGGCGCGTTCTGGCGGTCGTGCCTCGAGAACACCTCAAAGCGCAGCTCTCCTCGGCTATGGCGGCCGCCGGCATTGCGCTCGACCACCGCTTCGAGAATTGTGCGGTCAACCTCGCGCCGGACATGCACGGCGCGGTCATCACGTATCAGCAGCTCGCGTTTGCTCCGCAGACATACCGTTCGCTCGCCCGCGTCCCCACGCTGGTCATCCTGGACGAGATCCATCACGCCGCCGATCAGGCGACGTGGGGAAACGCGCTGCGCGATGCGTTCGAGACGGCGGCGTTTCGCGTGGGCATGTCGGGCACGCCGTTCCGCAGCGACGGCACGGCGATCCCGTTCGTCGAATATCATCGCGGCGAATCGCAAGCCGCATACGCCTACGATTACACCCAAGCGCTGCGCGACGGCGTCTGCCGTCCGCTGGTTTTTCCGCTGCAGGGCGGCTACGCGCAGTGGGTCAGCGCCGACGGCGAACTCAAGGCGGCGAATTTCGATGACGCGCTGCGCTCGCGCATGCTGCAAAGCGAGCGTTTGCGTACGGTGCTCACCCAAGAGCGCTGGATGGGCGACGTCATCGTCAAAGCCCACGGCAAATTGCTCGAACTGCGGGAAACGCATCCCGAGGCGGGGGGTCTGGCGATCGCGATGAACCAGCAGCACGCGCGCTTCATCGCGGGTCTCATGCGCGAGCGCATCGGCGTCGAACCCGCC
>DASSZL010000013.1:0-16334 GCA_035713505.1 Vulcanimicrobiaceae bacterium | reverse complement strand
GCCGGTCTCGGAGTCGCTATGCGAAACGACTTCCTCGAGCGTTCCGACCGTGAGAATATGGCCGCCTTCCGCGCCCGCCCCCGGCCCGATATCCACGACGACGTCCGCGGTGCGAATCGTGTCTTCGTCGTGCTCGACGATGATGAGCGTATTGCCCAAATCGCGCAGCGTGCGCAGCGTCGCCAGCAGCCGGTCGTTGTCGCGCTGGTGCAATCCGATGGAGGGTTCGTCCAAGATGTACAGGACGCCGACGAGCGAACTGCCGATTTGCGTGGCCAAGCGGATACGCTGCGATTCGCCGCCCGAGAGCGTGGTTGCCGAACGCGCCAGCGTGAGATAGTTCAGCCCGACGTTGGTCAGGAAGCCGAGGCGCGCGCGAATCTCTTTGAGCACCTGGTGCGCGATCTGCTCTTCGCGTTCGTTCGGGCGCAGGTCGACGAAGAACCGCTCGCACTGCTCGATGGACATGCGCGTGAGTTCGTCGATGTTCTTCGCGGCGATGGTAACGGCGAGCGCTTCGGGTTTGAGCCGGGCGCCTTTGCACTGCGGGCACGTCGAGGCGGACATGAACTTCTCGATGTCTTCCTTGACGTACTCGCTGGACGTCTCGCTGTACCGGCGCTGCAGATTGTTGATGACGCCTTCGAACGTCGCGCGGTACTCCCACACTTTGCCGGCTTTGGACTCGTAGGCGAAGTTCTGCTCGTTCTCCGTGCCGTACAGAATGATGTCCAGCACTTCGTCCGACATCTTTTCGATGGGCGTGGTCGTTTTCACGCGATACTTGCGCAGCACGCGTTCGAGTTGCTGCAGATAGTACGGGTTCATCGAGGGAAAGCGGCCGCTGCCCATGGATTTACTCCAGGGCACGATGGCGCCGCCGTCGATCGATTTACTGCGGTCCGGGATCACTTTCCACGGATCGATTTCGATTTTTTCACCCAGACCGCTGCATCCGGGACACGCGCCGTACGGCGAGTTGAACGAGAACAGGCGCGGCGCCAATTCCTCAAACGACAGACCGCAGTGCACGCACGCGAACGCTTCGCTGAACGTCAGTTCGCGCGACGCCTTCGTGCCGGGATCTTCGACCAGCGCCGTGACGATGCCGGTGCTCAGGCGCAGCGTCGTTTCGACGGAATCGGCGAGCCGCTTGCGCACGTCCGGTTTCATCACCAGGCGATCGACGATGACCTCGATGGTGTGCTTGCGTTTCTTGTCGAGAACGATCTTCTCGCGCAGCTCTTTGGTTTCGCCGTCCACGCGCACGCGCGCGAAGCCTTCCTTTGCAGCCTCCTCGAACAGTTTGGCGTATTCGCCCTTGCGTCCGCGCACCAGCGGCGCCAGCAGCTGAATGCGCGACCCTTCCGGCAGTTCCATAATGGAATCGACGATCTGTTCGCTCGTTTGCGAGCTGATCTCGCGCCCGCAGCTGTAGCAATGCGGAATGCCGATGCGCGCGAAGAGCAGGCGAAGGTAATCGTAAATCTCCGTGACCGTGCCGACCGTCGAGCGCGGATTGCGCGAGGTCGACTTCTGGTCGATGGAAATAGCCGGCGAGAGGCCCTCGATGTAGTCGACGTCGGGCTTCTCCATCTGCCCCAGGAACTGGCGGGCGTACGACGAGAGCGACTCGACGTAGCGGCGCTGGCCCTCGGCGTAGATGGTATCGAAAGCAAGCGAGGATTTTCCCGAGCCGGAAAGGCCGGTGATAACGATGAGCCGGTTCCGCGGAAGAACCAGGTCTACGTTCTTGAGGTTGTGCTCGCGCGCGCCCTTGATAACAATGGAATCAAGCCCCCGGCGGGCTTTTCCGTTACCGTCGAAGGGCTGGGCGGGGTCGTCGGAAGGCATGCAGTTCTATTCAACACGCCCCCGCCCGTTTTTGTTTCAGCCCACGGCCCGCTTTTATCGCTAGGCGGGCGGAGGGGCGGCCGGGGTTGCGGCGCGCACCTTGAGGTACTCGCCGATGATGACCAGCATGCCGTACGCCACGATGACTTCCTGGATGACCATCGCGACGATTTTTCCGAGGAAGGGAACGAAGCTCACCATCGCACCCAGGATGCCGCCGGCAAACCCGATGCAAGCGATGAGCAGAATGATGATCAGCGTGGGCAAGAAGTTCTTGGTGACGATGTTCACCGACTCGCCGAATGCCGCACCGGCGCCTTCGCCGCTGACGACCGCGGCCGGGACCGCATAGATCAGCAAGAACATCAGCACGATGTCCGCGAGCCACCCAAGGACCGGGATCAGCGCAAGCACGACGCCGATGACCATCCAGAGAATCAGCGTTTGCACCGCGCCGCCATTCGAGAAAACTGCGGTACCGTCGGAAATATCGGCTTTTCCGGTGCGCCACGCCGCGACGCCCATTCCGGTCGTGAAGCCGATCGTGAGGATTTGTATAACTGTAGAGATCGCAAGCGTCAAAAGGCCGCCGAGCAGGATCGCACCGAGACTGCCGACGACAGCGCCGCCGGTAATGAACATACTCGCCACCAGATGTACGAGAATGCCGCCGATGATCCCTAAGATCACCGCGGGAATGGCGATGTTCCAGTTCGATGAGAGGAGCTGCCACGCGCGCCCAAAGGTGCTGCCCAAGTCTTCCGAAGACTGCATAGAGAACCTCCGGACAACAGCGTGGAGCACGTTTGCGAAGTTTTTCGGAAGAATCTTACAAATAATCGCACCCGACGCTTCGGTCGGGTGCGATTATTTGTCGTTTCGTTGCTAAGGCGCCTATTGTGAAGGCGGGCTCGTCGTCGCAACGGCGGCTTTTGGCACTTGCGATCCACCGATCAAGCCGCCGAATGCGCCAAGAATCGCGCCCCAGAACGGCGCCGTGAAAGCCGAAAAAAACCAGCCGAGAGCCCCCAGCCCGGCAACGAACGAGGTCGCCGCCAAGGCCTCGTTATGATTGTGCGCCGCGGCGGCGGCTGCGCCCGCCCCAATTGACACCCAAATCAGACTCCAGATAAGCATCAAAATGACGCCGGCAAAATTGACTGCGGCTCCCATCAACGCGCCCATACCAATGGCGTAGCCGGTCGGACTTGACATTGTTTGGATTTTCTCCGTCATGCTAAGGGGGTATTTCCAGCCAGCGGCGACGACCACGGCCCAGCACAGCAAGGTCCCGATGAAAAGCAACGGTAAGATTTTCAGTACGACGAATGCGAGCGTGGCAATGGTAAACACCCGCCAAAACGCGGGCATGCGCTGAATCACATCCATAGATAGTCCCCTCCCCACCTACAAGAAATAGCAAGCAAGTGGGTATTCGCTAGTCGGGCGGGCGGCAGCCTGCACAAGGCGCTACCTCGCCTGGTCTGGCGGGGTGAGCAATTGGATGTATTCGCCCACCACCACCAGCGTGGCGTACGCAACAACGGCTTCCATGACGACCCAACCCAGCAATTGCCCCAGAAACGGCACGCGCTCCAGCAGGTTACCGAGCAATCCGCCGGCCACGGCGAGCGCGACGATGAGCGCGACCAAGACGATCGTCACGCCGATGCTGCGCCACGAGAGGGCGATCGATTCGACGATGGCGTCGATGGCGCCGCGGTTCCCGACCAGCACGCCCGGCATGGCGTACAGCATGAAAATCATGTACGCGAGCACCGAGATCCCGAAGGTCGGGATGAAGAGCGCGGCCGCGACCAGCCCGAGCACTGTGAGAACGACGAGCGCGACGAACGCGTGCACACCGTTGCGGCGCAGAGCGGCGGCTCCGTCGGCGAAGCGCGCGCTTGCGCCGGTCCAGGCCGCCGCGGCCATGCCGCAGGTGAACGCGATGGCGACGACGGCGGCGACGATGCGCAGCCCGATCGCGACTATGGTCGCCAGGAACGCCCAATATCCGGCGGGGCCGGTTTGGTTGAGGTCGCCGAAAAACTGCCACGAAAGCCAGCCCGCGGCGGAAAGCGCGCTCGCCAGGGCCGCGCTGACGGCACCGACCGCGATCGACGGCACGACGATGATCCAATTGCGGGAGAGCAAACTCCAGGCCCGCGCGAGCGTGGCGCCGGGAGCCGTGTTAGCGGGCATCTTCGCGGGCTTCGCCGATAAGGTGCAAGGCAACTTCGCCGATGCTCGAGACCGTGACGTGGGCGGGCCGCGCACCCTCCGGCAGGCGCTCGCCGCGCACGTTCATCCATATGGTGAACAGGCCGGCGGTTAGCGCTCCGGCGATGTCGCGCTCGTACCGGTCGCCCACCATCGCACTCTCCGAAGGCGGCGTTTGCAGCTTGGTGCACGCGTGCGCGAAGAGCAAGGGGTCGGGCTTGAGCATGCCGACCTCATCGGCCAAGAAGATCGCGTCGAAATACTCGGCGATCTGCAGCAGCGCGATTTTCTCGCGATGCGTTTCGGAAACGCCGTTCGTGAGCAGCGCGAGCTTGATGCCGCGCTCTTTCAGCTCCCGCAGCAAATCCAGCGCGCCCGGAAATAGCGCGAAATACTTCTTGCGATACACGTTGTAGTTTCCGGCGCTGCGCTCGGCCAAGTGCGGGTCGTCCAAACCGACGGATCGGAGAGCGTTGCCCCACATCTCGGCGCGCCACTGCGAGAGTTTGATCTGCAGCTCGTTTGCGGTGAGGCGGTGCCAGAAACCCTCGGCCTGCGCGATATACGCTTTCTTGAGCGCGAGCGCGTCGATGCCGTGCTCGGCCGCGACTTCGGCTGCGACCTCCTGCGCCGCCGTCGTGAACGCATAGGTGTCGTCGTGAAGCGTGTCGTCCAAATCGAAAAGGACCGCGCGGATCTCAGCCATGTGAGAAGCGTACCCGCAGCGTGCGCAGTTCATAAGGCCGCAGATGAAAGTGCAAGTGCTCGTTCTCCATGCGCACGTCGCGTTCGAGCGGGCGCTCCAGAGCGTCGACCGCGGCGGCTTGCGTCATGCGCGCAGCGCAGCGCAGCGCAACCTCGCGCCGTTCCCCTTCGCATTCACGCACGCGCACGATGATGCCCTCGCCGTCGTGCGCCGGCTTGCAGACAACGACTAAAACGCCGTCGTCCTCACAGGTGAAGAGCCGCACGCGCGGCTCGTGCGCGAATTGCAGCCAGGCGCGCTCCAGTGCGCCCGTACCGGCGCCGGCGAACGGCGCGAACGCATACGAGAGCCGGTGTTCACCGATGTCCGCCCGTTCGTCCGGCCAAGTCGTGCCGCGTAATAACGAGTGGCCGACGTGGATGCCGCCTTTGGGCAATACGCGCGCGTTCCAGCCGTACGTGTCGAGCGCGAAGATCGCAAGGCCGCCGCCGGCACGATCGCGCACCATCGCGTACCGCTGGCCGGGCACTTCGTATTTCGCGCGCTGCTCGGGCGTTTGCGCCAGCGCGGTGCGCGTGATCGTTCCGTGCGGCGATCCGTACGTCACTTCATCCGTTGCCACGGCGAACCAATTCTCCACGCGCAGCAGCGTACGGCGTTCTTGCCAATCGGCGTCGAGATCGACGCGCAAGAAGGGCTCGCCGGCGGCGAGCGAGATACGCATGTGCGCCGCAGAAGCGCCCAGGCGGAAATCGACGTGCAACGCGCCGTTCTCGACTCGCGCGGCGCCGGGCCGCGCGCTCTGCATGCGCCGCTCGTAGCCGCGATCGATATTCCAGGCTTCCCATTGGCGCGGCTTGTCGCGATAGAGCGCAAGCACGTTACCCTGTGAACACACGTTGGGGCCGCCGGCCACGTGTAGCGCGACGATTGCCCCCGTCGATGTAACGTGCGCTTGCAGCAAGCCGTTGTCGAACGTGAACTCCTCGCCCTCGCGCTTGGGCGGCACGGGCGTGGCCTGCGGAATCGGCGCCGTCGTGCGCGGCAGCATGGACTCGGCGGAACTCAGAACGGAGGCGATGAGCTCCTCGGCATGTGCGTATTCATCGATCACGTCCTCGTAAACCGGCGTGATCGACGTTCCGGGGAGAACGTCGTGAAATTGATTGCGCAGCACGATCTCCCAGACGGCGTGCACGCGATCCATGAACTGCATGACGGCGGCTCGCGGCGCGTGCACCGCAAGGCACCACGCGAGCAGTTCTTCGGCCTCGATGAGCGCGCGCTCGAGCAGCGCGTTGTGAAACTTCACGTCGTGGTGCGTGGTGTACACGCCGCGGTGAGACTCCAGATACAGCTCGTCGGCATGTACGGGCAGGCGCGCGCGCTCGTCGGCCAGCTCGTCAAACCACGTTCGGGGACGGATCCATCGGCCGAAGCGGCGCACTTGGTCGAGCATCTTCGGCGTGACGCCGCCTCCGCCGTCGCCGTATCCCAGCACGAGCGGCTCCCGCCGCTCGCTCGCCGTGCGAATTCGCCATGGGTACGCGCCGCCGTCATACGAACGCATCAGTGCGCAGACGACCTCACTTCCGTCGGGACCGCGCCACACGAATTGCGGATACGGAAATTTCGTCGTGTCGTTCCAGTTCAGTTTGGTGGTGGCGAAAAACGGAATGCCGGCATGCGCGAGCAGCTGCGGAAGCGTGTTGGCAAAGCCGAAGGTGTCCGGGAGCCACGCAATCGAGGGCGCGACGCCGAAATGCCGCATGCAATACGCGTGCGCGTACAGCATTTGACGCAGCAGCGATTCGCCCGAGGGCACGTTGCAGTCGCTTTCGACCCAAAGCGCCGCCACGTCGGCGTCCCAGCGTCCTTCGCGCACCAGTGCGCGCACGCGTTCAAACAACTGCTCGTCCGCCTCTTCGACGAACCGGTACAGCTGCGGCTGGCTCTGCACGAAGATAAACGACGGATCGCGGTCCAGCAGGTCGCAAGCGATCGCAAACGTGCGCTGCGCTTTGCGCCGCGTCTGTCCGTACGTCCAGAGCCACGCCACGTCGAGATGGCTGTGCCCGATGCACGGCAATGCCGTGCCGTCGTGAGGCGTCGAATCACCCGGGGCGTCGTCGACGGGGGCTTCGGTCAGTTGCGCCGCCATCCGCGGCTCCTCGTGCGAGCGGGCATTCAAATAGCGCCAGATGAGCCCAGGGCCGGACGGCAAGCCGTTTGTCGGAAGCGCGTGCAGCTCGACTTCGAGCGACAATTCACGCGGCCGATCGCTGGGCGGCAAGACGACGTCGTGATGCTCGCGATCAAACGCTCCGGCCGTGACTCCGTCGACGCGGAGCAGCGCGCCCGTGCGCGTCGCATACGAAATCCCTGCGGGTGCCGTCTGCGGCGGCAGAAAAGCGCTCAGGTACGCGAGATCGTCCCGTTGCTGCTGTTCTTCAAACGTGAGTCGCGGCATAGGATCATCGTTGGGGGGCCGCGTTCGCGTTTCCCTTCGCCGGCGCAGGCAGCCGCATAACCGGTACGGTTAGACGCAGCGTTCGCGGCTCAGGCCAAATGGGTCACCGGTCAGCATCCATGCCGCGTATTCGGGTCGGTGGACTCGGACGTTCTGAACTTCCAAATAAAGAATTGTGGATGTCGGCAAATTGGGATTTACCGCGATTGCTGCCGACGAGGCAACCATGCCAAGGCCATTAACCGGATCCATTTCAAAGCGCATCGGCGCTCGAAGATCGATCAATTCAAAGTGCCAGTCCCTGTTGTATAAGCGGTATTGCTCGAGCAACTGTGCCCGCGTTCGAGGGATGCACTTGCAAAAGGCAGATAACGCGAGCCGGCGCTTGGAAATCTCCGCAATTATACGCGCGACGTCCAACGCTCTCTTACTGGAACATTTGCGTCCTGACGCAGTCGAGACCCGGGCGGCTGGGGCCGGAGAAGTATCCGGCCCCTTTGCGGCACAGGCTTGCGGAACAAGCGCTAGGCTTGCCGCCATTGCTATCGCCGTGCCGACCTGCTTCATAATGCCTCACTTGTCACTATACGCAGTCCCGTAGACAAGTCGTAATATGAAGCAGTCGTCTGGCTCGAGCCGATCTGACATGGCTCGGCCACACTGTCCGGATCGGATATATCAGACGCGCAATAGGCATAGCCGGTCGAGGACGTTCCCGGAACCAGGGCGGGTTGGACCAGCGGAATGCGCGTCGCCGATGCCCCTCCCAAGGAGCGCCAGGCGCGAACGTACGTGTGAATGTGATAGACAGGAACCCACGTCAAGTGCCCGGCGTCGTCCACGCCCACATAGATGCGATCGGCGCCCAACAGCGCCGCGTTTAGCTGCTCTAGCGGTGCAGCGCGGAGCGGTTCTTGTCGACGATCGCCACGATGATGAGCAAGAAGCCGACCAGGCGGATGAGATAAATCGAAAGCAGCGGTGACTCCGGCAAATTGAGCACGCCGAGCATCGCGCGTTCGACGCCGAGCAGTGTAAACGCGAGCGCGAAAATCAAGAAGAACCGGTCTCCGGTCTTGCGCCACGACACCGCGAAAAATAACGCCGGAACCAGCGAGAGCACAACCAAAGCGCCGGAGAGGACCTGATACATCTACCGCGCCTCCGTGATCAAGCCGTAGCAAAGCGCGGCCAGCCCCAAAAGCGCCGGAACGAGCCGCCACACGGACAGGTTGGTGATCGAGGAAAAGACGATCTGATCCAGGTCGATGAGCACCATGAGGTTGTTCACGAACAGTCCGAGGAAGCATATCGCGCTCCACAGCAGCAATCCGACGCGATTGCGCCGGTAGCTGCGCAGGAGCAGCATCGCACAAACCAGCGAAGTGACGGTGCACAGGAAATAAACGAAATCAGCGGCCAGCATCGTCCTCCTTGAGCCGGAACGCGTCCGCGAATGACTGCAGGGGGTCACCCTTAGAGAAGACCAGTTCAATCACGCTGAAGCGACGCTCCCCATACTCCTCGGCCAGAACTTCGACCATGACATGCAAGCGTCCGCTTGCCGAATACCGGTAGCCGCTATCCTCGACCGCCGCGGCCAGCTTTCGCGCCGTCAGGCTTTCGAGGCGGGACCGGATCGAATTGCGGCTGCTGCGCATGACGGCGCTGATTTCCTCGATCGTCCAAACGCGCTCCGGATTGGCGAGCAAAATCAACAACACTTCGATCTGCTCGACCGAATTGATGTTTCTATTGATGAAAGTTCGGAATTCGGATGTAAACTCGCGGCGTGCCAACAAAGCCGCGTTTCTTGCTAGCTGCCCACTAATTCCTTGAGGGCGTGCTCGAAGATTTTCGGCGCCTTGCCTTGGAAGAGCAGCGACTCGTTCCCGCCGATGTGCTTACGCAAGTCGATGAGTTCATCTCGCAGCGCGGCCGCTTTTTCGAATTCCAAGTTGGCCGCGTACTCGCGCATCTTCTTTTCCAACTCCGCGGCCATGCGCATTGCGACCTCGCGCGGGATTTTCTCGCGCCGAATATCCGCCTGCGTTTCTTCCGTCGCCCCGACCATGCTTAGAATGTCGCGAATTTCTTTGCGCACCGAGCGCGGTTCGATGCCGTGCTCGGCATTGTAGGCGACCTGCCGTTCGCGGCGGCGGCGCGTCTCGCCGATAGCCCTGGCCATCGATTCGGTCACCGAATCGGCGTACATGACGACCTTGCCTTCGACGTGGCGGGCGGCGCGGCCGATCGTCTGGATGAGCGAGGTTCCGCTGCGTAAATAGCCTTCCTTATCCGCGTCCAGAATGCCGACCAGCGAGACTTCGGGCAGATCCAGGCCCTCGCGCAAGAGATTGATGCCCACCAGTACGTCGAAGACGCCCAGACGCAAGTCGCGCAGGATGGCGACGCGTTCGAGCGTGTCCACCTCGCTGTGCAGATAACGCACCTTGAAGTTCATCTCGATGAGAAAGTCGGTGAGGTCTTCCGCCATTTTCTTGGTGAGCGTGGTCACGAGCACGCGCTCTTTGCGCTCCACGCGCTGGCGAATCTCTTCCATCAAGTCGTCGACTTGGTTGCGGGTCGGGCGAACCTCGACTTCCGGATCGACCAGTCCAGTCGGACGAATGATCATCTCGACGGTCTGAGCGCTGCGTCCCACTTCGTATGTGCTCGGCGTTGCCGAGACGTAAATCACCTGATTGATGTGCTCGTCAAACTCGTCGTACGTGAGCGGGCGGTTGTCCAGCGCGCTGGGCAGACGGAATCCGTGCTCGACCAGCGAGAGTTTGCGCGAGCGGTCGCCGCCGAACATCGCGTGCACCTGCGGCAGCGTCACATGCGATTCGTCGATGAACAGCAGCCAGTCCTTGGGAAGAAAATCGAGCAGACACCAGGGCGTCGACCCGGGCTCGCGTCCGGTCAGGTGGCGCGAATAGTTCTCGATGCCGTTGCAGTAGCCGACCTCGCGCAGCATGTCCAAATCGTAGCGCGTGCGCATCTCTAGACGCTGGGCTTCCAGCAGCTTGCCGTTTTCTTTGAACAGGCGCAGGCGTTCTTCGAGTTCGGCTTCGATCGACTGGACCGCTCGGCGCATCTTCTCGTCCGGAGTAATGAAGTGCTTGGCCGGGAAAATGAGCAGCTCGTCCTTGCTCTCGACGTATTCGCCGGTCATGATGTTCACGACGTTGATCGCCTCGATCTCGTCGCCGAAAAACTCGATGCGATGGATCAGGTCTTCGTCGACGCCCATGTATTCAAGCGTATCGCCGCGCACGCGGAAGGTGCCGCGCACCATGTTGAGATCGTTACGGCGGTACTGCATGTCGACGAGCTTGCGCAGCAGGACGTCGCGGTCCATCTGCTCGCCGATCCGCAGCTTCACCGACATCTCCATGTAGTCCGACGGCGAGCCCAAACCGTAGATGCACGAAACCGAGGCGACGATCAGCGTGTCGCGCCGCGTAAGCAGCGACTGCGTGGCCGAGTGGCGCAAGCGCTCGATCTCGTCGTTGATGGAACTGTCTTTTTCGATGTAGGTGTCGGTGTGCGCGATGTACGCTTCCGGCTGATAGTAGTCGAAGTACGAGACGAAGTACTCGACGGCGTTCTCCGGAAAGAACTCCCGGAATTCGGCGCACAGCTGGGCGGCAAGCGTCTTGTTGTGGCAGAGCACCAGCGTCGGCTTTTGCACGAGCTCGACCACGCGCGCCATCGCCATCGTCTTGCCGCTGCCGGTCACGCCCAGGAGCGTTTGCGCGCGATCGCCCCGCACGACGCCCTGAGCCAGGCTCTGGGTCGCCTTCGGTTGGTCCCCCGCCAGTTGGAAGGGACTGACCAGCTTGAACTTCTGGGCCATTGCCTCTAACGTACCCGATAGGGCGCCACAAGGGTTGCGCCTACCGAAACTTTTGTTCCGGCGACCCCCAGAGAGTATGCATGAATTGGACGCCTTGTTCCGCACACGAGTGCGTCGACGAAATGGTCTGGCTGAAACGGATGGTGCAGAAGGCGCGGCAGCTGGAGCGAAGCCGGACGGCGGGCACGGATCTCATGAACGGGTTTTTGTTCGGCCGCAATGATTACGTCGACGGGAAGGTCCTGCGTTTTCTGAACATCGGTGACCAGGACGTGCTGGAGGCCGTGCGTTCGCAAGCCGACGACGTTCGCGCCGCGCAGGCACTCCTGCGCCGGAGCGGCCGCTCAGTCGAGGAGCGCAGGTCCTTCAGTCGCCGGCTGCGCAGGTCGATGGCAAATTTCGTGTTGTTCGAAGCTGATGAAGGGCGGCTCGCGCCCGGGCCGCGGACGTCGCTGATCCGGTTTTTCTACAACCGGATGCTCATGCCGCTGGTCTACCTTCATTTCAACGCCGCCGAGCGCCGAAGGGCGGCGAGGGGGTAGGGTTGCGCGCGTGGGCGCGGGAACTTCACGCGTGCCTGCCTTCCTTGGAGATCGCCCGTTGAGCCTCAACCCCCTCGTTTTTAGCGGCAACTCGAACCACGCGCTGGCCGAAGAAATCGCCAAGCGCCTGAAGTTGCACACCGGAAAAGCGCTCGTCTCGAAGTTCAAGAATGAAGAGACGCGCGTGCAGATCGGCGAGAACGTACGCGGCTCCGAGGTGTTCGTCGTGCAGTCGCTCTGCAAAGCGCCCAACGGCAACGGCGTGAACGATTCGATGATGGAGTTGCTGCTGATGATCGACGCGCTCAAGCGCGCGTCCGCGGCTCGCATCACGGCGGTCATTCCGTATTATGGCTACGCCAAGCAAGACAAGAAGACGACGGGGCGCGAGCCGATCTCGGCCAAGGTCGTCGCGAACATGCTCAAAGTCGCCGGCGCCAAACGCATGGTCACGATGGATCTCCACGCGGCGCAGATTCAGGGCTTTTTCGACGGCCCGGTCGACAATCTGATGGCCATGCCCACGCTCTGCAATTACTTAAAGAAGGAAGGCCTGTGCGAGGACCGCATCGTCGTGGTCTCGCCGGACGCCGGAGGCGTGCACCGGGCCGAACTCTTCGCCAAACGCCTGAATAGCTCGCTCGCCATCGTCTTCAAGCGCCGCCCGGAACCCGACATTTCGGAAGTCACCGATATCGTCGGCGACGTCCGCGGCAAAGTCGCGGTCGTGGTCGACGACATGATCTCCACCGGCGGCACGCTGGCCAAAGCGGCCGAGGCGATTCTCGCGCGCGGCGCGACGCACGTCTATACCGTCGCCTCGCACGGCATCTTCGCCGGCGACGCAATCCGCGTGCTCGAGGATTCTCCCATCGAACGGGTCGTCGTGACGAACACGATTCCGTTTCCCGATGCGATTCTCGAACATCCAAAGTTCGTGCAGCTCTCGATCGCGCAAACGTTCGCCGACGCGATCAACCGCATCACCACGAACCGTTCCGTCTCAGAACTTTTCACCGAGGAACCGGAAAAAAAAATGAGTGACGTTCAGCCGGTTCCCGAGCCCGTCATCGTTTCATAAGCAAGGACACTACATGGCACAGAACCTTTCTCTAGTCATTGAACGCCGCGAGGGCGGCAGTTCGACCAAGGCGCATGCGCTGCGGCGCGCCGGCAAAGTTCCCGGCGTGCTGTACGGCCACGGCTCCAGCGAGAGCATCGCTGCCGAAAGTCGCGCGCTTGCGGACCTGCTGCACCACGGCGGACGCTCGGGCCTCATCGAGCTCAAAATCGGCGGCAAGAAGCTCGAAACGGCGATGGTGCGCGAAATCCAAATCGATCCCGTTTCCCGCAAGCCGATTCACTTCGATCTGCAGCGCGTTTCGGCGACCGAGACGGTGCACACGAAACTGAACTTGGTTACGGTTGGAACGCCGGACGGCGTGCGCAACATGGGCGGCGTCATGGACTTGGTCGCGCACGAGCTCGAAGTCGAGGGCCCGGCGAACAAACTGCCGGATCACCTGGAAGTCGATGTGACGGAGCTGGGCATCCACCAGCACTTGAACGCTGGCGACGTCAAACTGCCGCCCGGCGTGAAGTTGCTCACCCCCGCGGACACGACCGTCGTGACGGTCGAATCCTCGAAGACCGCTCGCGCGCTCGAGGAAGCGGAAGCCGGCGCGGCGCCGGTCGAAGCGCAGCCTGAGCTCGTCGGGAAACCGGAAGGCGAAGGAGCGCCGGAATAGGTCAAAAACTCGCCGAGGCCGTCCGCATGGTGGTCGGCCTCGGCAACCCCGGCTCCAAGTACGAACGCACGCGGCACAACGCCGGCTTCTTAGCCGTCGACGAAGTCGCGCGCCGTTTGCGCATCGAGAACTGGAAGACCAAAGACGCCGCCCGGCAAGCGTACGATTCAGCACGCAAGATCGTGCTCGTGCAGCCGCAGTCATTCATGAACAACAGCGGCGTACCGGTGCGCCTGCTCGCGTCGTGGTACCGCACCCCGCCGCAAGCGCTGCTCGTGATCTACGACGACATGGATTTACCGTTCGGCCGTATCCGCATGCGTCCGTTTGGGGGGCACGGCGGCCACAACGGCATGCGCTCGATCATCGCGACGATGGGAGACCAGTTTCCGCGGCTCCGCATAGGCGTCGGGCGTCCCGAGTACGAGAGCATCGACCACGTGCTCAGCCCCTTCACCGCGCAAGAGACCGCGCACTTGCCCGAAGTCATCGGGGCGTCGGCCGATACGGTTCAGCGCTGGCTCGACCAGGGTATCGAATCGGCGATGCAGTTCATCAACAACTGGGAAGGACCGATACAGTAAAGTAGACGGAGGTCGCTTGATGGAGGGGTTTGCCGGCAAAGCATTCGTGGTCCGCGTGGACGAGGAAACGGCGTTTGCGACGCACACCACGTTCTTTGACGACCTGACCTTTCTCACGCGCCAAAGCGTCCATCCCATCGTCGTGGCTCCGACGCCGCGGGCCGGGCGTGCGCTCGTTCGCGCGATCAATCGCAGCGGCAACAGCGCAGTCGGTCTTTCCGGCCGCGACGCGGCCATGCTGCCCGGAACCCCGAACGGCATCGGCAACGTACAAACCGGCATACTGCAAACGCTTACCGGCGCGGGCTACATTCCCGTCATCGAGCCGACGACGTTCTCCGTGTTCGCACCGCGCGAGCGCATTATCGAAGCCGATGAAGTCGCTCGCGCCGTTGCGGCGGCGACGGATGCGGTACGGGCCATCTTCTTTCACGCGCTCGGCGGCGTGACCGATCCGGAAACCGCGGCGATCATCACGGAGCTGACGCCCGCCGAAGCGCTCGCCATCGCGAACGACGAGCGTGTTCCCTCAGATTTACGCACCGCGATCCGCGCTGCGGCGCTCGGCGTACGCGGCGGCGTCGCGCAGGCGAACATCGTCGACGGCCGGATCGCGCACGCGACAGTCGTCGAACTCTTGACCGCGCATCATCTGGGGACGCGCGTGACGGGAAGCGTTTTTACGGGCGCCGCGTAGCGCAGAAGTCGGGACGCCCCTGCAGATCGCTGATGCGCGTACCGGCCGGCACGCGGGCGTCGAAATACCAGTACGCGAACGGGTTCGGGCATAACGGGATCAGCGCCTGATCCGCGTGGCGAACCTCCAGACGAATCGCGGAAGCGGGATCGCGCGTGAGCGCAACCGCTGCCGCGTCCGCTGCACGATCCATGTTTCGCGCATAGCCGTTGTAAAACGGCACCGCGACCAAATAGACGGCGCCCATGACCGCGCCCAGAAGCGCGAGGCGCGATACCGGATCGTCGTCCCGGCGAAAGCCGATGCGATCGGAGATGAACACTGCCAGCGCGGCTCCAATTACGAAGAACGCGCCTTCGACCAGGGCAATGTGCAAGCCGTCGTTCGCCGCGACCCACGCCAGCGAACGCGCGAGGACGAAAACCAGCTCGGATGGCGTCGCGCCGGCAAACATCGTGTCCGAAATGACGGCGCGCTGCGTGCCGCCCCACCCCATGACGTACGCCGCATCCAAATGCGTGCGGCGCGACAGGTGCGCTTCCAGCACGGGGACGCTCACACCGGTGCTCGCTTGAAGCTGCCGCAGATCGCCTTGCAGCGGTGCGGAAAGCTGCGCCTGGGAAAGCGGCGTATACGCGGGAGCGATGACCAGCGGATTGGCATACGAAACGAGCAGGGTGATTCCAATTACCGCGACGATTGTATAGATGTACCATTGATGCGTGCGATCCGCGAGCCACAGCACGACCGCGGCGATGCATCCGGCCACCGCCATGGCCAGCAGCGTTGCCGCGACCCACTCCACCAGCCAGCTCCGAAAAAGCACGTTGTTCAGATCGAGGATGCGCATATAGCGGTACTCGAGCGCCTGGGGTACGAGCGCCGCCAGCTTGTCCACTCCCGCGAGGAGCGCGCCGAAACAGAAGCGCACCGCAAACTCGGACCGCAGCAGCGAGCGAAGCCGGTCTCGCAGCCGCGCGGAGGCGCCGGAGTTCCAAAACCACGCGAGCACGGCTATCTGCAGTGCAATCATCACAATCCAGATCGGGGTGCGGAACTGCTGCAGGTGCAGCGCTGCCTGCGCACGGTCCGGGTCGATGAGCGCGGCGGGAGAGCTGTGCAGCAAGGCCCGCACGGAAAGCGCGCTGACTTCACGGTCAAGCGCGTTCGGGCGTCCGATGACTGAGAGCAGTGCAACGGTCACGGCGGCCATGTTCGTGGCCGCGCCGCGATTTGCTTTTCAGCGTTTGCCGGAGGAAAATACCGCGAACGAGGTGCCGTCCACCGGGAAAGAAACCCGGTCGCGTCCGGAGCGTTTGCTGTGGTACATGGCGCCATCGGCGACTTCCAGCAGCGCGCCGGCATCCGAGGCGTCGTACGGATAGGCCGCCACGCCGATGCTCGCCGTGACCGGAACCTCGATCCCGAACGAACATTCCCGAACCGCCGCGCAAAAGCGGTGCGCGCGCTCAATGGCGCTCACCTTGTGAACGTTGCGCACGATGGCGCAGAACTCGTCGCCGCCGTTTCGCGCGGGCAAGTCGACCTCCGGCACCGTGTGTTCCCGCAGCAGATTGGCCATGCGCTGCAGCACGATATCGCCCGCGCCGTGACCGAACGTATCGTTCACGCGTTTGAAGTGGTCGGT
>DASSZL010000012.1:0-13741 GCA_035713505.1 Vulcanimicrobiaceae bacterium | reverse complement strand
TCGACGCGATGCTCGCGCACGAGCGCGCGCAGCGTTTCCGTGCGGCGCAGCCGGCGCGGGCGAATCAACTGTGCCAAGCGGGTACGAATCACGAGCCATGCTCCTTCGCGAGTAAATGTGCGCGCACGGCGCCGACGAGCGCGTCGATCTCGGCGTCCGGCGCCACGACGTCGGGCGTGAAGCCCGCCGCATGCGCGGCGGCGGAACTGGCCGGTCCCATGGCGGCGACGGCCGGGCGGCGCTCGTACCGGTGCACGCGGTGCAAGTATGCGCCGGCGGCGCTCACCGCGGCGCTCGACGGAAAGACGATGACGTCGGGCACGCGCCCTCCGAGGGTGCGCGCTTCCGCTTCGCCCGAGCGTACTTCGACGACTTCGGCACCGTCGGCGCGCAGGGCGGCGGCGATGCGGCTCGCTCGTTCGTGCGTACGCGGCAGGACGACGACTTTACCGGAGAGCGGAAGCGCTTGCGGGCGCGGGCTCAACGTCAGAATATTCGCGGCCCCCGCGCTCAGCAGCGCTTGCGCGAGCGTGACGCCGAGCGATTCGGCGTCTGCGGCGTTCGCCGCTTGCGCGCTGCGCCGATCGCGAATCACGGCCGTGCCGTCGAGCGAGGCAATGAGGCCGTCGACGACGAGCCGGCCGCCTTCATAGCGCGCATGAATGCCGATCGGTGCTTGACATCCGCCTTGCAGCGTTCGCAGCGCCGCGCGTTCGCACAGTACCGCGAGTTCGGCGGCGGTGTCGTTGATCGCCTCGCGCAGCTGCTTTGCGATCTCCGGCGCATCGGCTCGCGTTTCTATCGCGAGCGCACCCTGCGCGACGGCGGGAACGATCTGCGTGACTTCAAACGGCACGGTGTGCTTTGCGCCTACGCCCAGGCGGCGCAAACCCGCCGATGCGAGCACGATTGCATCGTATTGACCTTCGCGCAACTTGCGCAGGCGCGTATCGACGTTGCCGCGCACGTCGACGTACTGCAAATCCGGGCGCAGTGCGGCCAGTTGGGCGCGGCGGCGCAAACTGGAGGTGCCGACTCGCGCGCCCGCCGGCAGTTCGGCGAACGATGCGAAGCGTTCGCTGCAAAACGCGTCGCGCGGATCTTCGCGCGCCGAAATGGCCGCGATTCGCATATCATCCGGCAGCGTGCTGGGCAAATCTTTGCAAGAATGCACGGCGTAGTGCGCGCGGCCGTCCCGCAGCGCGAGCTCGAGTTCCTTGACGAACAAGCTCTGTGCGCCGATTGCAACCAGCGAGCGGTCCTGCACGCGATCGCCGACCGTGGTGAGGTTCAGAATCGTCGTGGCGATGCCGCGCCGGGCGAGTTTTGCCGCCACCATGCGTGTTTGCGTCATCGCCAAGGCGCTCGCTCTGGAGGCGCAGACGAGCGCAGTTAAGCCGTCGCCACCCTCGTGAGGAGAGCGAAGGGCGTCGATCATCGCCTCCATTTCGTGTTCGGCCTGCACCGGATTCATCGCCGCCAGCCGTTCGATGGGAAGCTGTGCCAGCGCGTGAAAGACCGCGCCGCGCTGGGCGGGCGGGAGCACGGTCTTGATATAGGTGCGCATCCGGGCCAGCGTGCGCGCCGCTGCGGCGATGAGGTCTGAGCCTCGCTGGGGAGCTGACATGAGCCCGCATGACTTCGCTGCATCGGTGCCCAAAACTGCCTGCCGTGTCCAAAACGATGCGTGCAGGGCTGATCGGCGCGGCAATTGCCGCGCTCGTTACCATTCCGGGGCTGGGCAGCGGCACGCTCTGGGACAATAGCGAAACCGCCTACGGTGAGGTCGCGCGTGAGATATTGCTCACGCACGACTGGATCGTGATGCATCTCAACGGCTCGGCATGGTACGTCCAGCCTCCGCTCTACTTCTGGATTGCCGCCCTGTGCGCCAAGATTTTTGGGCTGACCTCGTTTGCGCTGCGACTTCCGTCGGCGCTCGCTACGATCGGCATGGGATGGGCCCTCACGTATGCGGTTGCGCGCAGCTTCGGGACGCGCGCCGGCATTTACGCCGGGGTCGCGCTCTCGACGTGCCTGATGCAAGCGATCGTCGGCAGGCTGGCGATCATGGATGCGCTGCTCGATTTGGCGGTCACGGTCAGCATCCTGAGTTTGTTTCGCGCGCTGCGCTCCGGCGAGGATCGCGACTATTGGATCGGCGCGCTGGCCGCAGGTTTGGGATTTCTCGCCAAGGGACCCGTGGCGCCCGTAATCGCGCTGCTCGTCATTGTGCCGTATGCGCTGTGGCAGAGCCGCCACGCGCGCATTGCGTTGCCGTCGTGGCGCGGCTGGCTCGGTGCGGCCGCCGTTTTCCTCGCCGTCGTCGCGCCGTGGTTCCTCGCGCTCGTCGGGCGCAGCGGTTTGCGCGCCGTCATCGTGCTGATCGGCCATTACACGATCGGGCGCTACACCGGTACCATCGAAAATCAAAGCGGACCGGCGTGGTACTACCTGCCGGTGTTTATCCTCGCGTTTTTTCCATGGATTGCGTTTTTTCCGTCGGCGCTCGCGTATACGATTCCGCGCCTGCGCCGAAGCGATCCCGATGACGCCGAAGGGCAGCAGTGGCTGCGCCTGGCCTTTTGCTGGCTGATTCTGCCCTTTCTCTTCTTTAGTTTCGCGCAGACGAAGCTGCCGAATTACATCGCGCTCGCACTTCCGGCTCCGGCATTACTGGTCGCGCTGTATCTGGACGAAGCCGTCGAGCGCGTTCGCAGCCGTTCGGTGCTCATTTCATCGGCGATCGTACCGGCATGCATTTTACTGCTCGCCATCGCCATCGTGTGGTTCACACGAGACAACCGCTTGATGGGCGCATTCGATCGGCTGGCATTCAATCTGATCTACGTCGGTGCGGCGATCTTCGTCGGCGCGCTCGTAGCGTTCTTTCTCTTCGTCTCGCCGGCGGTGCGCACGCGCGGCATCGCGCCGTATGCGCTCGGCATCTCGATGGTTTTCGCGTTCGCCTTTCTCGCGCTGCTCGCGCTGCCGCAGGCCGAAGCGTTCAAACCGGTCCCGCACCTCGCCCGGATCATCGACGCGCGGCGACAACCGGGCGACACCGTTGCGATTCTGCACGTTTCCGGCGGAAACGCGCTCGTTTTCTACACGCGCCCGCGTGTGTACGTCTTGGTCGGACCGCACGATCCCGATCCGCGGCAAGGCTTCAGCCCGCGTGCGGTGATTTGCTCGAGTCCGCGCACGTGGCTCATCGCACCGGCGCGCGATTCGGCCCCTGACGTCGGGCGCGCCCCGCGTCTGGTGACGAAGTGGGACAAAGCCGCGCTCTACCTCTACGAGGGCGGCGACTGCTCCGCAGGCTGGAAGTCGTCTCATAAACCCCCGCACCCGCCTTCGGGGCGCTTTTCCGCTGGACCGAACTCACTCTTCGGTCACAACGCTACGGCGTTGCTCCCTCATCGTTCGTCCGGCCCAACGCAAAATCGCTCCCGAATCCAAGCACGGGGATTTATGAGAAGACTTCTAGCATGACGAAACACCGATTGGTCTCGTTCAGCGACGGGGTCATCGCGGTGATCATCACGATCATGGTGCTGGAGATGAAAGTTCCGCACGGTGCGACGCTTGCCGCGCTGCGCCCCGTGCTCTCGGTGTTTTTGGTCTACGTGCTGAGCTTTGCGTTCATCGGCATCTATTGGAACAATCACCATCACGTGCTGTACGTCGCCGAGCGCATTACCGGCCGCGTGATGTGGAGCAACCTGCATTTGCTTTTTTGGCTATCGCTCGTTCCGTTCACAACGGGATGGATGGGCGAGAACCAATTCGCGCCGCTCCCGACGGCGATTTACGGCATCGTGCTGCTGTTCGCGGCGATTGCGTATACCATACTGCAAACCGCGCTCATCGCGGCGAACGGCGGCAAAGAGTCGTTTTTAGCAGGCGCGCTGGGCAGCGATCTCAAGGGCCGGGTGTCTATCGTTTCCTACGCCGCGGGCATCGCGCTCGCATTCGTCAACCACTGGATCGCGGTCGCGCTCTATGTGTTCGTCGCGATCGTCTGGCTCGTTCCCGACACCCGCATCGAGAAAAAATTAACGGGGCCGCGCTAGCGACCCCGTTTCCCAGTGTCGTCGTGAGGTATCGAACTACTTCTTGAGCTTCGCGACGTCTTTCTCGGTGACCGCGCTCGCTTTGTTGCTGCCCAGCCCCGTGCGGATGTACGTGACGACCGCGGCGAGGTCTTTGTTCGAGAGCGAGGCTTTCCATGGCGGCATCTGGCCGTTGTAGCCCTGGCCGTTCACGGTTATCGGGCCGCTCTTGCCGTCGAGCACGATCTTGATGACTTCGTCGGCCGGTCCGGTAACGGTCGGGTTGTTCGCGAGCGGCGGGAACGCGCCCGGCGTGCCCATACCGGTTGCACCGTGGCAGCTCGAGCAGTTTTGCGAGTAGACTTTCTGCCCCGCAGCTGCCAGCGGGCTTGCAGCCGCGCCGCCGCCGGACGTACCGGATTGATTGTTCGCGCCCGGCGCGGTCGCATTTCCGCCCGCGGCCGCATTGGTTTCTTCCATCGCGAGTACTTGCGTTTGCGGTGCGCTCGGCGGCGCCAGGGCTTGCTTGGACATAACGGTCGTCTGCGCGTAGAGCGTGAGCGCCCACATGACGGCGAGCGAAACCCCCAGTAGCCACATGATCGGCTTGCGGTTGCCGACCATGCGCGTCGTGCTGCGATCGATCCATGGAAGCAGCAGCAGAATGACCGTTGCAACACCGGGAATGACCAGCGCGCCCACCACTTCCAGGTCGCCCGGAACGACTTGCAGCAGGCCGAACAGATCGAGGAAGTACCACGCCGGATACGGGATGAACGTCGCGTTCGCCGGATCCGCTTTGGCGTCAAGATACGGCGGCGCGAACGCTGCGAGCGCGATGATGAACAGGAAGATCAGCAGCGAGATGAACGCGTCCATGAACATCTGATCGGGCCAGAAGCGGCCTTTGCGAAGCGGGCGCGGATCTTCGACCGGCGGACCGGCCGGGCCGTTCCACCGGAATATCGCAAGGTGCGCGCCGACGAGCGCGAGCAGTACGGCGGGCATCAGCCACACGTGCAGGCCGAAGAACCGGTTGATGGTCAGCGTGCCCATCGTCGTGCCGTCCTGCGTGAACTGCTGAATGAAGGCCCCGAGAACCGGCGCGGTGAGCGTCAGGTTGATGGCAACCTGTGACGCGAAGTACGCGTCCATGTCCCACGGCAGCAGATAACCGGTCAGGCCGAGCACCATGGTGACCAGCAGCAGCAGCACGCCGACGATCCATTGAATTTCGCGCGGCGACTTGTACGCGCCCCAAATCACGACTTGCAGCAGGTGCAGGAACACGAGCGCAATCATCGCCGAGGCGCCCCAGTAGTGCACGCTCAGAATGAAATGCTGGAACGGATGCACGTACATGGAGCGCGTGGATTCCCACGCGGTAGCCGCGGACGGCGCATAGAAGAACGTGAGGAAAATGCCGGTGACGATCTGCAGAATCATCGCGAACAGGGTCGCGCTGCCGAACACGTACCAGTAGCTGGCGCCGCCCGGGATGTCCTCGGTGAGGAAATCCTTGGTCATGCTGACAAAGCCGGTGCGCCGCTCGATCCAGTTGAGCATCGTTAACTCCCTACTCTTCCGTTAGTTGCTGTACGAAACGACGATACGGTCGGGAATGGTCGGCTTGTAGCGGATCCATTCGATTTCGGCTTTGCCGCTTTGCTCGCGCAGCGGCAGCGGGTCGAGTCCGCGCGCCGCGGGGCCGGCGATGTGATTGCCGTCGTGGTCGAATTGTGAGCCGTGACATGGGCACGCGAACTTATTCGCGTCACCGTCGTAATTGTAGCGGCAGCCCAGATGCGGACAGATGGGGCTGAAGATCACAAAACCCATCGTGACGATTTCGTAGGGCAGCGAGTCTTTGCCGCCGGGTCCGTACAGATCCGCGCGATCGGCCTTGAATTTCGACGGATCGGTGACCTTGATGCCCCAGACCGATTCCGGCACGCTTTGCTGCGGCAGATACGCATCCTTGGTCGACAAGTTGAACGTTATCTGCACGGCTTTGTCGGTTGCCGTTTGCAACTGCTTCCAGCCGTTTTCGTCCAGCGCGGTCCACGTCGCGCCGCCGGCACCCACGTCGGGGATGAGCGAGCCGACGATGGGAATCGCCAGGCCCAGACCGATGAGACCGCCGATGGTGATCGTGGCGTTCGCCATGAACTTGCGGCGCGAAATCTCTTCGGGGGTGCCTGCTTCGTCGTAGGCACTCAAAATTCGAGGTTGGCCACCCTCAGGTGAGGGGGCGTGCGCGTGACTCGCCAAAGCTGTTGTCTCCGAAAGCGATTAGAAGTAGACTTGCTTTTTCACACCCGATTCTACGCCCCTCTGCGCAGGCACGCGCCGACGTTCCTCGGACCTGGGAGCAGGCAGGACGGCTGCCGCCTTAGCATTGGCCTACTTTTGTAAAGTAAACGTAAAGGAGCCGGTCGCTTGTTGCCGAATTATTGCCACACGTTCGGCCGGGTGTGGGCCCCTTTATGGCGCAGAGCTAGACCTTATAGCTGTGCAGGCCGCTGATCCACAAGTTCACGCCGAAGTAGCAGAACATAATCGTCAAGAACCCGGCGGCGCTGATCCACGCGCTGCGCACGCCGCGCCAGGCGTTGCGCGTGTGCAAGTGCATGTAGATCGCGTAGACGATCCAAGAAAAGAGCGCGGCCGTTTCCTTCGGATCCCACTGCCAGTACGCGCCCCAGGCTTCGTGCGCCCACATCGCTCCGGTGATGATTCCGAGCGTGAGCAGCGGCAGCCCGACCGCGACGACGCGATAGATTAAAATGTCGAGCTGCGCGAGCGAGGGCATCGTGTTGAACCACTGCGCCGTCGCGTTTCCGCCCGCGGCGGCGGCCGCGATATTCGGCGCGTCGAGCCGCACGCGCATTTCGCTCGTGCTGGATGCCGCGGCACTGGGGCCGGCCATCGCGTAATCGACCGGGGCCGTCGCGGTGCCCAGGGCGCGTTCGTAATAGTACTTCAGCAGATACATCGCGGACATGACGAAGGCCACCATGAATGCACCGTACGACGAAACGACGAGCGGGACGTGGATTTTCGCCCAATACGACTGCAGCGACGGAACGGCCGGCATCGTGCCTTCATTCCACGTTACGCCGTACGCCAAGAACATCGCGGCCAGCGCGATGACGAAACCGCCCGCGAACCACAGTTTGTAGCGGAACGCAAAGTAGATGAAGATGCCGACGGACACGACCGAAAACATCGAGAGCGAGCCGTACAGGTTGAGCAGCGGCCAAATGTGCGTGAGTTCCCAGCGCGCGAGCAGCTGCGCGATCTGCGCGACGACGCCGGCAATCGCCAGCGGGATTCCCAGATGCTTGAGCCATTCGTCGCGCGTGAAGAAGAACGCGAGCAGCGCGAGAGCGCTCACGACATACGAACCGAGCGCGATGATCATCAGGACTTCATCGAGCGGCATGTTGTGTTGCATCTAGGTGGCCTCCGCAAGGGAAAGTGAGGACGAGGGTTCGGGGGGAACCATGGTCTTGCGTAATTCGGCAAGCAGTTCATTGAACTGCGTCTCGAAGATGTCGTACCCCTTGACCGTCATCGCCGCTAAACCAACGGTGCAGCCTTGGGGTGCGGATTCCACGCGCACGAACAATCGCGCGGGCAGGAAGTAGAACGAGATGACCAGGCCCGCCAGCAGCACGAACGCGCCGATGCCCACGAGCGCGACGCCGGGGTCGTAGCGATACTGCAGTCCGCTCACCATGACGTAGCTTTGCGGCGTGACCCGCCAGCCGTCGCCCACGTCGATCCACGTCTTCATCGGGACCAGCGCGGCGCCGGCCGTTTGGCCGCCTTCGGCGACGGCCAGACCCACGGCGGGATCGTTGATGCGCGGATCCGCCGAGGGCTGTCCGGTTTGACGATCCACGGTCGGCACGAACTGCATGACCTGAATCTGCCGCCCGCTGCCCGGCAGCGTGATCGCATCGCCGGTGAAGTACGTCTTGTCGGAGAGCGCCGCGGAACGCGTGCCGTCATGCGTGACCAAAAACTTGATCGCGTAGCCGTAGCTCGATTGATAGAAGAGCGTGCCGCCGATGTCTATCGGATGGTTGACGCGAATCGTTTCGTTTTTCGGAATGCCGTTTTTGCCGACGACCGTCACGTTCGAAACGTAGTCGATAGGCTGGTACACCATGCCGCTCTTGGTCATGATCGGCTGAATTTTGAAGTTGAATTTGTCCAGGCGCAGCGTGGCTTGGCGGTGCGGTACGTCGATGGTCTGTCCCACCAGCACCGCGCTGTCGCCGGAAAAGCCCTTCGCCCAATACACCGTCGTGCCGGCCGCGATGATCGCAAAACCGATATGCGCGACCAGCACGCCGCGGCGCGCCCAGTTGTGCTTGTCGGCGAAGGTCCATTCCGTGCCGTCGAATTCGCGGCTGCGCACTTGCCAGCCGCGTTTGCGGAAAAATTGCTCGACGCGCGCTCGCACGGCGCCTTCGTCGCCGGGAACCTCGATTTGCCCGTTCAGCGGAATCTTGTCGATTTTCACGGGGCGCAGCACCGGAAGCCGGGCCGGAATCACTCGTTTGAACGTGCAGACCGTCAGCGAGACCAGAATCAGGCCGATCATGCCGACGTAGTACGGGGTGTGATAGATGTTGTCGACGTTCAGGCGCAGGATCATCCGCGCGAGCGGCGGCGCGTACATGCTGAAGTAGTCGCTCGGGTCCTTGCCCTGCTGCACGATGACGCCCACCAGCGTCATCAGGCCCCAAACCAGCAGCAGGGAAACGGCGAACAGCACGTTGCTGAACGTGCGCAGGAAGTCTTCGTAATACGAGCGGACGGCGGTCATGTGAGCTGCAGCTTAGACCCCCACCGGCTCGGCCCGCCACGACTTCTCAAGCAGCACGATGATCCACAGGCTGATTTCGTACAGGAGATACATCGGGAGGGCCATCATCGCCATGGTCAGCGGGTTGCCGTCGGGCGCCGCTACGGCGCCAAAGACGAAGAAGCCGAAAAGAAAGTACCGGCGGGAGCGTTTCAGGAACGCCGAATTGACGATGCCGATTCGGGCAAGGGCAATCATGATGATCGGCGTTTGGAAAATCAGTGCGAACGCCAGAAACACGAGCATGATGAAATTCAGCGTCGATTCGATGCCGAAGGTCGCGGTTGCGACGTGAGCGGTGACGCCAAGCAGCGTGCCGACCACGCGCGGCAGCACCACGAAGTGCGCGAACGCCATGCCGACGAGCGCCAGACCGAATGACGGCCCGACGTATGCATAGACCATTCGGCGCGTTTTCGGATGAAACGCCGGCACGACGAACATCCAGAGCTGGTAGAGCAGCACCGGCAGTCCGAGCACGATCGCCGCGTAAATCGAGAACTTGAACTCGACGAGAATAACGTCTGCGGGACCGAACGCATGCAGCTGCACGCCTTTGAAATAGGCATGCGTGAGCAGCGGAATGACGTATTGCGAGGGCCAGAACAAAACGATTCCCAGACCCAGCACCGTGCCGATTGCAATAAGCAGACGATGACGGAGCTCCCGAAGGTGCTCCGTGAAGCTCATCTCCTTCTGGTCCCAGTCCGTCCGGGAAACTTCCCCGCCGGCAAAGCCGTCAGGGCCCCCGGCCTTCGGCCCGCTTGCAACAGGGATTTCCATAAGCGTTAGCTGCTGAGCGTACCTTTATCGGGCGTGGGGGGCGGGACGTTTTCTCCAACGCCGGCGGCGTTGTTCTGGCCGACGTTGTTCATGATGTCGGCGTTTTGGGCTTGCGCGCGAATGCGCGCCTGTTCGCGCACCTGCTCCGCGGCGGCGTCGGCCTCCGCTTGTCCGACCATGAATTCTTTCTTCGCCTGGCCGGCGCTGCGCGCCAGCTTCGGCAGTTTCTCGGCGCCGAACAGCAATACCGCGGCAACGACGATGATGCCGATGATTTCGGGGCTGAACAATGCGAGAACCGGGTGCAAAACCATAATGATACCTTACTCCTGTTTATTCTGCGAGCAGCGCGTCGGCCAGACGCTGCAGCTCCGCTTTCGCGGGGCTGTTTTCCAGCGGCGCCAACGAGAGTTTCGCGCGGTGGGCATACTGCGCGATGTGCTCGCGGGTTCCGTCCAAACCGCCGCAGCGCGCGATCGCCTCGATCACGGCTCCGGTCGGGACCTCGTCCTTCCCTGTGTAGAAACGTTCCACCAGCGAGCGGGTGTCACCGTCCGCCCGGGCGAGCGCCAGAATTAACGGAATCGTTATCTTGCGCTCGGCCAAGTCGTTGCCGACCGGTTTACCGAGCGACTGCGCGTCCGCCGTCATGTCCAGCAAGTCGTCCATCATCTGGAACGCGATACCGTAGTACATGCCGAAATCGCGCAGCGCCTTAAGCTGCAGCGCCCCGGCCCCGCCCATGATAGCGCCGCATTCGGCAGACGCTGCGAACAGCGACGCGGTTTTCTTCATCACAATTTCCACGTACGCCGCCAGAGCCAAGTTCAGATTGCCGAGCGCCCGCAACTGCAGCACCTCGCCGTCGCAGATGTCCGCCAGCGTGGCGGAAAGGATGTGCGGGACCGGGTGCGGGTACTGCGCGGTGACGTTTTTGAATATCCAGGCGAACAAGTAGTCGCCCGCGAGCACGCTGATGCGGTTGCCGTAGTCGACCGCCGTCGCGTTGACGCCGCGACGGGTCTGCGCGTTGTCGACCACGTCGTCGTGAATCAGGGTGGCGACGTGGATCAGTTCCATATAGGCGGCCAAGTGCAGGTGATGCTCCGCCGCGGCGCCGTTGGCTTCGGCCGCCAGCAGCGTGATGCGCGGGCGCAGCCGTTTGCCGCCGGCTTGCAGCATGCGCTTGATCGCCTCGGTGATCAGCGGGTTGTCCGTGGTGAACGTGTTGCGGAAAAAGTCTTCAACCAGCGAGTAGAGGCTCGCGTCGGTGCGCGGCTGGCGCTCAATCATCATGCGGTTCCGTAGTGGATGGCGACGGCGCCGCCCATCAGACGCACGAAGCCCGCGTCCTCGAAGCCTGCCGCGGAAAAGCGTTCGCGCAGCGCTTCGGCGTTCGGATGATGCGTGAGCGATTGCGGCAGGTACGTGTACGCCGCGCGCGAGCCGCCCACGATCCCGCCGATCAGCGGCACGATGCGATAGAAATACAGATTGAAGCACGCTTTCCAAAGCGGATTGGGCGCCTTGCTCATGTCGAGGTTCACGAACTTCGCGCCCGGACGCAGCACGCGCCGGATTTCGCGCAGGGTTGCATCGATGTCGACGACGTTGCGCATCGAAAAGCCCATCGTGGCGCCGTCGAACGCCCGATCCTCGAAGGGCAGCGCCATCACGTCCGCCTCGACGAACTTCGCGTCGCCGCGTGCCTCTTTGGCCGCGCGCGCGCGCGCCGCTCGCAGCATCGGCTCGCAAAAATCCAAGCCGGTCACGTGCAGGCTCGGATCGGTGCGCAAGAGATGAAAGACCACGTCACCCGTGCCGCAGCATAGGTCCAGGACCGCGCCGTCATGCGGCGCCGCGAGAATCGAGATCGCGCGCTTGCGCCAGCCCTCGTCCATGCCCGCGCTGATGACGCGATTGGCGGCATCGTACCGGGGCGCGATTTGGGCGAACATCTCGCGGACGAAGGCGCCCTTGTCCGGACGGGGCGAGCGTGTGCTTTGGGTGAAGCTCATAAGGAACCGGGTTTGCTTTCGCGTCCGGCCTAGACGTTCATTCCCCGCGAGTGATGGCTATGCATGATTCGCACCGCCTCCGCCTCGGACGTCCTCTGCGCTATCGAGCACGCCCATACGGTCTTGCTCAGCGCCTACGTTCTGCGCCCGGGGCAACTTCTGGACGCCCTGGAGGGCGCGGCGCGGCGGGGCGCTCGCGTTACGGTCCGTTTGGAGGGCCGGCCCTATGCGGGAAGCGACCAGAATGAGGCCTCGCGGCTCGCGGCCCAAAATCTCGACGCCGTCGCGGCTCTGGGCGCGGCGGGCGGCGATGCCGCCATGGTGGACACGTCCAACGCGGATGGGCCGCCGCTGCATCTCAAGGCCGCGGTCTGCGACGGCGTCGCCTATCTCGACGACCGGAATTGGCCGGACGACGGCGCCGACACGATCTTGCGCGACGGTTTTCCGCGCGACGTCGCGGCGATCGAAGGAGCGCTGCTTCGCACGCAGGCGCCGCCGGTCAAGTGGTTTTGGAGCAACAAGGCGCAGGCGCTCGCCGGCGAGACGCGTTTACTCTACAGCGCCCGGCACGCGCGGCAGGTCGACGTGGAGAGCGAATCGTTCGGACGCGACGGCGCGTACGCTGCCTTGAAAGCGCTCACGGCCGCCGGAGTGCATTGCCGTTTGCTCGTCGCGCGGCGCGACGTCAATCCAAAATCGCAGCAGGCGCTCGAGGAACTCGAACGCGACGGCGTGCACGTGCGGACCGGCGACTTCGACGAGAAGATGGCGATTGTGGACGGCGCGCGCGCCTGGACCGGATCGGCGAACGCCACGTATGGCTATCCCGATCAACTTGATTGGGGCGTGCGCACCGATTCGCCCGAAGTGGTGCGCGTGCTCGAATCACATTTCAACGCGCACTGGAACGAGTCGTCGCATTATACGTGAACGCCACGATCGCGCCGAGAATGCCGCAAAACACGATGAACGCGATCGCGGCCAGAATTGCGAAACCGGCGAATCCGCCGCCCATCGGCATGCCCATTTCCCATCCATAGGGACGATGCATGTACGGGCCGCCCCGCATGCCCATTCCGAAACCGAAGGTTATCGCGCGGATGATGATTGCGGCCAGCCCGGCGGCCCCGGCCCCAAGCGCCAGCCCGAGGGGACTCAAGCGAAGAAATTGCGGTTGTACCATGAGCGAATACCTCGACTCTCTACTCTACCGACTCTAGCGGCCGATGTTGAGAGCAAGTTGAGAAGACGCCTTACGGCAAGCCGAGAACGGCGCGCGCGTTTCGCGTTGTTACGGCGAGCACTTCGTCGCGGGAAACGTCCAGCAAAGCGGCAAGCGCATCGGCGGTAAGCGACACGTACGCGGGTTCGTTTCGTTTGCCGCGATGCGGAACCGGCGCCAGATACGGGCAATCAGTTTCGAGGATGAGATGCGGCAATCCAACCGCGGCGATGGCATCGCGAATGGGCTGCGCCGATTTGAACGTGATGACGCCGCCGATGCCCAGTTTCATGCCGAACTCGTTCACGTAGGTTTGCGCCTGCGCCGTATCGCCGGTAAAGCAGTGAATGATGCCGCGCATGTCCGCGCGCCATTCGTCCCGCAAGATCGCGAGAAAATCATCGAACGCGTCGCGATGGTGGAAGATGACCGGGTACCTGCGTTCGCGGGCCAGCGCAATCTGTGCCCGCAGCACGCGCTGCTGCGCATCGCGCGGACTGTGATCGTAATAGTAGTCGAGTCCGGTTTCGCCAATCGCCAGCACGCGCTCGTTCTCCAGAAACGGCGCGAACGCCGCGGCGATATCCTGCGGCGCGTCTTTGGCTTCGTGCGGATGAATTCCGGCGGACGCGTACAGACCGTAGCGGGTCGCCGTTTCGAGCGCTCGCGTCGAGTCGTTCAGATCGCAGCCGACGCTCACCGCCGTTTCGACGCCGGCATCGCGCATGCGCGCAACCACCGCGTCCCGGTCTTCGTCGAACGCCTTGTCGTGAATGTGCGC
>DASSZL010000011.1:0-5248 GCA_035713505.1 Vulcanimicrobiaceae bacterium | reverse complement strand
CTCGCGTATCTCGCGCAAGTACCCGGCCGGCGGAACGTTGACGCCGCCTTCGCCTTGCACCGGTTCAACGATGAACGCCGCCGCGTCTTGCAGCATCGCCTCAAGCCCATCCGTCACGCCATAGTCGATATGTGCGACGTCCGCCAGCAGCGGCATATAGGCGTTTTTGAAATAATCGCGGCCGCTCGCCGAGAGCGCGCCGATCGTCTTTCCATGATACGCGTCGTGCGTGGCGACGATTTTTTGCCGGCCCGCAGCCTTGCGCGCGAGCTTGATCGCGCCTTCGACCGCTTCCGTTCCGCTGTTTGCAAAGAACGAAATCTGCAAATCGCCCGGCGCAATCTGCGCCAAACGTTTGGACGCGCGTCCGAGCATGACGTTGAACATCGTCTTGCCGGAAAGCGACATCAGTTCCATCTGCGCTTTGACGGCCTCGATCACTTTGGGATGGCTGTGGCCCAGCGTGAACACGCCGTAGCCGCCGGCGAAATCCAAATACGCCTTGCCGTTGTGATCCCAGATCGTGCAGCCTTGCGCGCGCACTTCGACGGGGCTTCCGGAAAGTTTCATCACGCGCGCCAGCGGCGGATTCACGTACTGCTTATAATTGTCGTACGTCTCATTAAACAGCGCATCCGCGCTGCGCGCTTCGCGCCCCCCGCCGGCAAAGCCGTCCGGGTCCCCGGCCTTCGGCCCGCCCGCCTTTGATTCGATAGCCATTACGCGGCCACCGCGCGTTCGAGAGATGCGATCGTTTCTTCGACGACGTTTACCACGTCTTGCGCGCTATCGAGATGCATGATCCGCTCGCGGAGCATCGCCGCTCCCGGAATGCCCTTGAGGTAGAGCGCGAGATGCTTGCGCATCTGCGGCACGGCGCGCGATTCGCCCAATTCGTCGACCATCGTCTTATAGTGCACGCGGATCGCGTAGCGCAAACGGTCCGCAGGCGAGGGCGCTTCCTGCGCCTCGCGGCCTTCCATCAGATCGCGAATCTGCGAGATGAGCCACGGGTTGCCGAGCGTCGCACGGCCGAGCATGATGGCATCCACGCCGCTTTCGCGCATACGCTCCATCGCTTGCTGCGCCTGCTCGATATCGCCGTTGCCGATGACCGGGATGTCGACGGACTGCTTGAGCCGCTTGATATGCTCCCAGTTCGCGCTGCCTTTATAAAATTGTTTTGCGGTGCGCGCGTGCAGCGTCACGGCTTGGACGCCGACGTTTTGCGCACGTTTGGCGACCTCGATGTAGACGAGTTGGTTTTCGCCCCAGCCGAGCCGCATCTTCATCGTCACCGGGCAGTCGACCGCGTCCACCACGGCTTTCATGATCGCCTCGCAGCGATCCACGTCGCGCAGACATGCCGAACCGCCGTTGATCTTCGTGACTTTGGGCGCGGGGCAGCCGAAATTGATGTCGACGATGTCGGCGCCGCACTCGCGTACGACTTTGGCGGCCTTGGCCATCACCTCGGGGTCGTCGCCCCAGAGCTGCGTGCTGACCGGTTTTTCCAGGCCGTGCTGGTCGATCATCTCCATGGTGCGCTTGGCGCTGGAGGCGTACTGCAGCGCGTTTGCCGAGACGAACTCCGTGACCGTCAGGCCGAGCCCGAAGGGCTTATAGAGCGCCCGCATGGTGCGGTTGGTCACGCCCGACATCGGCGCCAGGATGAGCGGCGGTGAGATCTCGTGCGGGCCGATGACCAGCGGAGCGACGCGGGGAGCCATACGGAGCGTAGTATAGCACGGCCCTCGCGGACCCTGCCTACTCGCGAGATAGCAGCCTAAGCGCCCGCAGCTTAACCGGAAAAAGCGCCGCCCTGACTAAGCGGAGGATGCCGGTTCGAGTCCGGCCCGGGTGCGGCCCGCGCTAGGCAGATCCATTGACTCGGTTGGTCGCGAGTCGTTAGAATGGACCTGCTTAGTCAGGGCATTGCTCTTTTGGAAGAGCTACAAGTGAGGGGCCGCGATAACCGCGGCCCCTCCTTTTTTCGAAGCTCGTCTCTACCAGTAGAAGTTGCAGTTGTTTTTGTTGTTGTCGCAGACGACCACGTCGCCGGTGTACGGCCACGATCCGGTGTCGTCTTCAGTCCAGTCGATGCCCTGGCTGCTGGAGTTGTCGTAGTAGTAGCGGCCTTGCACGTAGGTGTAGTTGCCGACCGCGACCCACGGCCACGTGGAGGGCGGATCGTTGGCCGGCGCCTGCGCCATTGCGTCGAGATTCGAAACGATCTCGATGTTGTAACCGCTGGGCATCTGCACGTAGAAGTAGCCGTGCCGTCCGCTCGTGGTCGTCTTCTCGGGCAGCACCTGCGTGACGAAGCCGCAGACGTCCTCGAGCTGATCGCCGGAGAGCGTGCCGCCCGCAAACGCGGACTGATCGTTCAGGAATTTCTGGTTGTTGCACGAGTTCGTTCCGGTCGGCGCGGGTGAGGGCGCGGGCGTGTTTGTCGGAACGGGCGTGGGCGAGGCGGTCGGCACGGGCGTCGGCGTCGGCACCGGCGTCGCGGTCGGAACCGGCGTCGGCGAGGAAGTCGGTTTCGGAGTCGGCGACGCGCTCGCGGTCGGAACCGGCGTCGGCGACGGCGGCGGCGTTACGGTGCCGCCCCACGCGACGTCGTCGACGTCCTGATAAATATAGCCGTTGCTCCAGCCGTTGCCATGAACGCCGAAGTACAGCCAGACGGTTTGTCCCGCGTACGAGCTGATGTCGTACGTCAGCTGCTTCCAGCCGCTCGTGTTCGCCGCCGTAGTATACAGGTTGTCGATCACATAGCCGTAATCGTCGAGCAAATCCGCCTCTTGGTAGGCATAATTGGTGCTCGTTTCGTTCGTGCCCTGATACACCCAAAAGGTGATCTTGCCGTTGGACGGCACGGTGATTTGCTGGCATACGCCGGCGTCGCCGTTTATCTCGGGCTTCGCGCCCGAGCCGCTGGTTTCGGCATACTTGCCGGAATGCACGTACGAGGTTTGAATTTTCGCATTGACGTTTCCGCACTGCTGCCAGTACGTGAAACCGCCGCTTTCGAACCCGCCGTCCGCGAGATTCCCGTTCGCATCCATCGTATGACGCTTGTGCGCGGCGGTTTTCGGAACCGCGACGTGGCGAGCGGTCGTGGGACGGCCCGGCGAAGCGCCGGTGGCCGGAATCGCATTCTGATGGCCGCCGCATGCCGCGAGCGCCAATGCGATACACCCGGTGACTACACCCAAAGATTTACGCAAGAGAATACCTCCAGTCAATCAGTTATGACTTGTGCAGCATCCCCTATTTGTAATTAAAAAATCCTTATGGAAACAGTGACGATTTGCAGCTAAGTGCGGTTTTGATAGAACAGCCGCAAGCCGATCAAACTGAGATGCGGATTGACCTCGCGCACGATTTGCGTGTGGCGCGCAACCACGTGCGCCATGCCGCCCGTGGCAATAACCGGTGCTTCAATCCCCATTTCGGCGCGCATGCGTGCGACCAGCGCCTCGGTTTGTCCGACAAAACCATAAACGATGCCCGATTGCAGCGCGGCGATGGTGTCGGTGCCGATGGCGCGCCCGGGCGCTTCCAGCGCGATTTGCGGCAGCTTCGCGGTGCCTCCGACGAGCGCGTCGATGGAAATGTTGATTCCCGGCGCGATGGCCACGCCCATATATTCGCCTTGCGCGGAAATTGCCATGAAGACCGTGGCCGTTCCGTAGCTGATGACGATGAGCGGCGCGCCGTAAATGTCGCGCGCGCCGATCGACGCGGCAACCAAATCCGCCCCCACTTCACCGGGGCGGTCCGTCATGACCGGCATCAGCGTCTGCCGGTTGGGTTTGAAGAAAACGGGATCGCAGCCGAAGTACCGGCGGCACGCATGTTCCAGCGTTTGATCGAGCTTGGGCACGACGCTCGAAATGACGACGGCCTGCACGTCCGCCGCGCGAAGCTCCGCCGTCGCGAAGAGCTGGGCGAAGAACACGCCGTACTCATCCGCCGTGCGCGTGGACTCGGTCGTCACGCGCCAAGACTGCAGCAACTCGGAGCCGCTCAGCGGAAAGCACCCGAGCTTCGTTTCCGTGTTTCCGACGTCAATCGTTAACAGCACTACTCGTCATCCTGATCTCGAAGCGACTGCAAGCAGTCGAGTAATCGCGCCGCGAGCACGCTCTTGGATGCCTCGCCGAGCTCGCGCCGTCCGTCCGTTCCCCAGAGCACCGTCAGCGTGTTGCGCTGCGCCCCCCAGCCGCGCTGCTCCGACACGTCGTTCACGACGATCGCGTCCAGGTTTTTGCGCTTGAGTTTCTCGCGCGCATTGGCTTCATGGTCTTGCGTTTCCGCGGCAAAGCCAACCAGGAAACCGGAACGCTTGCGCTCGCCGATTGCCGCAAGCACGTCGGGATTGCGCACCATGCGAACCTGCAGATCTTCGTCCGTTTTCTTCACCTTCTGATCGGCGGGCTGATCCGGCCGCCAATCCGAAACGGCGGCCGACGCGATAACGATGTCGCACCCTATCGCGTGTTCGAGCGCCGCGTCGAGCATCTGCCGCGCGCTTTCCACCCGCACGGTTCGTACGCCGGCCGGCGGATGCAGATGCGTCGGTCCCAGAATGAGCGTCACGTCGGCACCGCGCTGCGCGGCCTCGCGCGCGAGTTCAATGCCGGTTGCGCCCGTCGACGGATTACTGACGAACCGCACTGGGTCGAATGCCTCCCGCGTGGGGCCCGCGGTGATGGCAATGCGTTTGCCGCGCAGCGACTGCGTGCGCGCGAGCACGGTGCCGAGAACCTCGAGGATGCGTTCTTCCGCCGCGAGCCGTCCGACGCCGCGCTCGCGTTCGGCAAGGAAACCGCTCTCGGGCTCGATGAACGTATAGCCGCGCTCCGCAAGCGTGCGAAGATTCGCCTGCGTCGCGTCGTTGCGATACATCGCCTCGTTCATCGCGGGCGCGAGCAGAACCGGAATGCGCGCCGCGAGCAGGGCGGTCGTTACGAGGTCGTCGGCGATGCCGTGCGCGAGTTTGGCGATGACGTTCGCGGTCGCGGGCACCACAAGCGCGACTTGCGCTTCCCGAACGAGGCGAATGTGCGGAATGCGCTCGGGCGCATCCCACAGCGAGGTGTACACGGGGCGCGCGGTCAGCGACGAAAACGTGAGCGGCCCGACAAAACGCTCGGCTTCCGCCGTCATGATGACGTCGACGATTGCGCCTTGCTGCACGAGCGTGCTGACCAACGCCGCCGCTTTATAGGCGGCGACGCCT
>DASSZL010000010.1:0-14697 GCA_035713505.1 Vulcanimicrobiaceae bacterium | reverse complement strand
ATGCCCGCCGCTTCTTGCAGCGATCAATAAGTCGGGCGCATTCGTCTTGTACAACCGCACGAATCTCTCAGCGGGCCCGACGCAGCAGATAACGATGTCCGGTACCGGCGATCGGTTCCGCGGCATTCCCTCGTACGATCCCGCCACGAATTACGTGTACGTCGGCCTTCCCACCACATACGGGATCTACTCGCCGGGCGTGGCCGCTTTTAGTTTCAACGCAAGCTGCACGCTCAATACGACGCCGGTGTGGAATGCGCTGTTCGGCACGAGCGGCGACTTGCGTTCGCCGATCACGATCGCGAACGGTGTCGTGTATGCCGGAGGTTATAACGAGAACGCGGTCTATGCGTTCGATGCAGCCGGCGGCACGAAACTCTGGACCGGCTCGCTGGGCGGCCCCGCGCAAATCGGTCCGGTTATCGTGAACGGCCGTTTATATGTCGCCGACAAATCCGGATACATTCACGCTTGGACGCCATAGGTTTAGGCCTTAGGTCGCAAGCTTAGGCTCCGCGCCTCTACCCGCCGGTCGAGCGTTGTCGATACGCTTTGAATGCGGAAGAAGAACCTCCGCCAGGTGAAAACTATGAAACAACGACTTTGCATGACCTTGGTATTCATCGCGGCCGCTGCGCTCGCAGCATGCGGGGGCGGATCCGGAAGCGGGGGCGGCGGCCTGCCGTCAACCAGTGCCGTTCCGACTGCGACTCCCTCGGGAATGTTCGTCGATCAAATGAGTTCCGGCTTTGCCTATGCGCAACCGACCATCAGCGTAAGTATGCCGGCATTGCCCAAGGTCGGCGACGTTTTGGTTCTCGCGCTATGGAATAACGGACTGACGAGCGGCGCTCCAAAAACGTACACGGCTCCCTCGGGATGGACGCTCATCGACGACGGCGTCGAGTATTACGCGGCATATCAGGCGTTTTCGCATGTGGTAACGTCGGCGGATACGAACGCATACGTCTTTACCGCATCGGAACCGGTTCGCCAAACGCTATGGATGGCCGCGGACGTCGCGCATGTATCGACAAGCGCTCCTATCGACCAAGTCGGCAATGCGTTCTTCCACGACAGCGCGGTTTACGGTACGCCCACGCTCGCACCGTCGCACCCCGGCGGCCTGGCGCTGACGTTCAATATGCCGATAACGACCGCGACCGAAACGTGGACGAATCCCACCGGCTGGACCCTCGGAATGAAGCCGACGTATTATTGGGACGGAGAAGTGCTCTACCAGAATGAGCCGGGCACTTCACCCATTGCGGAAAGTTCGACGCTATCCACTCCCGCGTTCGGCTGGTCGGCGCTGGTGTTGCTGAATCCATCCGGGGCTTGATCTGCACGGGCGCTCGTCACGCCGTCTTGCGATAGAGCGCCCAGAAGAGATCCTCGGCGGGGTAAGGCAGAACGAGATTGCCGGGCAGTAAAGCCGCTGCCCGGCTCAACGCTTGCGCGAGACGTCCCGTTTGCGCTTTCTGAGCCACGAGCGACTTCGCGTGCGCTGATAAAATGCGCTTGGCCGGACGTCCAAAAGCGATTTGCTCCATTCCAAGCCGCGATGCGGCGATTGCGAGACTTTTCGGCGTAAAGATTCGCCGCACGCTCGGCGGATTGAGTTCATGCCACTGCGTTCCAAAAAGCCGAGCCGTGAGGCTGCGCGCGTTCCACGTTTCCACGAGCCACAGCCCGCCGGTCTTCGTCAGTTTTGCCGCATTTGCGAGGGCGGACGCGAGATCGTAGAAGTGCGCGACGACTTGCACCATCGTTATCGCATCGAATTGCTGCGTACTTTGAAAACGCTCCAGGCTCTCGGTATCGATGCTCACGCGCATCGTCTGGCGGCCCCACTCGGCCATGCTCGCGTTGAGTTCGAGGCCGCGCGCTCTCCAACCGGTGTCCTGCAAGCCCGCGACCATGAAACCGGCGGCACTTCCCACGTCGAGAAGATCACCGACGGAGATGAAGCGTTTGAGCAGCTTTCCATAGCGGCGCCCCGCCGCGCGCAGGAGTGTTCCTTCGGCGAGATAGTCGTTGTAGCCGCCCGCGCTGTTTCCGTGAAAGTACGAATCGGAGTAGAGGCCGAACACCTCGGTCTCGGAGGCGCCGTCGCGCAGCTGCATGCACCGGCACTGCGCGCAACTGCCGTATCGGTAACCGTTCACCATTTGCGCGGGCAGAAGATCTCCGCCGCACACTTCGCAGGCGGTTCGGGCTGCCGGCGCGTCAATCGTCGCGCGCTCCACGTTTTCACCCTACGGTATACCGGCGAACCCTCGTAGAGCACTAAGGCTCAAAGGACGATGGGACTCGGATTCGTCAGAGACGTCAATACGTGGTCCTGCCATGCGCCCGCGAGATACAGGTAGTCGCGCGCCGTGCCTTCGACCGTGAAGCCGAGGCGCTGCAGCACGGCAGCGCTGCGCGCATTATGCGGCACGTAGTTCGCCATGATGCGATGCAGCCGGACCTCATTGAAGATGAAATCGATGCCCGCGCGCGCGGCCTCGGTCATGCAGCCGCGGCCCTGCGCCGACTCGGCCAGGGCGTAGCCCATGTAGCATGCTTGAAAAACGCCGCGCACGATCTCGCTGAAATTCAGATACCCGAGCAGCGGCCCGTCAAGGCCGCTTTGCCTATCGAAGATACAGAACGCATACTTGCTGCCGCTGCGAGCGCTGCCGACCAAGTGCTCGAGCGTTTCACGCCAGGCGGACGTCTCGAAGTCGCGAGCGGTCATCACCGGGCTCCACGGCGCTAAGTGCTCGCGGTTCGCGAGGTTGAATCGCGCGCAGGCGTCCGCGGCCCGTGCGCCCGGGATAGTAAGGACGAGCCGCTCGGTACGCAGCATCGGCATATCGCTGACCATAGGGACCTGAGTATATCAGAAGCCCTTCGAAAGCCGTTTTCCACAGGATGCCCACAGAGGGGCTTGCTCCTTCTTCGCGAATGCGATAAAACTGTTATTATGTCGCATTCACGCTGCGGGTGAGGAGAACCCTGTGCAAAATTGTGGAGCGCCGCGATGAGCCGGAATGAGGGAAATCCACAGGTCGTCGATCCGGTGGTCTTGGACTTGATGGCGTATCTGCGGCTGAGCCGCCGGCGCAGCGAATTGACCGTCGACGCGTACGCGCGCGACATTCACGAGTTCGGCGCGTGGCTCACGAAGCTGCCGCCGGCGCAGTCGCCGATGGGCCGGGCTTATCCCGAATTGGTCGCGGCCACGACCTCGGACGTGAACCGCTACGTCATGTACTTGGTCGGGACCAAGGGCTACGGCGCGACGACCGTCCGCCGGAAGCTCTCATCGCTCAAAGCGCTCTACAAGTTTATGAAGCGCGAGCGGATTCGCGAGGATAATCCGGCCGTCGAGGTGCCCGGACCGCCGATGGACCGGAAAATTCCCCAGCATCTGGCCGTCCCCGAGGTCGACCGGCTGCTGCGCACGCCGCACGTGGCAGGCCGTCCCGATTGGCACCGGGCGCGGGACAACGCCATTATGGAACTGCTGTACGCCAGCGGCATGCGCCGGGCCGAGATCGCGACGGTGAACCTGTCCGACGTCGATTTGCGCGATCGCGTGATCCAGGTCTACGGCAAGGGGCGCAAACAGCGCAAAGTCGTCATCAATCACACGACGGCGGATGCAATCCAGCGGTATCTGGCCGTGCGGCCCCGCAGCAGCGACGAGGCGCTCTTCCTGGGTCGCGGCGGCAAGCGTCTCACGCCCAAACACGTCTGGCGCATCTTTCGCGAGATTTATCAGCTCAGCGGCGTCAAGCAGCACGCAAGCCCGCATACGCTGCGCCATTCGTTCGCGACGCACTTGCTCGAGAACGGCGTCGACCTGGAGACGGTGCGCGAGCTGCTCGGACACGAAAGCCTCGCGACGACGGGCGTGTATCTCAGTATCGCGATGGAGCATAAACGCCGCGCCTACGACGAAGCACATCCGCGCGACCGGATGGACGATCGCGGGTAGACTGCTCGTTATGGCAAGCCGCGAGTATCCCAAGATGCCCCAGCCCCATTCGCGGGAACTGCGGGCGGCGATCGATAGATGGCCTGCGGTAGCGCTGGCGGATGTCGTCGCGTCGATTGCGCACGGAGCGATCGGTCAGCGCCGCGCCGATCGGTTCACGCCGTACATCGACCATCCGCGTCTTGCCGCCACGCTGATACTGCGCTGGCAGCATGAGGGCGTCATCGAACTCGAAGACGCCGCATTGGAACGCTGTATCGCCGCAGCGCTGATGCATGACGTGCTCGAAGATACCAAACTCCCGCGCTCGGAACTGCATGCGCATTTTCCGGATGCCCCGAAATTGCTCGCGCTGGTGGAGCGCATGACCGAGCCGCCCGGCGATCCCGACGCACCGCAGTACTATCGCCGCATCGGCCAAGATCGCGAAGCGATTATCGTCAAATGCGCGGACCGCTGCGCGAATTTGGAGGACGTCGTCAAGGACGTCAACCGCGGCGAGGGTTTGGACCGCTGGCTGCGTTACGTGTCGAAAACGCGGCGCGACGTCCTGCCCATTTTGAAAGACCCCGCGCTCGAGCGCGAGCTGCTGCGGCGAGTCGAGGAGATCGAGGGACTGCTGCGAACCGCAGCACAGTGAAGCCCACGCTCCTTCTTCTTTCATTCGCATTCCTTGCGGGGTGTGCCGCGCCGCCTCCCGCGTTTCAGGAAACCGGCGTCTTTCCGGCGGGTGCGACGATCGTCGCACGGAACATCAAAGGCAGCATCGACGGCTATGCGCCCGAGCGTGGGCAGCCTGCGGATGAATACACGGTCGCCGCGTACGGGCCGCCCGGCAGCGTGTCGATCAAAAAAGCCCCGCTGCTGATCACGGCGCAAGCGACGCGGCCCGGCGTCAATTTTCTCGTGCGCGGGCCGAAGGGCGGCTCGATGGTTTTGAGCACGCGGCAAGGCGACATTCACGTAGGCGATTTCGAAGGCGTGGTCAACGCGCACACGGATCGCGGAAACATCTCGATGCTGATTCCTCGGTACGGCAGCGCGTCCATCGGCACGGGGAACATGAGCGTGATTTTCGCGAGCACCGACTGGCCGGGCACGCTCGCGTTCACGGTCGGCGACGGCAACGTCGAACTCTACGTCAATCAATACGCGAAAGCACGCATTCGCCTGCACACGGACAACGGCACGATCTTCACCGATTTCCCGCCCCAACCGCTCAAGGGCACCTCACACGGAACGAACGAAACACTCGCAGGAACGATCAACGGCGGCGGCCCGCGTTCGATCGACGTCGAGATTCACAACGGCATCATTCGCGTTCTGCAGCTCAAGCCGCAAATCTAATAGGTTCGCTAACTTCCGACGTGGACGGTGCGGAATGCCGCGCGTCCGAATTGCTCGGGCGCGTTCAGCAGGTATGCCGAGGTTCCCGGCCAGAGAAACTCGCCCGGAGTCACGGACCGCGCGAGATAATGCAACGTGTAGACGCCCGGATCCAGGTGCTGCGCGAACGCCGTCACGCGGTCTCGATAGATCTGCTGGTAATCGATCTGCCAGTCATCGGATAAGGGCTGATAATACGCCGCGCTCGTTTGGAACGAGGTGTCCAGCGCTTCGAACCCGGCGGGCAGCGGATCGGTGATGACCACGCGATCCACCGGATGATCGACGACGACTTGCACGGCCATGTCGTACACGTTCCCCGCCGGAAACGTCAGCGGATCCGCTTGCGGCGCAATGTCGATTGTGGCGAGCGCGGTTCGCACGTTTGCCGGACGCACGGTGCGGCGCACGCGCAAACCGGCAAGACGTCCCGGCGAATCCGGCGCGAGCGCATAGGTATACGAAAGCAAGTAATGCAGCGTGCCGGCGCCGCTCTTGCGCAGCACTATCGTATGCGAGCCGGACGAGAGACCGCCCAGCGTGAACGTGTGCGCCGGCGCATTGAAGCCGGTGAAATGCGCGGTGCCGGCCGGCCTGCCGTCGAGTTCGAGTGTGGCCGTGAAGTTGGGCGCCGTGTGCTGAGCCCTCGTATATGCAATCACTGCCCGCATCGCAGCCGCAGTGTCATCCACACCGGGCCATCCGCACTTGCATTGCTGCGCGACCAGCGCTTGGAGGGCGCGATCCCGATCGGCCGCCGGTGCCGCGCGCGCGGCCAGGAGTTGCACGTACGCCGCCTGCGCCTGGACGAGCGATCCCGACCATACGTCTTGCGGCTGTAGATTCGCGTAGCGGCCAGTCAGGTAAACCCGCTGGGAGAGCTCGGCGGCGAGCACATCGGCCTGCGCGCGCCGGCCCGGCGTCTGCTGCAGATACACGGCGAGCTGCAATTGCTGCGCAAGCGCGAGATCGCGGCGAGCATCATAGATCGTTTGCAGGAAGTCGGTGCGGCGATCCCCCATCGCAGCGAGCGCTCGAAGCATTTCAAAGCGCGCCGAGAGTATGCAAGCGCGGCTGCCGCACCATTTCGCGGCGCTTTGCGGATCGGCGAGCGCTCGTACGAGGTACGGCTTGGCTTTGCCGAGCAGCCCCCTTACGTCGGCGCCGTATGCGGACGCATATGCAAGCGCGCGCACCGCATCGGCCGTTCCGAAGAGGTCCGACGCGCGCGCATGCGGCCAGAAGCCGAAGCCGCCGTCGATCCGCTGCATGCCGGCAAGCTGCGATACGTCGGTTGCCGCTTCGCGCCCGGCGTTCATGCCTTGCACCGGTGAACCGAGCGCGCGCTGCATTGCGAGCACGGACGCCGCAATGCTCAGACGGCCGGCAACCGGCGTCAAGAGCGCTAGCCGATCGGACGAAAGCGCGGATTTGGCGGGCTGCGCGATCTGCGGAATCAGCGAAGCGGCCGCATCGATGCGGACGGTTCCACCCTTGCCCGCAACTTCGATCGGTATGGAAACGTTCGATTTTGTTGCGCCGGAATCCATCGTCGTTTCGGAGACGCCGGCGGTGCGGATATCGAGCGGCACGCGGAACGCATCCGAACCGCGCTTTCCGATGGTCGTTCGGAACTGGATCGATGCGGAACCCGCGCCGTTGACGACCATCGGAAAGCGCCAAGCGTTCATGCCCGCGGCGAACTGTTGCTGCGCTTGGAGCGTTTGCGATCCCGCCGGTGAGGCGAAGGCGAGATCGCCGCTGAGCAGCGCCTGCGTTCGCGCGTCCACGCTCTGCGAGCCGGCGTTCATCAGCAGCATGCCTGCGTCGAACCGGTCGCCGGGCCGCGCGAATTGCGGCAGGAGCGGATCGGTAACCAGCGGTTTGGTCGTGATAAACGTTGCGTCCGACGTGACGAAGCGCGGACGATCTTCCGCCGTGACGCCGACGGCCAAAACGCGCCAGGTCGTCAGGTTGTCGGGGGTCGTGAACGAAATGTCCGCCTGTCCGTTCGCGCCGGTCTCCACGGCGCCGTTGAAATATGCAAAGGGTACGAATTGTGCGCGCACCCGCGTTCCGGCCGCGCCCGCGAGGAAGCCGCCGCCGTACCCCCAACCCTTCTGCGCGACGTCGCTCGGCTGCGCGAGCGTGACGCCCGGGCGATTGTCCGCAAAGCGCGTGGCAATCGGCTGCGCGGCAAAGACGGTCTGCACCAAATCGGGCGGCCGGTAGCCGCTCAAATGCAGAATCGCGTCGTTCACTACGGCGACCGTAAATTGCCCTTGAACGGGTTTGCCGCTCGCATCGCGCAGCTGCAAATGAATGCGCTGCTGCGAGTGCGGCTCGATGCGCCCCTGCGCGGGCGTAATCTTCGCCGTGAGATACTGCGCCCGCAGATCGAGCGCGAGCGGCACCATGCCGATGCGTACGAGGCTGTCGACGGACTGCGCATTCTTCTTGCCGATCGCCGCTCCACGCCGCACCAGGACGCCTTCGACCGCCGCGTTTGGAAACATGGCTTGCGAAACCGGCACGCGAACGCGCGGAGCGCTGCCGTTGACGTGAATGACCGTCTTGTACAGAACGGTGTCGCGAACGACGGAAAGATACAGGTCCGCTTTATCGTACGGCGAGGCAACGGCAACCGTGGCAACCTCGCCCGGACGATAATTCCGCTTATCGAGTTTCAGTTGCAGCTGCGAGGGATTCTCTTGTCCCCACGCCGCTTGTCCGGGGCCGGTGATCCAGACCTGCGTGTCGGTTGCGGTAGCATCGTTCGCGGCGCCGGCGAGGTTCGCGCGAATACGGTAGCTGCCCGCGTCCTTCGCGGTTAGCGAGATCGTTTGCGGCCGCTCGCCGGTCGTGACGTCGGCTTGCGCAACGGTCGTATACTGAACCTGGTTGCGAGCCGCTTCCGACCCTTCGACGATCTGCGTCGCGCCGCTGTACTCCATCTTCTGCAGCTCGACGTGAACACGCGTACCCGGCTCGGTCTTGCCGGCAGGGTCCACGGCGACGAGCGCGGTGCTGATCGGCGTATTGACCGTTCCAACGAAATCGCTGCGCAATCCGATGAGCGTGGTGCCGGGCACCGCGGTAAAGCTTTGCGTGGCGCTGCTCGCCAGGTGCGAGACGTCTGTTACCTCCAAGTCCACGCGGTACGTCATCGCGTACGGCAGATCGGGCGCCACCGTGACGGTCGCGGATCCCGCGCCCTTGGCGTCGAGCGTGACCTCTTGATCGCCCGCGTCCGCCGGAACGTCGGGCTGCTGCTCGGGCCAGAACCATTGCCGCCCGAACGTAAAATCATCCCACCCTTTGGGCGAGAGCGCGGTCTGTTCGCGCGTGACGTGCAATCTCGCCGCGGCGCCGCTCATCGGCGCGCCGAACAAATACTGCGCGCTGCCTTGCGCGCTCACCGCGCCGCCGGCGGCGGCGAAGTCGCGATCGAGTTTGAGGTTGACGCTGAAGTTGGGCGGACGGAATTCCGCTACGCGGAAACTGCCGGTGATTTCCGCGCCGTCCGGGCTCTTGGCAACGATGGTGTAATATCCCGGCGCCTGCGATTTCTTGAAGTCGACCGGAAACGAGAACGTCGCGAACCGGTTCGTCGTCCGAGCGGGCAACGCCGTCTGGTTACCGTTCGGATCGCGAAGCGTCACCCGGTAGGCCGCGTTTCGATCGGCGCGCAGGACGCCGTTCTGGAGCACGTAACAGACCGCGGTGAACCACCCGCGCTCCCCCGGCTGGTACATCTGCCGATCGGAATACACGACGCCGCGCGATATCGGCTGGCCGTTCGACCAGGTGGTATCGCCGATGTTGTTGCTGTACTGGTAGATTCCGCTCCAATCGTAGGTGCGCACGTAGGCCCAGTCGCCTGCCGATTGCACGGCCACGTACAGCTCGGGCGCTTGTTCGTCCGGACGATTCCCGGCATAGCAACTTTGAATGCCGTTGCCGGTGAGCGTAAGCGTTCCGCCCGCACCGGTCGTGCCGCTCGCGCATAGACGTGCAGGTACGGAGGGTGAAGCGAACAGGTTGGTCGCGTACACGGAAACGTTCGCGCCCGAGACCGGCGAGCCGTCGTCCAAGTGCTGCACCATCACCGTGCCGCCCTGCGGGAACCACTGCGCGAACACCCCCAGATTGGTCAATTGAACCAGACCGGTGTACGCGTACGGCGTATTCCCGATGTCCGCGGCGGCTCCGTAGGCCAGCACGCCGCCGCGAGCGCCGAGTTCTTGCCCGAGCGGCACGTCAATGTTCGAGGGTCTATTGGGCGAGGCGCCGCTGACGGTATAGCTCGGCCAGGACTTGTCCGGTCCGAGCAGGTCGCCCGCGCTGCCGTCATCGATATTCGCGAGCGTGCCCGCGTCCAAAACGCGGTAACGCGCGCGATACGCGTTCGCCGGAAGATCGATCGCGGAATATTGCAGCTGCAGGCCCTGTGTCGTAATGAACCGGTTCGTGCCGGTGGGAGCCCAAAAATACGGTGCGTAATTGCCCGTACGGTACCTCGTCTGCACGGCTGATCCCAGATGCTGACCGTACACGTCCTGCATCCCCGCGTCGATCGCGACCGTGTACGTCGTGTTCGGAGCAAGCGCGTACGGATTGACGAGCACCGCGTTGCCGCCGTCCGAAAGCGAGTATGGTTGTCCGGCGCTCTTGAGCTGCGGATCGAAGCGCAGGTGCTTCGCGTACGTCTTCGGATCGAGGGCGTTGTTGAAAACGATCGCCGGATCGCCGTTTTGAAAGCGCGGTGAACCGGTGGACGTGAGGGGGTCGGCGGTGGGCTGCGCAGTTGCAAACGCAAGCGGAGAATACGTCGTCATACCGACTGAGAGCGGCCTGCTGTTGGGCAGGTTGCCGAACGCGGGGAGAACGCCCGCGGCAATCTTCAGCGTATACGGCGTCGCTTTTCCGAGCGCCGTCTTCGGCGTGACGTCGTACACGATCGTCCCGTCGCCGGGCGAGGGGGACTCTTGCACCGCGCTAGCCGGAATATCTCCCGCGGCCGATTCGAACGATGCGTGCTGCGTGAAACTTCCCATGTCGATGGGCGCGTTTGCTTGGACGTGAATCACGGGCTGCAGCGAAACGGTTCCGGGGGTGGGTTCGTCTTTGGGCACCGAAAAGCGCAATGCGCCCGTATCGAACGTCCACGCCAGATCGCGATCCAACGTACGGCCCTGCAAGTCGCGCAGTCCCGATGTCAGCCTCACCTGCACGCGCGTCGCGGCGGGGAGCGCGCCGTCCGCCTGGAAGCCGATCATGCGCGGCGTCAAAACGACAAAGCCGCCCGGCAGCGCCGGAGTAATATGAAAATGCGAGAGGACGTCATTTTCGCGCGATGATCCGAGTGCTTCCACGGGAAGCACGGGCGATGCGAAAATGACGCGTATTTGCGCGCGATTGTCGACGGTGCCGCGCGGCGAAATCCCGGTGATCCACCTGGGAACTGCGGGCGAGGGCAGCGGCGCGACAAAAGCAAGCCGCTGCGGCTGCGAGGCGGGCCGTCCGCAGGCCGCCAAAACCGCGCATATACTCAGAGCCGCCAGTCCGAAACGGCCTCGCATCACCGGCGCATTCAACGAAACGCCGGAAAACCTCTTGGTCCCAGTGAACCATGCTCACATGCTGCTGCTGCGGCGCATAAGGCTGTTTCTTCCGCTGGCGCTGCTCGGCGCTCTGGCCGCCATGCCCTATGCGTTTGCCGTTCATCCCTCTGCGATTCGGCCCGCCGGCACGGCGGTCACGTTTAGCGATCGATCCGGCATTCCGCTCGGTACGGTCGTCAGCTCCAGGTCGCGGCGAGCCGTAGCGGTTCCGCTCGAACGCGTCTCGCCGCTTTTTATTTCAGCCGCGCTGGCCGCGGAGGACCGCCGCTTTTACGCTCACGGCGCCGTGGACTGGATTTCGGCGGCGCGCGCCGCATGGCAAAGCATTCGCTGTCTGTGCGTGCAAAGCGGCGCGTCGACAATCGACATGCAAGTGGCGCGAATGTCGTTTTCGCTGGGCGGCGGCCTGCGCGGTAAAATCTCGCAGGTTTGGGATGCGGCGCGGATCGACGCGGGCAGCGATAAGCATTCGATCTTAAGCGCTTACGTCAATCGCGTCGCGATGGGCGGCGATATTTACGGCGTCGAAGCGGCGGCACGGACGTACTTCGGCGTTCCTGCCAGCGGTTTGGATCTCGCGCAGTCCGCGCTGCTCGCCGGCATCCCGAACGATCCCGTGCGCCTGAATCCGCGTTCCCATTGGCAATCCGCCCGCGCCCGTCAGCGCTACGTGCTGGCGCGAATGGCGGCCGACGGCCTGATTTCGTCCACGCAATTGTCTGCTGCGCAAAACGAAACGCTCCATCTTCGAAGGCATGATACCGATCTGGCCGCCGCGCAGCAGTTGCTGTTCGCCCTTGCGGCGCAGACGGCGCAAGGCGATACGCCGGTTCGCACGACTATCGACCTGCCGCTGCAGCGCTTCGTGCAGGCGCAGGCGCAGGACGTAATCGCGGCGCTCGCCTCGCATAACGTCACGCAAGCCTGCGCGCTCGTCATCGACAATCGCAGCGGCGAGGTCCTTGCGTATCTTGGTTCGCTCGATTATTTCGACGACGCGTATCTGGGGCGCAACGACGGCGTACAAGCGCTGCGCCAGCCCGGGTCGACGCTCAAACCGTTCTTGTACGAGTACGCCTTCGAACGGCATGCGATAGCGCCGCGGACGATTCTCGCGGACGTTCCCTCCTCCTACGCGATTCCGAACGGCGAGATTTACAGTCCGCAGGACTACGATCGCCGCTTCTCCGGACCGGTTTCCGTGCGCACGGCGCTCGCCAATTCGCTCAACGTTCCGGCGGTGCACGTTCTCTCCAGAGTCGGCGTCGCGCCGTTTCTGGACAGACTGCACGCCCTGGGATTCAGCCATCTGCGGCGAACGCCCGCGTATTACGGACTCGGGCTCACCCTGGGCGCGGGCGAGGTCACGCTCTGGGATCTCGCACACGCGTACGTAACGCTTGCGCGCAACGGCAGCGCGATTCCGCTTCGAACCCTTGCGGATGCGCAGCAGCCGCCCGCAGAACAGATCGGCGATCCCGCGTACTGGAAGCTCGTCACGGACATCTTGTCCGATCGCTATGCGCGAGCGCAAGCCTTCGGCCTTGGAAGCGTGATAGACATGCCGTTTCCGGCTGCCGTAAAGACCGGCACCTCGTCCGGTTACCGCGATACCTGGACCGTCGGCTACACGCCGGAGTACACGGTCGCGGTATGGGTCGGCAATTTTACGGGTGCGCCGATGCAGCGGGTGGCCGGCGTGAGCGGCGCGGGCCCGTTGTGGAACCGCATCATGCTGCATCTGTACGAGCATCGCGATCCGGCGCGATTCGAACGCCCGCCGTCGAACCTGATCGCAAGCGCACCGGTGTCTGCGGCGGCCGCCCGTTCGCAGCAGTACGACGAATGGAGAATGCAGCAAGACTATACCACCGGCGCGCTGCACATTCTCTTCCCGCACGACGGCGATACGTTCGAGGACACGCTCTCGCGCACCGATCCGCACCGCAGCGAGCAGCAACTCGCATTTCGCATCAGCCGCCCGGCCGGCGCCAAGGTCGCATGGACGCTCAACGGCCGCACGATGACGCGCAGTACCGGTGATGCGTATTACTGGACGCTCGAGCCGGGTATGTGGACGCTTACGGTTTCGGCAAACGGCACGGCCCAGACCGTGCGCTTCGCCGTCGTGCGGCGGATGCACAACGGCAAGCGCGGTTTCATCCTGTCACGTTCCTGAAAGCCTCGCCGTCTGTCCAACGGAGGTATGAGAAGACAAACCATGTCCGCAAAAATCAATTACCAAGCCGCTGCACCCGAACTGCTGCGTCCGATGTACGAAACAAGCAAGCTGATCGCGGAATCGGGGCTGGATCGCAAACTGCTCACGCTCGTTGAACTGCGCGCTTCACAAATGAACCGCTGCGCGTTCTGCCTGGCGCTGCACATGCGCGAAGGCAAAGCCTTGGGCGACACCGACGATCGTCTGTTCGGCGTCGCGGGTTGGCGGGAAGCATCGTGGTACTCTGCCCGGGAGCGCGCGGCGCTCGAATGGACGGAAGCGCTCACCGCGGTGGCGCAAGCGCATCCGCCGGCGGATTTGGCCGCGCGGATGCAAGAGCACTTCACCGAACGCGAACTCGTGTATTTAACGCATGCGATCGCGGTGATCAACTCGTGGAACCGCCTCAACCTCGCGTTCGGCACTCCGCCCGAACGCGCGCAGGAGGTGTTCAACATGCTGCACGGCGCAGCGGCGGCTACTGCCGCGGGTTGAGGAACGAGTTGAGCACGTTGCCGATATTGCTCGTGCCGCCGGTCTGGGCCGCGCCTTCGGCTTGCGGTTCGTGGTAGGTCATGGATTGCATACCGATGCGCCCAGGGCCGTAGAAACGGTTGAGCATGAGCGCCGCACCGCCGACGAACGCTCCGAGCGCGCCCATCAGCCCGCCGCCTCCCCCCGACTTGAGCACCGATACGGTGTCCATGCGCACGTTCGCGTCTTTCCAAAGCCAGGCGCCAGGCTCGACGTCGAGCGTTTCGCCCGGGGCGAGCGTTTTTTCGAACACGTTGCCGTAGCCGTGGAGCAGCAGCAGCCCTTCCGAACTGGTCGCCGTGAAGCGATCGATGAATAGGCCCGTTCGCGCAAAGAGCACGTTCGCCAGCCCTTGCTGCCAGTAAAAGTTATAATCGATGTTGCCCGTGGCGAGCAAGAACTGGTGCTCGCGCACGTCGATCGCTTGTCCGGGCTGTAGACGCAGCGCGACGATCTGTCCGGGCGCCTCCCGCGAGAACGCGATATTGCCCGGTCCTTGCGCAGTCGAGATGAAGATTTGCAGGCCGGAGAAAAAGCGCTTGGCTGCGTTTTGCAAGCCCATGAAGCCGAGCGTCACGTTCGCCTGTTTCCACAGCACGATATGGTGCTCGAAATAGACCGTTTGCTGCCGCCCCAGCTCAACGTCGACGACAGGGACGAGCTCGCCCTCGACCTTGATCGTCATGTCGCCGAGCGTCATCGGCGTCTTCGGGTTGGCGATTTCCGGCTGCGGTTCGGTGTACCCATTCACCGTCGTCGGTTCGGTTATCGTCGCGCCGCAGTTCGGGCAGAAATTCGCGCGGTCCGGAACCGCGGCTTGGCAGGTTGGGCAGTTCATTTGCATAGCGTAGTAGAACCGGGCGCTCCATGTCAAAGATTGCCGTGACCGGTGCCAATGGGACGATCGGCACACGCCTGTGCGCCGACTTGGCGCGCGACCACGA
>DASSZL010000009.1:0-3504 GCA_035713505.1 Vulcanimicrobiaceae bacterium | reverse complement strand
GACTTGCGCCGAAAGGGCGTTCTGCTGGCGCTGCTGCACGTCGACGAGCGTGATGAGGCCATGCTCGTACTGCAATTGCGCCACGCGCGCTGCCTCGGACGCGTAGCGCGTTTCGTCTTGTGCGGACGAGAGCTGCGTGAGCGCCGTCTGCGCGCCGCGGTAAGACTGGCGCACTTCGATCTCCGCCTGCGTGCGCGCGGCGCCGAGATTGGCTTGTGCCGCGGCGATTTGTTCGTTCAGGTTGCGATGGTTCGCACGCCGCGCGCCCCAATCGAGCAGCGGCAGCGAAATGGTCGATAGGGCATTAATGTTCCAGTATCCCGCGCTTCCCCGCGCAACCGGCCCGAAGTGGGATTCCATGACGGCCTGCGTGGGCGAGAACTGATTGCCGATGCCCGCCGAGAGTTGGATTTGCGGATAGAGATCCGTGTCGGCGGAGCGCCGGTTCGTTTGCGCAATCGCCACGGCATCCCGCGCTGAAGCGACATCGGGGCGGTGTTCCTGCGCCAGGGCAATGAGCGCCTCGATCGGTTGCGACGGAAGGTGGGGCTGCGCGATCTGCGCCGGCACGTCGAACCCGGTGTCGAGCGGCGCGCCGATGATCTGCGCGAGCGACTCCGCAGCGTTCTGCGCGTCAGCCTGAGCGGACGCCAGAGCGTAACGGCTTTTCTCCTCGGCGGCTTGCGCGCTCAATACGTCGACACCCGCGGCGACGCCGGCGTGTTCCTTGGCTTTCGCCACGTTGACCAGGGTCTGCTGATAGCGAAGATCGCCCTCGTCCAAACGCACCGCTTCGTTCTTGGAGGCGAGCGCGAAGTAGCCGCTTGCGACGTTGTCCGTCAACTGCTGCTCGGCGCCGCGCAGGTCCGCTTGGGCCTGTTCGTACTGCTGTCTGGCCGCGACCGAGAGATAGTGCGAGAGCCCGCCGTTGAAGAGATACGAGGTGCCGAGCGAGGCGGTGTTTTGCGAAAACACCGCCGCCTGCGATGCGCCGATGACACTGTACTGTCCGGTGTAGTTCGCCGACTTGGACATCTGGTTTTGCAGTTGACCGACCACGCCGGGCAGCGTTTGCGAACGAGCCCGCACGTAGGCCGATTCCATCTGCGAGACGACGGCTGTCTGTTTGGCTATCGTGGGACTATGCGAGAGCGCGAACTGGACTGCACCCGCCAGCGTCAGCGTCGCAAAGAGCATTAAACCATCCCTATTTTATGCGTGAGTGCGGCTCCGGCCGCGGCAACAGCCGCCCCAAGCACGATCACGATTGCGGCGAACGTATAAGCGATCGCCGGACTGGTTTTTGCCGTTATGCGCAGCATGGTCGCGTTGAGGAAAAACCCCCACAGCATGAATACGCTGAAGCCGCTAAGGAACGTCGCCGTCACGATGTTGGCGCCCGGCGCGAGCATTCCCAAACTTGGAACGGCTTGCGCGATGGCAAAAGCGTTCGGGAAGGAATCGGCGCCGCGCACCATCGTGATGGCGCCCAGAGCGATTGCTCCCAGTCCCAGGGTTGGAACGGCCATGTTCATCGAGCCGCACCACAGACGCTTGAAATCGGCGTCGCCGCGCCCGGCCGCATTTCCGATGAGCATGACGAGTGTATTGAAAAACACGGCGACAAACAGCGAAAGCACGACGCCCGCGTAGGTCCAAGGCGAGGGTTTACCGGCATTGGCGATCATCTGCTGCCGCTTTGCGTCGCTGACGTTCGCGAGCGTGGGATTATTCGCCAGCATATGCTGAATTTGCGCCACACTTGCGTGACGCATCGCCGGACCCTGCAGATACGTGCCGATGAGCATCAGCACGATGGCGGCGAGCAGCGCCCAACCCCACGTGGGCATCGTGCGCTGGCGTTCAAAGGCTTCGTTCGGCGAGGCGATGGTATCGATAACGGTAGATAAGCCGCTTGTTTTAGCGGCAACGGGAGCGGACACACCCATGGCGACCTCCATCACAAATACAAGTGCCGCAGTTTACTACGGCCGCGGCTTTGTTTTGTTTCAAGGATGCCGGGAAGTTGGCCTGTCTTACGGCTCTTTCAGCAGCTGGTCGATCGGGACGTGTTTTTCGAGCGCCTTGCGCACGCGTTCGAGACGTTCGCCGCGCAGTTCCATCAATTTTAGCTCGAGGATGATCCTCGCGCGCCGCAGTGCCCGCCGTGAATACAGGTTCTCCGCCGAGACGGCCGCGGTCGCCGCCGCGCGGCGCCGGCGCGCGGTGTGCCGGTGGCGCGGCACGCCGGCGTGCGCGGGCAGAGAAGCGGTTAGAGCCCAGGTCAGCGCCAAGGCGGCGAGGTAACGAAGCGGCATGCCCATCCATCACCCCCAGTCACGGGTTCGGCTAGATGCTCGCGCCCGGTAGTCCCCTCGTCGTCCCGGAGCCGCCGGCCGAGCCGTATCTGCGAATCGTCCCGCTGGGCGGCTGCGGTGAAATCGGCCGCAACATGACGCTCATCGAGACGCGGGACGACATGGTGGCGGTCGACTGCGGGCTCATGTTCCCCGACGCGGAGATGTACGGCGTCGACATCGTCATCAACGATTTCACCTACATTCGCGAGCGCCGTGAAAAGTTTCGGGCCGTCTTGGTGACGCACGGTCACGAAGATCACATCGGCGGCATTCCGTACCTGCTGCGCGAGTTCAACGTGCCGGTCGTGGGCACGCCGCTCACCAACGCGCTCATCAAAGCCAAGGCGCGCGACCATAAAATGATGGGCGAGGCGCAGTTCGTCACCGTGCAGCCGGGCGATCGCGTCAAGTACGGCGAGATCGACGCGGAATTCGTACACATCAATCATTCCGTCGCCGGTGCGTGCTCTCTCGCGCTGCGCACGCCCGTCGGGACGATTTTTCACACCGGCGATTTCAAGTTCGATCAAACGCCGATCGACGGTAAACCGGCCGACTTCGCCGCGATCGCGCGCATCGGCGAAGAGGGCGTGCTGTGCATGCTCTCCGACAGCACCAACGCGGAGCGGCCGGGCCACACGCAATCGGAGCGGATCGTCGGTGAAGCGTTCAGCACCGTGTTCTCGCAAGCAAAAGGACGTATTATCGTTGCGTCGTTCGCCTCGAACGTGCCGCGCATCCAGCAGGTGATCGATCAAGCGCTCCGGTTCAATCGCCGCATCGCGTTCCTCGGGCGCTCGCTGCTCAACGTCGTGCACTTCGCATCGGAACTCGGTTATCTGAAGGTTCCGGGCAACCGCACGATTCGCATCGAGGAAGTCGACGAATATCCGCCGGAAGAGATCGTCGTCATGACGACGGGTTCGCAAGGTGAGCCGATGAGCGCGCTCACGCGCATGTCGGTGCGCGATCACGGCAAGTTCAAGATCGTTCCGGGCGATACGGTCGTCATCAGCGCCACGCCGATTCCGGGCAACGAAAAAGGCGTGTACAAAACGATCAACAATCTGTGCCGCCTGGGCGCGATCGTCGTGCACGGCACAGACGGCCGCTCCCACGTGTCCGGACACGCCTCGCAAGAGGA
>DASSZL010000008.1:0-11905 GCA_035713505.1 Vulcanimicrobiaceae bacterium | reverse complement strand
GGCAAGCCGTACGCGGCGGACGTGCGCGGCCTGCTGAAATCGTTCGCCAACCAGTGTTTCGATAAACACGGCTATACGCTGAACGCCGCGAACGAAATCGAAGGCTTCTTGTTTCAAGGCCTTGATGCGGAGAGGCGCTTCCACGAAACCGGGAAGTTCGACTACGTCAATACCGGCGGCTACTATCACTCGCTGCCGGGAGATCCGCTGCGCACGTTCATCGATTCGGTGGCCGAAGTGCAGCGCGCGATGGGATTCCAGAACGAAAAAGATCACCCCGAGGTCGCGCCCTCGCAGTTCGAGATCAATTATTCGTACGGTGACGTCGTTTCCGCGGCCGATCAGATCCAGCTCTACAAACTCATCTGCCGCCAGGTCGCGACCCGCCTGGGCATGACGGCGAGCTTTCTGCCCAAACCGGTGGTCGGCGTCAACGGCAGCGGCATGCACACGAACGTGTCGATCAGCAAAGGCGACAAGAATCTCTTCTGGGATCCGAAAGGCGAGGAAAAGCTCAGCGAGTTCGCGTGGAAGTTCGTGGACCGCATTCTCACGCACGGGAACGACATCTGCTTGATGCTCAATGCCAGCGTCAACGCGTACCGCCGTCTGGACCCGCATTTCGAAGCCCCGAATCAGATCAAAGCCTCCGCGGTCGATCGCGGCTCCATGGTGCGCATTCCGATCGGCAACGAACGCAGCTCGCGCGTCGAGGTGCGTTCCGTCGGCCCCGATGCAAATCCGTATATGGTCATGCTCTCGGTTTTCAAAACCGGCCTGGACGGCAGCATCAGCAGCGAAAGCAACTTGCGTCAAGCCGAACATTACTTGCCCGACAACATCTACGATGCGATGGAGAACTTCCGCAAATCGCAGTGGACCTCGGATCTGCTCGGCGCGGACGTGAAAGCGCGCTACGCCGACCTAAAACAGGCGAGCGCCGATCGGTGCCCCCGTCTGCTCGGTACGTTCGTAAAACCGCAGGAAGTGCAGTATCACCACGAAGTGTACAACCAGTACCTCTGGAATCTATTTTAGACTGCGGACGTATGCTTGGCAGTACGGTAAAACGCCGAGCGTGAACGTAAAGTATTCGCGCGTAAAACTTTAAGCAGAACCATTAAAAGCGAGCGAGGTCATGCCGAGATTCGATCTCGGTATGACTTCGCTTCGAACGCTGTTTCGATTTGCCGCGGTTGCGGCATGTTCAGCGACCTTCGCCGCATGCGGGGGCGGGCAATCCGGTCCGAATGACACCCTTCCGTCGCTTACCGCGACTACGGCCTCGCCCACGCCCGGCGGCGTGGCGCCGATGGCGGTTATCTCGGTGGGTTCCAGCAGCGCGCTCGTCGTCACGGGCACCGTGGTCGCTATCAAGAGCGGCACGGAGTTTCAGATTCAGGCCGGACAAGGCGTCGGCTACTTCAACATCTACACATCGGGCAGCACGGTATTCAACGGCGCAAAACCGTACGCCGGAGAGCTCATCGAAGCGATCGGCACCGGCAGCACGAAGACCGACATGTCATCCACGAGCGCCGTGAATCAGCTCTTTTCGGTGAGCGGTCCCATCGTTGCGCTTAAGACCGGCGGCTTCCAAGTAAAAGGTCCGGCGGGCGTCGGCTACATCAACATTTGGACGAACTCGTACACGCTGTACAGCGGCGCGAAACCGTACGCCGGTGAAAGCGTTACCGTTCAAGGATACGGCTCGCTGAGCGCGTCATTGACCGGCGTTACCGTCACGCAAGTCAGCACCACGTCGACCTCGGCGGCCACGCCTACGCCCTCGCCCGCCCAAACGCCCGCTCCGGCGTATACCGCTCCCGCGACGACGAGCTTCATGCCCAGCAGCTGGGGCAAGATCAGTGCGTTTCAAGTATTCGACGATACCGCGAACGGCTACATCACGCAGACGGCCGCATCGCAAGACGGCTGGCGCTACTCGGCGGTCTGGGGCGCGCGCAACAACATCGGCACCTCGTGGCTGAACGGCAACGCGGGTCTGCAGACGGCATATTATAACGCGCTCGAAACCGACGAGAGCTCTACGGCGTGGGGCGCCATCGGACATACCATCACGTGGTGGCAGAGCAATCACCCGGATTGGGTGCTCTACGCGTGCACCTCGAGCGGTACGCCGACGACGACGCCCGCGTACGTGCCGGGCCTGCCGTACAACGTTCCGCACGACATCCACAATACGTCCGTCATCGATTATCAAATCCGCATGATGGCGAACTACGCGCATTCGCTGGGTTATCACGCACTCGCGATCGATGAGGCGACGTTCTGGCAGGCTGACGAAGGCGTGCCGGGCGGCTACGGCTGCGGCATCTATCAGAACGGCTCGTTCGTGCGCCGCTATACGGGTTCGACCGATCCGAACTGGGCCGCCGACGTGGTTGCATGGGCGAAGGAAGCGCACAAACTGCTGACCACCGATGCGACGCTTTCGGCGTACAACCTCAAACTGATCGTCAACCATCCGGCGGATCAGCTCACCGCGAACGAAACGGCGTTCCTCGCGAACGTCAATGCGGATCTCGACGAAACCGGCTACAGCGATTACGGTCACTATCAAACCGGATCCGCGTCGGACTTCACGATGCGCACGAATTGGGCGGCGTACGCGCAGCAGCACGGCGTGGCCGTTCTCATGAACGACAACTGGGGCTCGCTCTCGGTGACCACGCCGCTGCTCGACTACTCGGTCGCGACGTACCTGATGGGCAACCTGCAGGCGGAGTCGCTCTTCGCTTCCCCCGGCTCCGGCTATGGCCTGGAGCAATGGCATTCGCAGTTCCAGACGTCCATCGGGGCGCCGTGCGGCGCTTACTACGGCGGGTCGAGCTACGATTCGGCCAACCCAAGCATCTACTACCGGCGGTTCGCCAATGCCGTGGTGGTAGTGAACGGCGGCTCCGGCAGTGCCGGCGAGGTGGCCCACCTTCCCACGGGCCACACGTACACGGACCTGTTCGGGCGCGCCGTGGGAAGCCCGCTGACCATCGCCTCGAACGACGGCTACGTGCTGCTCACGAGCAACGGCTGCCAGTAGTCCGGGGCATGGCCGGCGGCGCGGACCGCCAAAAGGGGTAGTCACCAGGCCGGGGAGGCTGTATACTCAGACGGTTTTCCCGGCCCAAATCCCCGCTCGCGGGGTAGTGGCGCGCGTTAGGCGCGTCACTTCGCTAGGGCCGCACCGTCGCTACGGATGCGGCCGTCAACCACCTAGTGAAAGGACAATCGAACGTGGCAGCCACGAAGACCAAGCGCGCCGTCAAAGAGCGCCGCACCAAACGCAAACCCTGCAATTTTTGCGTCGAGAAGGCGCTCGACATCAATTACAAGGATGTCGGCCGCCTCAAGAAATTCATCTCGGAACGCGGCAAGATTCTGCCGCGCCGTATCTCCGGCAACTGCGCCCGGCATCAGCGCCTGCTCACCGTCGCGGTGAAGCGTGCGCGCGTTATCGCGTTCCTGCCGTTCGTCACGGAGTAACACCATGAAGCTCATCCTTCTGGGCGACGTCAAGGCGCTCGGGAAGAAGGGCGACCTGGTCGACGTCGCGGAGGGCTACGCCCGCAACTTCCTGTTGCCGCGTAAGCTCGCGATCGAAGCGAACAAGGGCGCCCTTACCATGCTTACCGAGCAGAAGAAAGCCACGCAAAAACGCGAGGCTCAAATGCTCGCGGAAACCCAAGAGATGGCCAAGCTGTTGGAAAGTAAGCCGGTCGCCGTGCGAGCGAAAGCGGGCGGCAACGGCAGACTTTTCGGCACGGTCACGAACGCGGACATCGCCGAGGCGATCACGCAGACGTTTTCCGTCTCGGTGGACAAACACAAGATCGAAGTGAAGAACGCAATCAAAGCGCTGGGCAGCTACCCGGTCGAGATCCGCTTAGGGAAGAACATCGTCGCCAAGACGACCGTCAGCGTCGTCGCGGCGTAGAGCCCGCGGAGCTTCACGGCAATGGGGCCCCAGAATCCGTATCTGACCCGTTTCCGCCGCAAATTCGGCAGCGAAGACGAGATGAGCCGTTATGTGTCGGCGCTGTACGACGTGCTCGCCGGCACCATCGGCTCGGATAAACTCGTGCTGCGCGCCGGCAAGATGAACGCGCTGAAAATGATGCGTTCGCCCGCGTTGCCCGACCGCATTTGCGCGCTGCAGCGTCTGGTGTTCGAAGATCCCACGCTCGAACGAGTCACCGGCCGCGCCAACTCGCGCCGCGTCATCGGCGAAATCGAAGAACAGCTGGCCGATCTCATCGCGCAGAAGAGCGTCGAAGACTCGATCGAGCGCAAGATCAATACGAAAATGATCGAGCGCCATCAGGATTACCTCAAGGATCTCAAACTCGAGGCACTTCGCGAAGATGCCGGCCCGGAAACGCCGGCAACGCAGAAGAAGCTCGAAGAGCTCGAAAAGCTCGGCGCGCGCGGGTTAGCCGCGTCCGCGCTTCAATTGCTGCGCCCGCAGTCGCTCAAAGAAGTCGTCGGGCAGGAATCCGCCATTCGATCGCTGCTCGCCAAGATTTCCTCGCCGTATCCGCAGCACGTCATCCTGTACGGGCCGCCGGGCGTCGGTAAGACGACGGTTGCGCGCCTTGCGCTGGAAATGGCGAAGACACGGGCGTACACGCCGTTCAAGAAAGAAGCGCCGTTCGTGGAAGCCAGCGGCACGACGCTGCGCTGGGACCCGCGCGAAACGACGAATCCGCTGCTCGGCAGCGTGCACGACCCGATCTATCAAGGCAGCCGCCGCGAATTCGCCGAGAGCGGCATTCCCGAGCCGAAGCTAGGCCTGGTGACGCGCGCTCACGGCGGTGTGCTGTTCATCGACGAAATCGGCGAGATGGACGTGCTGCTGCAGACCAAGCTGCTCAAGGTTCTCGAAGACAAGAAAGTCGTTTTCGAATCGTCGTATTACGATGAGTCCGCCCCGAACGTTCCCGAGTACATCAAGCGCCTGTTCAAAGAAGGCGCGCCCGCCGACTTCATCCTCATCGGAGCGACGACGCGCGAGCCCGAGGACATCGATCCGGCGATTCGTTCGCGCTGTGCGGCGGTGTATTTCGAACCGCTCACGCAACATCAAATCGTCGCCATCGTCAACGGCGCGACCAAGCGTCTGCGCGCGAAAGCCGCGCGCGGCGTCGCGCCGCTGATTGCCTCGTATACGATCGAAGGCCGCAAAGCGGTGCAGATTGTCGCGGACGCGTATGGGCACGCGCTGTATCGCTTAGCCGGCAGCCGCGCCAACGTCGACGAGGCAAAAAACGTCACGATTACGGAAGAAGACGTGCGCGACGTCGTGCAGGCCAGCCGCTTGGTCCAGCATACGATCGTCAAAGCGCGCGCCACGCGGGAAATCGGTAAGACGTTCGGCTTGGGCGTGCTGCATTATCTGGGCAGCATCATCGAAATTGAAGCAGTCGCATTCGGCGCGAGCGCAAACGGCAAAGGCAGCGTGCGTTTCAACGACGCGGCGGGAGCGATGGCGAAAGACAGCGTCTTTAACGCAGCCGCGGTGCTGCGCGCAGTCACCGGCCTGGACACCGCCAATTACGATCTGCACATCAACGTCATCGGAGGAGGCAACATCGACGGGCCCTCCGCCGGCCTTGCGATTTTCCTCGCGCTCTACTCCGCGCTCACCAAGACGCCGCTGCCGCAGGACGTCGCGATCACGGGCGAGCTGTCCATCCAGGGCAAGGTACGGCCCGTGGGAGGCGTCGTAGAAAAATTGTACGCCGCGCGGCAGGCCGGGATGCGCTCCATTCTGCTTCCCAAGGAAAACGTGCGCGAAATTGACCGATCGCTCGCAGGAATCGAGGTCATTCCGATCGCCTCCGTGGAGCAGGCGTTCCGCGAGCTTTCTCTCCACAAGAAATCCACAAGGCGAGTGACACGCGGGCGGAGGAGTACATCCGCTCGCCCATGAGCATCACGAACCTTGCCGTAATCGACCGGATCCCGCCGCAAAATCTCGAAGCCGAGATGGCGCTCCTGGGTTCGATTCTCGTCGATCGCGAGATTATGGGCATCGTCAGCGAGATCGTCCGCCCCGAAGATTTTTACGCGCACGTGCACGAGTCGATCTACTCGGTGCTTCACCACCTGTACGATCGCGGCGAGCCGCTCGACAAAATCACCGTTGCCGAAGAACTCAAGCGCCGCAACGCTCTCGATAACGTGGGCGGGTTATCATACTTGAGCTCGCTGATGGATACGGTGCAAACCGCCGCGTCCGCCGCGTACTACGCGAAGATCGTTCGCGAGAAAGCGGTGCTGCGCGGCTTGATTCATGCCGGAACGCGCATCACGCAGCTCGGCTATGAGAACGAAGAAGACGTGGACGGCGCGCTCGACCAGAGCGAGCAGCTCGTGTACGACATCGGGCAGCGCCAAATGGCGGGCGACTTCACGCCGGTCAGCCGTTTGCTCAAACCGGCGTTCGAGCACATCGACAAACTCTTTCATAATCGCGGCGGCCGTACGGGTCTGACCACCGGTTTTCCCGACATCGACGAGATGACGACGGGATTCCAGCCCGGCAATTTCATCATCTTGGCCGCGCGCCCCGGTATGGGCAAGACGTCGTTTGCGCTCAACATGGCTGTCGCGGCCGCGCGCGAAGAGACCGCACCGGTGGCGTTCTTCTCGCTTGAAATGTCAAACGACGAGCTGGTGCAGCGCCTGATTTGCGCGGAAGCCGAAATCAGCATGCACGATATGCGGCGCGGCAACATCAAACCGCACCACTGGGAAAAAATATCCGATGCGATGGGCGTGCTCAACGAGATGCCGATCTATCTCGACGATGCGGGCGGTCTGTCGATTTCGGAGATTCGCAGCCGCTGCCGCCGTCTCAAGTCCGGCCAGGGCCTCTCCGCCGTCTTCATCGACTACCTGCAGCTCGTGCATCCCAGCGTGCTGAGTAAGGGAGCGAACCGGAACGAAGAACTTTCGGACATCTGCCGCACGCTCAAGACCACCGCGAAAGACCTGGGAGTGCCGATTATCGCGTTGGCGCAGCTCAACCGCGGCGTTGAAACGCGCACGGACAAACGCCCGCTTCTAAGCGATCTGCGCGACTCGGGATCGTTGGAGCAAGAGGCCGACATGGTTGCCTTCCTCTTCCGTGAAGGCTATTATCACAACGAAGTCGCCGAACCCGACCTCACGGAGTTTATCATCGCCAAGCATCGCAACGGCCCGACCGGAACCGTGAAACTGCGCTTCCAGCGCGAATTCACGCTGTTCCGCCCGTACGGCGACGTGACGCACTATCCCACACCATGAAGATTTCGCATTTGAGTTTGGGGGTGACCGATCTGAACGCGTCCGAGCGGTTCTATCGCGACGTGCTCGGGCTCGACACGAAGCGCGACGGCGAGGACGTGCGCGTGCGCTGGCCGGATTTCTCGCTGGTGCTTACCGAGAAACCGCCGACGGATCGAAGCAAATTTCATTTCGGTTTCCGCGTAAACAACGACGCCGACGTGGATACATGGGCGGAGCGCCTGCGTTCGCATAGCGTGCAAATCATCTCCGGCCCCGCCAGCGACAACGGCTCGCGGCAATTGTTCTTTCTCGATCCCGACCAGTACGTCGTAGAGATCTACGCCGAGTAGTCAGGTCTAGAGCCGCGCAGCGAGATCTCGCAAGTCGTCGAACGCGTAAACCACGTCATCGAAATGACCGGCGTCCACGTCGACGCCTTCCGGAATGAATCGCGCGCCCATCTTCTCGTAAAACCTGCGTGCCGGACTCAAGCGCAGCGTCCGCAACACCATAGTGCCGGCGCCCTGCGCGCGCAACTCCGCCGCAATAGCACGTAGCAGCATTTTACCCAAGCCTTGCCGCTTGAGAGCGGGCTGCAGATACAGCGTGGCCAGGTAACTGTCGAATCCCCATTGGGCCGCCTCGAGCATGCGCGCTCCGGCAAAGCCCAGAATCTCGCCGCCGTCGTTACAACCGACCAGCACGACGTGCGATGTGTTTTCGAGCCATTCCAGCCATTGTATCCGCCGGCGCTCGAGCGGCCTCTTGCGGAACTCTTCATCAGGCATGATGCCGCGATACGAGCCCTCCCAGGCGGCGGCATGGACGGCGGCGATGGCGCCGGCGTCGAGCGCGGTTGCGCGCCGGATCGTGACTTCCATGAGCGGGCATTTCTTCGCGCAGGGCGGTATTGACTCTGACGTTAGGTCATAGTCTATCGTCTGACCTTGAGGGAATTGGATGCAAGCAACGAGCGAAAAACTACGAGCGGCCCGGGAGTTCGCGATGGAGACCGGCGTGACGGTGCGCACGCTGCACGTGTACGACCGGCTCGGGCTGCTGCCGCCGGCGGCGCGCACCGATGCGGGCTATCGCTTATACGGCGAGGCGCAGCTCGAGCGGCTCGAACAGATTTTGGCTTTGCGCTTCGTCGGATTCCGGCTCGAACACATCAAGGAGCTCTTACAGGGACCGAAGTGGCCGCTCATCGCGGCGCTGCGCATGCAGCGCGAGATCATCGCGCAGCAAAGGCGCAAGCTCGACACGGCGTTGCAAGCCATCGAGCAAGCCGCATCGACGCTGGCGGCCGACGACTCGGCGGATCGCTGGAAGATGCTCCGCGGCATCATAGAGGCATTGAAAGTGGAAAACGATTGGACTTGGACGGCGAACTATCATAACGAAGCCGCGCGAGAAAAACTGGCGCAGCTGCGCAAGGACACGCCCAAAGACGCGATCGAGCAAGGCCAGCGCGACTGGACCGCGCTCATCGCGGACGTCGAAGAAGCGGCGGCGCGAAACGAAGATCCCTCGAGCGAGCATGCCCAGGCGCTTGCCGCGCGCTGGCGCGGGCTCGTGGCGCAATTCACCCAGGGCGATCGCGACATTCACGAGGGCTTGAACAGACTCTGGTCCGATTCGACGCATTGGCCGAGGGACTTCAAGAAACCCTATAGCGACGCGGCGGACGCGTGGATTAAGAGAGCATTAGCTGCGCCCAGTCCTCACGGCTGATGCGCAGGTCTGCTTCGTTCATATGCGCGAGCGGTTTTTCCGGAAGCCGCTCGCGTTCGCACAGATCGCGGGCCGTGGTGTCGACGTACAGCAGCCCCGTCACCAGTTCGCCGCGTTCACGCGCTTCGTGCATCACCCGCAGCGCACCGATGCGATCCGACGCATCGTAGTCGCGCTCGAGTTTGCGAAGCAGTACGCGATCGCCGTTGTCGAACTCTATCTCTTGCACCGTGCCCGGCTCGTAATCGACCGTGATCTCACGGCTGCCGGGAAAGAAGTCCGGCGTGTGGAGCACGGCGTGGTGCTCCTTGACGTAGTTGTAGCTTTTCGTCGAACCCTCGTGGTCGTTGAAGGTCACGCACGGGCTGATGACGTCGAGGACGGCGATGCCGCGATGCGAGAACGCCGCCTGCAGCAGCGGAATGAGCTGCTTGCCGTCGCCCGAGAAGGAGCGCGCGACGAACGTCGCGCCCAATTCAACGGCCAATCCGCACACGTCGATCGTTTCGAATTCGTTGACTGCGCCTTTTTTCAGCACCGAGCCGCGATCGGCCGTTGCCGAGAACTGGCCCTTCGTCAGGCCGTAACAGCCGTTGTCCTCGATGATGTACGTCGCGTCGACGTTGCGGCGAATCATATGGCAGTACTGCCCGAGGCCAATGCTTGCCGTATCGCCGTCGCCGCTTATGCCGAGCACCATCAGTTCGCGGTTGGCCATCTTCGCGCCGGTCGCAAGCGAAGGCATGCGGCCGTGCACGCCGTTGAACCCGTGCGCGCGCTCGACGAAATACGCCGGCGTTTTAGACGAACACCCGATGCCGCTCATCTTTGCAAGTTTGTACGGGTCCACGCCGTAGTCGAACAGCGCTTTGATGAGATTATTGGTGATGGAGTTGTGGCCGCAGCCGGCGCACAGCGTGCTCGCGGCGCCTTTATAGACCTCGCGGCTAAGACCAAGGACGTTCACGTTCGAATTCATTATGCGAGCACCGGTTTTTCAGCGGCAAGGAGCGGTTCGGTAATGGCGGCCGCATCGATCGGCACCCCGTTGTAATGGCGCACGGAGTGCAAGCGCTCGACCAGATTGGCGGGAAGCTCGGCGCGCAGAAGCGCGTGCAGCTGTCCGTCGCGGTTCTGTTCGACCACGTACACGCGCTCATGGCGCTCGATGAATGCGGTGACGTCCGGGGAGAACGGCAGCGCGCGTACGCGCAGATAGTCCGTTTCCAGGCCTTCTTCGCGCAAGCGATCGCGCGCCTCGACCACGGCGTGATGCGACGTGCCGTATGCGATGATCGCGGCTTCGTGCCCGCGTTCATCCACGACCGGTTGCGGAACGTGCGTGCGCGCGGTGTCGTGTTTGCGCGCGAGCCGGTCCAGGTTCGTCTGATACACCACGGGATTCTCGGAATAATTCGCCTGCTCGTCATGGCCGGATCCGCGCGTGAAGTATCCGGCCAGCGGATGCTCCGTGCCCGGAAGCGTGCGGTAGGGAATGCCGTCGCCTTCGACGTCGCGATAGCGTCCCCAAGATCGCACTTCCTCGAGCTTTTCGGCGTCGAGCACTTTTCCGCGATCGAACGGTTTCTCGGGATATGCGAGCGGCTGCGTCATCCACAGATTCATGCCGAGATCGAGGTCGCTGAGCACGAACACGGGCGTTTGGAAACGGTCCGTCAAGTCGAACGCCTGCATCGCGAATTCGTACGCTTCGGCGATGGTAGCCGGAAGCAGCACGATGTGTTTGGTGTCGCCGTGCGAAAGCGTGTACGCGAATCCGACGTCGCCCTGCAGCGTGCGCGTCGGCAAGCCCGTCGACGGGCCCGCGCGCTGCACGTCGAAAATCACGCCGGGCAATTCCGCGTAGTAGCCAAGGCCCGCGAATTCGGCCATCAGCGAAAGGCCCGGTCCGGAGGTAGAGGTCAGCGCGCGCGCGCCGGCCCACGTCGCGCCGAACACCATGCCGATTGCCGCAAGCTCGTCTTCGGCTTGAATGATGGCCGCTTTGCGTTTGCCGGTGTCTTTGTCGACGCGGAAGCGCTCGCAATATTGAATGAACGATTCGCACAGCGACGACGACGGCGTTATCGGGTACCAAGCAACGACGGTGCACCCGCCCATCACGCAGCCGAGCGCGGCGGCGCTGTTGCCGTCCATCAGCAATTTGCCTTCGGTCTTCCCGCTCATCGGCTGCAGACGGTACAGATCGCTCTTGGTCAGGTTGTTCGCGGCGTACTCGATTCCAAGGCGCACCGCGTCCATGTTGGTGTCGACCGCCTTGGGCTTGCGTTTGAACTGCCCGCGTACGGCCGCTTCAATCGTTTCCGCCTCGATGCCGAGCAGATGGGCGAGTACTCCGACGTAAATCATGTTCGTCAGGTATTTGCGCAGGCCGCCGTCACTGACGTGCTCTTTCGCGAGTTTCGTGAACGGCACCGCGTAATACGTGACGTCGTCGCGCGCGGCCGTACCGGTCACCGCATACGCCGCCTCGTGAATGATAACCCCGCCCGAGCGAACGTCCCCGACGTCTGCGTGCCATGTCGCGGGGTTGAGCGCGACCAAAATGTCGACGTCGCGGCTGCGGCATTGATAACCCTGCGGCGAGACGCGCACGTCGAACCACGTGGGCAGCCCTTCGATGTTGGAGGGGAAGACGTTTTTCGGGGCCACCGGGATGCCCATGCGGAATATCGCGTTCGTCAAAACCAGGTTGGCGGACTGACTTCCCGAGCCGTTGACCGTGGCCGCGCGGATGGTGAGATCGTTTGCGGTGTTCACGCTAAGGTATTCTGGACCCGACGCCCTCATCCATGTATGCGCGAGAAAGGGCAACGTACTCGCCGGCGCTCTTGTCTATCCAGTGCTTGGCCTCCCC
>DASSZL010000007.1:0-2323 GCA_035713505.1 Vulcanimicrobiaceae bacterium | reverse complement strand
GTTGCGCTGCCGCCGGTTCCCGAATGGGAGCACTGGTATGAAGAGCTTCGAACGCATCACCGTGTAACGCTCCTCGAGAGCCGCGGGCATGCGTTCTGGACTAGTGCCGAACGCGCCGCCGTCGCCCGCGAAGCCCTGATCGATGGCAACGAGGCCGCATTCGCTGAGGTCTTGCGCGGGTGGCTGGAATCGGGCGGCCCACTCACAATTTCCGAGATCGTCCAACGCTTCGGCGTCGAAGCCGCGCTCGCGCAGACTTCGCTCATCCGTCTGGAGACCGAGGGGCAGATCCTGCGCGGCCGTTTCCGCGGCGGACCGGACGAAGAGTTTTGCAACCGGCGCGTGCTCGCGCGCATTCATCGGCGAACCATCGGCCAACTTCGCCGCGAGATCGAGCCGGTAACGGCCGCGCAGTATCTGCGCTTTCTCCATCGCTGGCAGCACGCAGCGCCCGCTTCGCGTCTGCACGGCGTGGACGGGACGCTGCACGTGATCCGGCAACTCGAAGGCTACGAGATTCCGGCTGCAGCTTGGGAGTCGCAGATTCTGCCGATGCGCGTTGCGGGTTACAAGCGCGACTATCTCGATCAGCTTTGTTATTCCGGCGAGGTCATGTGGGGGCGCCTCTCGCCGCATCCGGCCCTTTCCGAGGAGCCGGATCCGAAACGCCGGATCCGCCCCACGAAGCTCGCGCCGATCTCGCTGTTTATGCGTGAGAACGCCGAAGAGCTGATCGTTCGGAGCAACCTTGGCGAGACCGGGCTCTCGCATGCATCACGCGAGGTGCTCGAGCTGATTGAAGAGCGCGGTGCGCCCTTCTTCAGCGACATCGTGCGCGGGACGAAACGGCTTCCAGCCGAGGTGGAGGAAGCGCTCTGGCAGCTCGTCGCTGCAGGTTTGGTGAGCGCCGACGGCTTCGATGCGCTTCGCTCGCTCATCGACGCAAAACGGCGCTTGGGCGAGAAAGGGCTTCGCGCGCGGCCGCGCTTTTCAAGCGGCCGATGGACGCGTCTGCACTCCGAAACGGAGAAACTCGACGTCGAGAAGTTCGCAAAGCGCCTATTGGCTCGCTGGGGCGTCGTCTTCCGCGATACGATCGCGCGCGAGACGCTCGCACCGCCGTGGCGCGAACTCTTGATTGCCCTGCGGCGGATGGAAGCGCGCGGCGAGATCCGCGGAGGCCGCTTCGTCGCCGGTTTCGTCGGCGAGCAATTCGCATTGCCGGAAGCCGTCGACGCGCTGCGCGCCTCACGGCGTGAGGGCGATACGGTCGAGATCCTCCAGGCCGGCGCTTACGATCCGCTGCAGCTTACCGGCATCATCGTCCCGGCAGCGCCGCAAAACGGAGCGCAAGCGCTTACCTCGTAGCGGCCTTTAGTGCGCCGCGAATCCGGCGATCTTTCCGTTCGCGTCGACGGACATCACCAGCGTCAACTGCGCGCCGCTGGAGAATGCCAGGTGATACATATAAGCGGTCAGCGCGCCTTGCTTTACTTCGCCGGCGTACGTCCACGTCGTTGCCGGACCGAGGGCTTTGAGCTGTGCCGTTCCTTGCTGGAGCATTGCGGGCGTGAGCGCCTTGTTCATCGATGCGTCGAACTGCGCGCGATCGACCACTCCGGCAAGCAGCTCCTGCCACACTTTTTTGGCGCGCGCGGTTACCGCGGGGTCTTCGCCCGCTACCGGTTTGAGTTTTGCCGCCGCAAGCGTGGGGTGGAGCGCGTCGAATGCCGCATCGGCCACCGTCGCCGGATTGGCTCCCGTGAACGACTGCAAAACGATGACTGCCTGCTGCAGAGCGGGATAGACGTCGTTCTGCGATAGGAAGCCCATCGTTCCGCCGTTGTGCCACACGCGAGGCTGGCCGTCGAAGCTGTCGACCATCCAGCCGAAGCCGTAGTGCGCGTCTGCTCCGCTCGGCAACGGACCGGGAGAGGTCATCAGACGTACGTCCGCCGGCGCAACGATCTTGCCGTCGAAAAGGGCGACGTCCCATTTCGCCAAGTCCGACGCCGTCGAAACGATCGCGCCTGCGCCGCGTGCCCAGCCGTCAAAGGAGCCGGTCGGCATGAGTGTCCCCTTATATTTGGTGTACCCCGTGGCCATATCCGCGAGCTTCGGCTCGTCCTCCATGAACGCCGACTCCGTCATGCCTGCCGGCGCGAAGACGTGCTCGCGAATATAGGTTTGCCACGGAACGCCGGAAACGATCGCAACGATATGTCCGAGCAGTACGTAATTCGTGTTGCTATACGCCCATTTGCTGCCCGGTTTGAAGTCGAGCGGCTTGTTCGCGATCATCGCCAAGACGGCATCGAACGAC
>DASSZL010000006.1:0-7372 GCA_035713505.1 Vulcanimicrobiaceae bacterium | reverse complement strand
GAAATATTCGTCGGTGCCGGTTGCCGCGTACGGCGTTACATACGCCGTTGCCGCCGCGAACAAATGACGCAACTGCGGATCGATGCTCGAACGGTAAACGCCCTCGCCCAATGCGCAGTCGAGCGCATGCCCGAATTCGTGTGCAACCGTCATTGCGCTTCGCGAACGTAAATATACGGCGCGTTCCTCGACGACGAACAGTCCTGCGGGCGGCGCCGGCCACGCATCGACGTCCACACCTAAACGCTTGAGCGCGGGCGAAGCTTCATCGTAACGCTGGTTCGTACCGAGCGGAACGACGCGGGTGCCGAAGCGGTGCGCGAACGCGATCGCATGGGCGCCGAAACGGTTGAGAGTGCGAACGATGGACGGAAAGTCGGTGCCGGCTGCACCGTCCAGCAGCAGCGATGCGTCGGCGGTCATGCCGCAAGCATCGCGCACAACTGTTTCCGCGCTCTTGCCGGAGCATTACCGCCGCGTCGAATATTCGAACGGTCATGTGGTTCCGCTCACGGCCGTCGTCCCCGCGGTCACGCTGACCGGCGCGTATACCGCTCAGGAACGGCAAGAACTGCAACTCGGACAGCAGGTCTACGGCCAGCTCGATAGGCAAGGCAAGATTTTGCACGAGTCACCCTATTATGCGGTACTCGATCCGCTGGGTACGCGCATCGCCGCCTCGGCGGACAAGCAGCCAACGCATTTGCGGTGCCCGGGGGCAACGTCTACGTGACGGACAGCATGATGACGTTCGTGCAGAACAAAGAAGAACTCACCGGCGTCCTGTGCCACGAGGTATCGCACACGATTCATCACGACGTGTGGGATCTATACGTCAAGAGCCAGCGCGTTTCGATCTGGTCGACGGTTGCCCAGGTTTTGCTCCGTCACAAGAGCCGACTCGTGTCGTTCGGGATCAATTTGCTGGCCAACGTGCCGACATGACCGGCGCTCACATCTTCGCGCAGTCGAGCGTTTCGCCGTGGGGCTGGGTGTGGATGATGAAGCGGTTTCTGGACAAGAACCGCAGCAACGGCCCGGAATTCCTATCGGACCATCCGACCGACAGCCACCGTATCGCCGATCTGGAAAAGCTCTTCGCGGATAACCCCGGCACGTTCGCGCGGTTCAATTCCTCGCTCGCGAACGCGACGCCCATGCATGAGAGCGGCCTGCGCAATCAATACGTGGCGCAAGCCGCCGTCCCGTCACCATCGCCCGCCCCCAAATCCGCTTCCATCCCGGTCAGGCCGCGAGCCAAGCCCACGTGCCCGCCGGGATGGAAGTTTTGCCCGCGAGGGCCGGGCTAGCTACGAGCAGCCGTTGCTCGTGAGCAGCACGTATCCGTCCGCCGGACCGAGCGAGAGCGGATTGCTCACCGCGCGTCCCTCGATGTCGTGGTACGTGTGTCCGGAGGGCAGCGCGAAGCTGTACGAACCGGAGCCCGCGTTGACCACGACGAGCGCGCCCTGGAACTTGCGCTCGTACACCGTGCTGGTGACTTGACTGAACGAACCGCACGGCGAACCGTACGCGGTGCTGTACTCCGGCCGGTACGACATCATTTGACCGGTTTGCGGCGAAATGTACGCGTCCGCGCCGCCCATGTTCACCAGCGCATACGTCGCCAGCGCCCAATCGACTTGCGGAGCCGGAATCTGCGAGGGATCCGTCGGACACGGAGCGTTGTTGTTGAACGGCTGCGTCCCGCCCCAGCCCGTGCACAGGTAGTCGGTGATGAGGAACGCGATGTGATGCGTCTGCGTGTATTGCGCCCACGTGATGGCGTTCGACACCAGATTCGCCGCCTCGGTCATGTACTTTCCGTAGTCCGTGAATCCGCGCTCGTAAACCATGCCGTCCGATGCGGCGAGCAGTTGCGACTCGTTGGTATTCGTGGGCGGATTGTAGAGCGGGTGGTTGATGATGAGATGCATTCCGGCGGCGTGCAGCGCGCCGCTCACCGTCTGCACCCATTTCACCATCGCCGAGATGAACGCCGGATCGGCCGCATCGAGCGGGCCGCCGAAGACCCGGTGGAAGGTGCCGCTCGAATCGTAGGTTCCGCAGCCGTAATCGCCTTTGACGACCGCCTGCCCGAAATTCGGATTGCCGCCTTCCAGATAATTCAGCAGATCCGTATTGTCTACGGCAAGTGCGTTATAGCCGTTGGCCTTCAAGTACGGAATCATCGAGTTGATCTGGTACGTGACGACGCTGGGATTCGAGAAGTCGAGCGGGACGTCAGGGAAGTAGGACGTCGACCAGGCCAGATTCTTCGTCGGATTTCCGCTGCTGTCGCACGCGTACAGGATCCAATCCGGGTGATTGCTTTGCCACCAGGCCAGGTCGTGACCGGAGACGCTGTTGTCGTCTTCGACCGGCAGCATGTAGCGTGAAACGATCATCCCGGGATGTCCGCTACTCCATGCGCCCGGGTTGAACGCGCCCCACACTGCGTCTTCGTGCGGTGCTTCCGATACGATCTCCGAGCTGGTGAGCGGCGCATGCGAAGCCGTCCCGTCCCAGTCGAAAATCTGCACCAGCCCGAAACGGCCGGTCGTATCGGGGAGCATGGTGATGCCTTGGCTCGCCGGCGGCGGCGTGGCCGTCGGCGACTGCGTGGGCGTCGAGGTGGGCACGGATGTGGGCGCGGGAGTCGGCGTTTGGCCGCCCCCCGGAGGCGGGCCGCCCGGCGGTCCAACCGGCGGTGAGGCGCCGCCGCCTCCGCCCCCGCCGCCGCAGGCGGCGAACAAACTGGTGGTGAGCGCTAGCGCTGCGAGCGCGAAAATCCGATGAAATCTTGCTTTGCGCACGGAGTACCCCTCTTGATGCGCTCCGAGTATAAACGCAGCAAGAACCGCGCAGAACGGACGTTCGGGCCCCGCGCTCGGGACTTTTCGCTACGCCATCGTGTCTTTGGTCTTTCCGAACTTCGCGGCCGTTTCGCCGGCGTAAAAACCGTACTTGCCGCGAATATGCTCCCAGCCGGGCTTCACGTCGTCATACACCCAAGCCACGCGCGCAACGCGTGTATTCCCGCTGACGAAATCGACGTAGTGGCAGCGGCCTTTGTATGGACACACGTACTCGTGATCGGTCAGTTGCAGGTGCGCCGCGTCGACCGCGATCGGGTCGACATACCAGTTGCCCTCGATCTCCGCGAACTGGCCGGGACCGGCGTTCACGACGCGCATGCCGCCGGCGGCGTCTTCGATTGTCAAGCGTGAAGCAGTACTATGCATATAGCATAGAACGTCCGAGGCGGGCCGGCGGATGCATGCGCGCAGGGCTGCGCGGGTATACGGCCGATGGGAGGTTGCGACGATAGAGGAACGGTTCGCTTCGGAGGACCCGAACGCGCGTATTGCCGCGGCGGTTTTGCGATCGATGTTCGGCCCGGCGTATGCGCGCAATTTTTCGGTACGCCTGTGGGAAGGAACGCTGATTCCCGCTCAGGAGGAGCGGCGGTTCACCTTGTGCGTCAATCATCCCGGCGCGCTCCGAACCGCGTTCAAACCGCCGGTAGATTTGAACGCCGGACGCGCGTTCGCCGCCGGTCTGCTCGACATCGAAGGCGACGCCGAAGCGGCAATCGATGCGATGATGACCGTGATGGAACGTCCCGCCATCGGCACGGTGGCGCGCTTGGCGCTGCTGCTGCGCCGTCTGCCTGCCGCGCCGCTGCCGCAGCTGCGCGAAGCGCACCTGAACGGCAAGCGCCATTCGCTCGCCAGAGATCGCGCGGCTATCGGCTTTCATTACGATCAGCCCCTCGCGTTTTACCGCACGTTCTTGGATCGCGAACTCGTATACTCGTGCGCGTATTTTGGCGAAGGCGTGCAGAACATCGATCAGGCGCAGCAGGCGAAGATCGATTACTCGCTGCGCAAGCTGCGTTTACGCGCCGGCGAACGCCTATTGGATATCGGATGCGGCTGGGGCGCGCTCGTGGTCCGCGCCGCGGAGAAGTTCGGCGCGTACGTGCTGGGCGTGACGCTGAGCCGGCGCCAGTACGAAGAGGCGCGGCGGCGCATTTCGGCGGCGGGAATCGGCGACCGCGCGCGTGTCGAGCGCTGGGATTATCGCGAACTTCCCGCGACGACGTTCGACAAGATCGTGAGCATCGGCATGTTCGAACACGTCGGGCGCGAGAAGTTGCCGGAGTATTTTTCGACGGCGCACCGCCTGCTCAAAGACGGCGGCCTGTTCTTGAATCACGGTATCGCCAACCAGCATCGCACCTCGCCGGACGGACGCACATCCGGGTTCATGGAGCGTTTCATCTTTCCCGACGGCGAACTCGTAAACGTGAGCGACGCTTTGCAGATCGCCGAGCGGTCCGGCTTCGAGATACGGGACGTGGAAAATCTGCGCGAGCACTACACGCGCACCCTGCGCGCGTGGGTCGCGAATCTCGAGCGCAGCCGCGACCAGGCGATTGCCGCTGCCGGCGAACAGTCGTATCGCGCGTGGCGGCTCTACATGGCGGGAAGCGCACAAGGCTTTCGCACCGGCCGCATGGGCCTGTTCCAATCGCTGCTCGCAAAACCGCTGCCGGGCGGTGCGCTGCCCGACTTGCCGGCCACCCGGCGCGATCTTTACGAGTCTTGGGCTTCGTCCTCGCCGTAACCGGAGCGATCGGTTCCGGAAAAACCACGCTCGCATCGCGTATCGCCGCCGTTTATGACGCGCTGCACCTGAGCTCCGACGAGGTTCGCCTTTCGCTCTCGCACAAGCAGCGGCGAAGCGGGGAGAAGGTCTTTGCGGAATTGCACCGGCGTTTCGAGCGGGCGCTGGACGAAGGGCGCAGCGTCGTGCTCGATTCCACGGGCATGAGCCCGCGTTTTCGTGCGCTGCTGCGCGCGCACCGGGAGCGTATCGTGCACGTGCATTTGCTGCTATCCAGCCCCGAGTGTTTCGAAGAGCGCGAGGCGGGGCGCGCCGATCGCCCGGCGGGCGCGCTTTCGCGCGCAGCCTTTTTTCAGTCCCGCACCGTGGAGTTCCACGATGCGCCGGACCTGGTCGTCGCGACGGACGGCCTGACGCCGCAGCAGGTCTACCAAGAAGCGGAGGGCGCCTTGGCAGGCCGCCCTTGAACTTTGCCCGGTTTGTGCTATATTAAAAGTATAAATGCGGGCATCTAACATGGCGACCCGGGCGGCCGAAGAGGTGCTCAGGGGGCCGGTCAAGTCTAAGACCGTCCTGCCTGTTCTCATTCTTCACCTGCTCGAGAAACAACCCGACCACGGTCTGGCGATCATGCAGCGCATCGAAGCCGCATGCGGCGGACTGCTGGCCGTCAACACCAACACGGTGTATCCGCTGCTGCGCCGCCTGGAAGAGCGCGGCTTTGTGACCGGCGAGTGGGACCACCCCACCAAACGTGCGCGGCGCATGTACCGCATCACCCCGGCCGGCCGCCAGCGCCTCTCGCGCATCAAAGCCAACATGCTGCCCTATTTGCAGATGCTTTCGGATTCAGTCGAGCGGCTGCGCCGCGAGCTGTACGAAGACGCTGCCTCAATCACTCCACCAACCTCGATCGCCAGCTAAGCTGAAAGAGAAGTACACCGATGAGTAGCTATCAAGCGCCGTTGCGCGATATGCAGTTCGTCCTTCGCGAACTTGCGGGACTCGAAGAAATCGCCAAACTTCCGGGATGCGAAGACGTGCTCGACGTCGCCGACCCGATTCTCGAAGAAGCCGCGACGTTCGCGAGCGAAGTGCTCGACCCGATCAACCAAAGCGGCGACAAAGAAGGCTGCACGTGGAAAGACGGCAACGTCACCACCCCCAAAGGCTATAAAGAAGCGTACGCGCAGTTCGCCAAGGCGGGCTGGATCGGTTTGCCGGTTCCGGCGGAGTATGGCGGACAAGCGCTGCCCTCGCTGATGCTCGGCCCGACGCTCGAGATGTGGAACGCATCGAACGTCGGTTTCGCCAACGGTCCGCTCCTCAATCAAGGCGCGATCGAAGCGATCGAACTGGTAGGCTCGCAGGAGCAGAAGAAACTGTACATCACCAAACTCGTCGACGGTTCGTGGACCGGCACGATGTGTTTGACGGAGCCGCAAGCCGGTTCCGATCTCGCGCAGGTGCGCACCAAAGCGGTGCCCAGCGGCGATCACTATCTGCTCACCGGCCAAAAGATTTTCATCACGTTCGGCGAGCACGACATGGCCGAGAACATCGTGCACTTGGTGCTCGCGCGTCTGCCGGACGCGCCCGAAGGCACCAAAGGCATCTCGATGTTCATCGTCCCGAAATTCCTGGTGAACGCGGACGGCACGCTCGGCAAGCGCAACGACATTATCTGCGCGGGCATCGAGCACAAGATGGGCATCAACGGCAACCCGACGTGCACGATGAACCTGGGCGAGAGCGGCGGCGCCGTGGGCTATCTCGTCGGCAAGGCCAACGAAGGCCTCAAGTACATGTTCATCATGATGAACGCGGCCCGGTTCTCCGTCGGCGTTCAGGGCATGGCCATTGCGGATCGCGCGTATCAGAGCGCGCTGCAGTACGCGAAGGAACGCGTGCAGTTCCGCGACGTCGGCTCGCGCTCGCCCGAACCCAAGCGCATCATCGAGCATCCGGACGTGCGCCGCATGCTCATGTGGATGAAGTCGCAGATCGAAGCGATGCGCGCGCTGTCCTACGTGACGGCTGCGGCGCTCGACCTCGCGCACAAGCATCCCGACGAGAAAGTGCGCAAGGAAAACCAGACGTTCGTCGACCTCATGATTCCGGTCGTCAAAGGCTGGTGCACCGAGACCGCGATCGACGTCTGCTCGACGGCGGTGCAGGTGTTCGGCGGCGTCGGCTACGTCGAAGAAACCGGCATCGCGCAGCAGTACCGCGACGTGCGCATCACGACGATTTACGAAGGCACCACCGGCATTCAGGCTCTGGATCTGGTCGGCCGCAAACTCGCCCAGGACATGGGCGCGACGGCCACGCGCGTCATCGGTACGATGCAGAAGGTCGTCAAAGAACTCGAAGCCTCGGACAACGAAGACGTCAAAGCACTCGCGGGTCCGCTCTCCAAGGCAATCGGCGCGCTTGCCGAAACCTCGCAGTTCATCGGCATGACGGCGATGGGCGATCTGCGCAAAGCGGTCGCATGCAGCGTGCCGTACCTCAAACTCTGGGGTGTTACCGCGGGCGGCTGGCAGATGGCGCGCGCGGCGCTCGTCGCGGCGGAAAAACTCGCCGCGGGCGATGCGGACGAGTTCTACAAAGCCAAGATCACGACGGCGCGCTTCTACGGCTCGCACGTCCTCACGCAGAGCGCGTATCTCAAGCGGCAGATCACCGAAGGCTCGGGCGACGTGATGACGCTGACCGAAGCGCAGTTCGATCTCGATCG
>DASSZL010000005.1:0-4654 GCA_035713505.1 Vulcanimicrobiaceae bacterium | reverse complement strand
TTCCTGATACGGAATGGTGGGCGGCGCGGTGAGTACTTCTACTTTGAATTTGCGCGTCAAACGCTCGACCGCGATGTTCACGTGCTGCTCGCCGCTTCCCAGCAGCAGCAGTTCGTTCGTAATCGGAGCGCGCTCCAAACGCAGCGCCGGATCTTCGTCGATAATGCGCGCGAGCATCTGCGAGATCTTCGCTTCGTCCATGCGCTCTTTGGGTTTGATTGCGACGGCGAACACCGGTTCCGACGCCGGTACGCGCGGCAGCAGCACCTTAAAGCCGTTCTCGGTAAGCGTGTCGCCGGTGCTTACGGTTTCCATGCGCGCGATGGCGGCGATGCTTCCCGGGCCCGCCTCCGTCACCGCCTCCTGTTTTTTGCCCTGTAACCGGTACAGACCGGCGGAACGCACTTTCTCCGAACCCTTCGAGATGTTCGTGAGCGTGGCGTCGGATTTCAGCGTTCCGGAAAGCACTCGCACGACGGAGAGTTTGCCGGATTGCGGGTGAATGATCGTCTTGATGACGTGCGCGATCACGGGGCCGTCGGCCTTGGACTCGATGCGGCGTCCTTCGGCATCGACTTGCGCCGCGTCCAGCGGCGAGGGGAACCATTTCTCCATCGCCTCCACCAGCGCGCCGATGCCCGATCCCCAAAGCCCGGCCGTCGCGACCACCGGTATGATTTGGTCGTGCGAACACTCCTCGCACAGATCTTTTTGCACCTCGTCGTCGGGCGGTTCGACGCCTTCGAGCAGTTCTTCCATCAGGTGATCGTCGAAATCGGCCATTGCTTCGAGCAGCTGCCCGTGGGCGCTTTCCACGCGATCCTGCAGATCGGCGGGGATCTCTGATTCTTTGGCATTGCCGCCTTCGAAGAGATACGCTTTGCGTTTGGCCAGGTCGATGTAGCCTTTGAACGTGTCGGCCGCGCCGATCGGCCACTGCTCCGCGACGACGTGACGGCCGTAGCAGCGCTGCAGTTCTTCCAGCGTGCCGGCGAAATCGGCGCCCGGACGGTCCATCTTGTTCACGACGAACATATGCGGCATCTTGCGCGACTCGAGAAACTCGAGCAGCATCTGCGTCTGCGAAACGCGCGACGGATCGGCTTCGATGACAATCACCGCGGCGTCGCATCCGGACAGCGCGAGTTTGGTTTCTTCGAAAAAGTCGATGAAGCCCGGGCAGTCGATAAGCGTCATGTCGATGCCGTCCGCGGCGCAGTGCGCGAAACCGACGCTCGTCGACTGCGCGTGCTCGATGCATTCCGGCTCGTAATCGGTGGTCGTGGTGCCTTCCGTGACGTTGCCTTTGCGCCCGATGGCTGCGCAGTGCATGAGAATCGCTTCGACCAGGGTGGTCTTGCCGCCGTGATGAGATCCGACGATACCAATGTTGCGTACGCGAGTAATATCGGACGCCATAGAGTCTCCTATCGAAGGACGCGCAAGGCGCGCTTACAGGCGCGCCTTAACGGCGTTTGGTACTCGTTTTCTTCTTTGTTGCCGCTCTCTTGGATGTTGAAACTTTCCGTTTTGCCGCAGGCGCTTTCTTCGGCGCGGCCTTTTTCGCGGGAGCCGCCTTTTTGGGCGCGGCTTTCTTCGCCGCCGGTTTCTTTGCCGTCGCGGCAGCGGTTTTCTTGACCGCAGCCGCTTTTGCGGGCGCCTTTTTCGCAGCCGCTTTCACGGTCTTGACGTTCTTGGCGGCGGCCTTCGCGGGCACTTTCGCCGCGGCTTTCGCAGGCATTTTGGCGGCGGCTTTCGCGGCGGGTTTTGCCGCGGGTTTTGCCGCGGGTTTTGCCGCAGGTGCTTTCGCGGCGGGTGCTTTCACCGCCGGCTTCGGCTTGACCGCTCCATTGGCAGCCTTCACTGCTTTTGGCTCGGCTTTCGCGGGCGCTGTTTTCGCCGCTTTCGCGGGTGCCTTCGCGGCGCTCTTCGCGGATGTTTTTACCGGCGGCGCTTCCGTGGGCTCGCCGTTCGATTTGGCGGCTTTGACTTCGCGTTCGGACGCGGCTTTTGCCGGCTTCTTGGAGGTGCGCGCCGAAGTGGCCGCGCGTTTTCGAGCGGTGGCTGCAGCTTTGGATGCGGCGGCGTCGCGCAGTTCCTGCGCTTCGTCGCGTTCGGGCAGGCCGAGTTCCGCTCGTCCGAAGCCGCTGATGCTGCTTCCCGGCTGCGGTGCCGGTTCGGCGGCTTTGACCTTTTGGAGATGTTCTTTCGTGGCACGCAGCGCGACGCGCGCCAAACGCCCGTTCACCGGGAACACGATCTCGTTGATCTCGTTCGCGTCCAGCATTTGCAGCATTTCGGCAAAGCCGTTGCCCTGGTCTTTGGGGCTGTGGGCGTCGGAGCCGATCGCGATGCCGACATTCTTGGCTTTCGCCTTGCGCATGAGGCGCGCGAGAGCCTCGCGGTATTTTTCTTTCAGCTCGGGCGGGTTGTCGCGATACAGGTAGCGCGTATTGATCTCCACCGCCATGCCGCGCGCGGCGCAAGCATCCAGCAGTCGATCTTCGTGCGTCTCCATCTTCGCGCGGTCGGGCCAATGCCCGAAATTCGCCGGCACGTAAAAATGCCCGACGATGTGGCCGGGAAGCTTGTCGATGTCGTCGAGCAGCTTGGCCATGTAGAGTTCCCATACGCGATCGGTGCCGATGACCTCGTACAGATCGCGGAACTCCGGATTATCGAATGCCCACTGGTAGTCGGGGCCCTTCTCCGGATGTTCGATCGTGAGAAAGTGCACGGAACGAATGATGCCGTCCGGGCGCATCGCATCGACGATATTTTGCGCGTCGGGTCTGGCGCGCGGATCGTTGTCGACCTCCGCGCCGATGGAAAAGCGCATACCGCGGCGCAGTCCCTGCGAAACGACAGCCGCATGCGTGACATCGACGCCCGCCGTTTCGGCGGCGCCGTACAAGTCGCCGGCCTCGGCAAGTTTGAGCGCGCGGCGCACCGTGTGAACGGCGCCGGGGTCCTCGAACGTGAGGTAGTTGATATGATCGCTGACCATCAAAAACCGCGGTGAACCGCGGCGGCACGCGTGAAAAAACCACAAGAACAGCATGCGCGGGGAGTACGCGATTGGCCGCTCCTCGGCAAATGGCTTGTGCTCCCCTTTCGCGTGACCGTGAATGTCGGGGATGGCGGAAAGACGGAGGTCGCTCAGCGTTCTACTTCCTTTACTCCACGCGGGATCCACAGTTGTGGTCCCTTTGCTGCCGGGCGGGCGGGACCGCGATCCGGCGTGCGTTGTTCAAGCCACGGCACGACGGTCTCGATGAGGATCTCCATCCCGCGCTTCATCAATTCGAACGCCATCGACGGCGTGTTGTCCGCACCAATGCTCGCGGCTTGCGCCGGCAGATACGGTAAATGCACGAACCCGGCGACAATCGGCGGCGTGACCGTCTCGGCGAAACCGAGGATCTCGTACAGTGCCTGATTGCAGATATAGGTGCCTGCGGAGTTGGACACGTACCCCGGGATGCCGTTGTCGATCAATGCGGTGACGATTTCGGCGAACGGCAGCGGCGAGAGCCGCGCATCGGGTCCGCCTCGCGTGATCGTGTCGTTCTTGCGCATGACGCCGACGTTGTCGGGCTGGGTGAAATCCAGTACGTTGACCGCCACGCGCTCGATGGCCATCGCGGTCCGGCCGGAAGCCTGGCCCATGCAGATGACGATATCCGGAGATTCTTCGGTGACGGCGCGCTGCAGGCGCTCGGCGATATTCCGCGTCTCGACGGGAAAAACGCGAACGCTAAGAGGACGCCCCGCTATGATGCGCCCTTCCAGACTGCGAGCTACCAGCTCGCTCGGGTTCACCTTCTCGCCGCCGAACGGCTCGAAACCGGTTATGAGGACGTGCTTGGCCACCTTTTAAAAGGTTAACCGCGTTTGCCCGTTCCCCTTTGTCGCGCTCGGCAGGCCGGCGGCGTCAGGGGACTTGCGCTTGCAGCGAATTGCCGATGCCTGCGGAGTCCTTTACCGAAATGGTGCACGTTCTCGAGTTTGCGGCAGCCACCGGGCGGACCGCCCTATTCTCTACTCCTGAAAGCCCCGGAAAAAGCCCGTAAAACAAAGAGGGCCGCGCTTAAAGCGCGGCACCTCCGATCATCGAGTTACTGTCAGTACTAACGACGACCACCTCCTCCGTCCGGCCGTTTGCCCTCGTTTGTCTCTCTCTGAGGGGAGCTGCGGACTATAATGTGCTGATCCACGTTCAGCGCCGAATCTCGTAGCCCTCCATCGAAAGTAAGCGCGCTTTCATTTCGATCCCGTAGCCGTAGTTGTGCAGATCGCCGCTGGAGTCGACCACCCGGTGGCACGGGAAGAAGAGCGGGAGCGGATTGCGGGCCATGACTTGCCCGACGGCGCGCGCGGCTTTCGGCCGGCCGATTGTTTGCGCGACCCACGCGTAACTGCGGACCTCGCCCGGCGGAATTTGCGCCGCGGCCTTGAGCGCGGCTTGTTCGAAGGGCGTCAGATCGCTGATGTCCATCAGGTCTTCATCGACGCGCCACGTCTTGAAGAACTCATCGAAGAGATTTTTGAGCCACGGCGGCGCCTCACCCGAAACCACGGGGCGGTGCAGCCGTCGCTCGACGTAGGCGCGCACGGCTTCGGGCGGTTCGCCGCGTTCCAGGCCGATGAACGC
>DASSZL010000004.1:0-9202 GCA_035713505.1 Vulcanimicrobiaceae bacterium | reverse complement strand
CGCGATGAACGAGGGTTTGTCCGTGACGCTTTTCGCCTCGCTGACGGCGCGGTCGAGGGTTTCGACGTCGTTGCCGTGATCGATGTCGACGAATTGGACGTGCCAGCCGTACGACTCGAAACGTTTGACGATGTCCTCGGTGAACGTGACGTCCGTCTTGGCTGCGAGCGAAACCTTGTTGTCGTCGTACACGGCGATGAGCTTGCCGAGTTGCAGATGCCCGGCCATCGACGCGGCTTCCGCGCTCACGCCTTCCATCATGTCGCCGTCGCTGCACATCACGTACGTGAAATGGTCGACGATCGTCTGGTCGCGATTGTACGCGGCCGCCAAATGCGCTTGCGCAATCGCAAATCCGACGGCGTTGGCGAAGCCCTGCCCCAGCGGTCCGGTCGTCACCTCGACGCCCGGCGTGTGGTGCGCCTCGGGATGGCCGGGCGTTTTGCTTCCCAGCTGCCGGAACGCCTTGAGATCGTCGAGCGAAACCTCGTAGCCGGTGAGATACAACAGCGAGTACAGGAGCATCGATGCGTGCCCCGCGCTCAAGATGAAGCGATCCCGATTGGGCCACGCGGGGTCTTGCGGATTAAAACGCAGGTGCTTGGTCCAGATGGTGTACGCGGTCGCCGCGGCGCCCAGCGGCATCCCGGGATGGCCCGAGTTGGCTTTCTGAACCGCGTCAACGGAAAGAAAGCGAATCGCGTTTATGCGTTGCTCGTCGTCGCGTGTGTTCGGCACACCGTCTCCTTATATATATGGCACGCCCCCGCCAAGCAGGGCGGGGCGGGCTCGATTAGGTCCGTAGGATTGTAGTTGTACCCACCCCGCGTAACGGGCAAAGTGCCCGCTCGGTTGCCCGGGGAGGGTAGTGGCTTCCAGAGGAGCGTCTCACCGCCCCCCGTAAGGGCGGTGGCGATGAACATGAGAGAGCTGCAAGCGGAGATTGAGGGGCTGGCCGAGCGGCCGGAAACGGTCAAGGGCCGCGCCGGCTATGCGGTCGACGAGGTCGTGGCGGCGCTGGACGAGGGCCGTTTGCGGGTCTGCGAGCCGGTGAACGGCGATTGGGTGACGCACTCGTGGATCAAGCAAGCGATTTTGCTGTATTTCGCGAGGCACGACCCCCAGCACATCGGCGATCCGAACGTCATGTCGTACTACGACAAGATTCCGACCAAGACCAATTACCAGAAACTCGGTGCGCGCTGCGTGCCTCCGGGCGTCGCGCGCTACGGCAGTTTTCTGGGCCGCGGGTCGATCCTGATGCCGGGGTACGTCAACATCGGCGCCTATGTCGATGAAGGCACGATGGTCGACACCTGGGCAACCGTCGGTTCCTGCGCGCAAATCGGCAAGAACGTGCATCTTTCCGGCGGCGTCGGCGTCGGCGGCGTCCTCGAACCGCCGCAAGCGCAGCCCGTGATTATCGAAGACGGCGCGTTCATCGGATCGCGCTGCATCGTCGTGGAGGGTGTCCGCGTTGAACGTGAAGCGGTGCTCGGCGCCGGCGTCGTGCTCACCGCAAGCACGCCCATTCTCGACGTGCGTGGATCGCAGCCGCAAACGAGCAAAGGCCGCGTGCCGGCTCGCGCCGTGGTCATTCCCGGCATGATTCCGAAAGACTTTCCCGCCGGCACGTTCGGCGTTCCCTGCGCGCTCGTCATCGGCACGCGCGGCGAGTCGACGGATCGCAAGACGTCGCTCAACGCCGCGCTGCGCGACTTCGAGGTGGCGGTGTAGCGATGAATCCGCGCGTTGATCAGATCACCGGTTCGCTCATTCGAGAAATCAACGCCAAGCGTAAACCGTCGTCCATCGCGCTGGGGTTGGGAGAACCGACGCTCAAGCCGAATCCCGAGCACCTGCAGGCGGGCATGGCGTATGCGATGCAGCACGGGCTGCGGTACACGATGAACGCCGGCGATCCGCAGCTTCGCAAAGCCATTGCGGAACACTACGGCTATCCGCACATGCGCACCGCGGAGAACGTCTGCATCACCACCGGATCGCAAGAAGCGACGTACGCGGTCATCAAAACGCTGCTCGATCCGGCAAAAGATGAAATGCTGGTCGTGGAGCCCGCTTTTCCATCGTACGCCAAAATGGCGGCGCTGGAAGGCGTGAACGTTCGCACCGTCGCGCTCGACGAGAACGACGACTTCGCGTTCGATCCGGAGCGGATCGCTGCGGCGGTACAGCCGCAGACGCGCCTGATCGTGATTTGTTCGCCGTGCAATCCGACGGCCCGCGCCATCGATCGTGACGCCGTGAATGCGCTCAGCGAAACGCTCTTCCGGCGCAGCAGCGACCCGATATGGGTTCTGCACGATGAGATATACCGCGAACAAACGTTCATCGGCGACGCAGGCTACTTCGCGAGCGTCTATCCGTACACAATCGTCACGAATAGCGTCAGTAAGAGTAATGCGCTCACGGGGCTGCGGCTCGGGTGGACGCTTGCGCCTGCCGAGATTGCTCCCGCGCTCGTGAAAGTCCACGCATGGGTCACCTCGTGCGCCGATGAGTTCGCACAGCAGGTCGCGCTGCATATCTTCTCGACTCGCGGCGCGCTGCAAGAGCACGTACGGTGGTACGTCGAGCAGCGCGAAAAAGCGATCGAAAGCTTGGAAGCAAGCGGGTTACGCTATATCGCTCCGGAGGGCAGCTTTTATGCTTGCGTCAGGTTGCCGGTAGGCGCCAGCTCGCTTGCCGCTGCACATGCGCTTGCCGACGGCTACGACGTCATCGCCATTCCGGGCGTCGCGTTCGGCGCATGCTTTGAAGGTTGGCTGCGGCTGGCGTGGGTGGCCGAGCCGCAAAGTTTTCGCGAGGGGATCGCTCGCATAGGTCAACTGGCTTACAAGTTGTCGGAAGGCAGAGAAGGTACGGGGAAGGGTCTTCCCGACTCGGCATAATCCGCGAGCAGCCCGTTCTTTACTCGTTCTATCGGAAAGCGTTAGATGAGGACGGATGTTAGTCACATCGTCGGTTCCTCGCCTCTCGCCTCTGACGATTCGCAGGCCGCGGCTTGAGCGTTGGTTCCGCGCCTACGCGCAGACGCCGCTTCGTCTGCTGCTTGCTCCAAGCGGGTTCGGAAAAACGAGCCTGCTGCTGACGTATGCGGCCGAAACGGCCTCCGATGTCGCATACTGCGCGCTCCCACCCGCGTGCGATGTTCAAACGATGCGAACCGAGGTCGTGCGCGCGCTCAACGGCGGTAAAGCGCCGCGCGCGTATGAAGCGTTCGTCGATCTCATAAGCGGTTCGCCGGCGCATTGCCGGGAGATCATCATCGACGACAGCGACAACGCGGCGCCGGAAGCCGTCGCGGAACTGCTGGCGCTGGTGGACGACGTGCGCGAAAACGTGACGCTGATCTATGCGGCGCGGTCGCGCGAGCGGCTCAACGCCGGGCGCGTTACCGCGCGCGGCATCGCCGTTGCCTGCGGCGCCCGCATGCTCGCGTTCGATGCGGAAGAGGCCGCGACGCTCGCGCAAGCCTGCGGCGCGGAAGCCACCGATCTCGACGTGCGGCGCTTGGTCGAGGAAACCGAGGGGTGGGCGATTCCGCTGTGCGGCGCCGTTCGGGTCGCCGCGGCCGACGCGCTTACGCTCATGCAAGGCTACGAGCGCTGGAGAGAGCAGTCGTCCGTGTTTCTGCACGAACTGCTCGCCACGGAACTGCAGCGCGTCGAACCGCACGACCGGACCCTGTTCTGGGATCTGCTGAATGGAAACGTTTGCGCGGATCCGCAGCGCATGTATGAACTCGAGTCCAAGGGCTTGTTCATTTTCGACGACGGCGCGGGCGAGGTTCGGCTCTACCGCGCGCTGCATCAGCACGCAATGCGGCCCCGGGGCGATGCACGTGCGGAACATCGAGTCGCGCCGATGATGGTGCGGATGTTCCGCGATTTTGACGCGACGATCGACGGGCGGCCGGTTCCGTGGGTGCGCCGGCGCGACCAGCAGATCGTGAAGTATCTGCTGCTCAAGCCCGAAGGACGCGCCACTCGTGCGGAACTCGCGGACGTGTTCTGGAGCGGCACGGATAAACACTTGGCGACGAAGAGCGTGCGCACCGCCTGCAGTACGATTCGTAAGGCGATTGCCTCAATCGTCGGGCACACGGACGTCGACCGCTATTTCCGCACGTCGCCCGATCTGCAAATCGATCTGGGCAACGTCGTGTGCGACGTGCGCCGCTTCGTGACGCATCTCAACGACGGGGACGGCGCATACGGGAACGGCGATGTGCAGGCGGCGGGAATGCACTACCGTGCCGCGGAGAAGTTGTATTCCGGACGGTTGCTCGAATTCGAAGCGGCCGAACCATGGTTCGAGGCGCAAGCCCGTTTGCTGCACGAGCGTTTCGTCATCTTGCTCGAGCGCGTATCGGAGATTGCTCTCGACCGGCTCGATCGGAGCGAAGCGAAACGCTACGCGATGCGTGCGCGTGCCGCCGCGCCGGATTCGCCCAGCGCCGCGGCGCTTATGGTACGAGTGGACGCCGCGCGCCGCCCCGTGCCGGCGCGGCCCAGTGCCGCGCCTCAGCCCCGGCGGCGGATGAACAGCGCGTACGTCGAGTCGGTGTAGATCTCGCGCCATCTGCCCGTGAGGCGCAGCGCCTGCGCAAGAGGGCGCGTTCGTTTTGCGAGCACGAGATCGATGCGCTGCCCATTGAGAATCGCGTTCCAGCGCGGCTTGACCTCGTAGACCGCCAGGTATTGTTTCCAGATGCTTGCGGGAAACGGATCGCAGCGGCCGTCGATGAAGGTTCGCAAGTTCCGGTGTGCCAGCGCCCAGCTGCACCACGCGAAGTCCTCGCAGTAGAGGTGATGCGTTCCCGGAACGGTGCTCGCGGCCGTGATTGCCGCGAGCGGAACGGAAGAACGCGCGAACGTCGGCTCGCGCGCGAGCAGGAGCACGACGGCGAAACTTCCGGCGAGGGCTAACGCGTGGAACGCGATCTGTTCGGCCCGGCGCGTCATGGCTCCGACTTCCAGCCGCGCCGGCAGCACCGAGTTCAAGCGCTGCGCCGCGAGCGGCGCGATGAGGATCGAGGCGATCGGTACGTTGCGCGCGGCCGTGAGCGAGAGCACCGCTGCGGCGGCGAACGTGAAAATTTCGCTCCACCGCCGCGGCTCCTCAAAACCGAGAACCGACATGAGCAGAATGAGCGGCAGCACGCCCCCGCTGAACGCGAAGAACCCAATGGTGGTCGGCTGCCATTCATCGATGACGTGGCGGATGGGGCTGTTGAACAGCGCTAAGGCGTACAGCGGCATGCGGATGCCGAGCGGGTTCGCGCAAACGGCCAGCGCCGCGGCCGCGGTAAGCAAGACGTGATGACGAACGCGCGTATTCCAAGCGCGCTCTTCGAGCGCGACGCCCGCCGTCCAGATCGCCAGCAACGCGGGCGCCAGCATGACGCTGGCGTGCAGGTTCGCCCAAAGTACGGTGAGCGGGACGATCCACCACTGCGTGCGCGCCGGAGCCGTGCGCAGCAACAGCATGAAAACCGCGAGCATGAGCCAGCCGAGCACCTGCGCGCGCACGCCGAACGATTGCACGAGCGAGAGACCTACGGCGATGCCGCAAATTGCGACGGCGGTCTGCGAAGATCCCGTGCGGCGCGCCGTTTGCGCCGTGATGACGAGCACGCCGACGGCGGCGAGTGCCATGCCGATTGCGAGCAGGCCGAACCACGGCGTGCCGAGCGCGAATGAAACCAGCAAACTGAGCGCCCACTCTTGCGGTATCCATGGCGCGCCTTGCGCGGCAAAAGCCTCCGGACCCAGCATGGACGGCAGCGTGCCGTGCGCCAGGATAAACTGTCCGAGCCATTGCTGCCACGCGAGATCGCTGTCATGAAGCGGCTCGAACCACGCGCTGACGGCATAGCGTGCGCCGAAGATGAGCGCGAGCGGCCAGAGCCAGGGCGCTTTCATGTTTCGAGCCGGAATTGATCGCCGATCAGGACGTCCGCGGCGGCCAGCGCTCCGGAACCGAGTTCGATCGTCGAGCTCGCATTCGGACACGAAACGGCTAGCCGGTTCGGCGGCACGCCGCAGAGCGTGCGGATGACGCGATTGCGATCGTCCAGGAACACGACGTCGATTTCTTCGCGCATTCCGATCGTGTGTATCGTCGCGCACCGCGGAAACCACAGGCCTTCGCAAGGATCGATGTGTCGGCGATTGAGCAGGCCCACGATTCGAGAAAGCGGCGCCTTTGCGAGGTCAACGCTGTCCGCGACAATCTGCCCGGTGGTAATGTTGCGCAGTTTGCTCATAGGAATCCCGCGAACGGAATCGCCGCGGCGATCGCGCCCGCAATGTACGGTGCGAAAGCAATGGGTTTTGCCGGGGCGTTTCTCGCTCGGGCGTACAGCACGGCGGCGATGCATGCCGCCGCCAGCGCGAGCAGCGCCATTTGCGTGCCTAAAATCGCACCGGCGAGCGCCGCGAGTTTTACGTCTGCCCAGCCCATGCCCCGTCCGTGCGAGAGCGCTGCGGCGGCGGCGAACGGCACGAACGGAATGAGAGCGGAAATAAAGATGCTCCACTGTTGCTCCGCCGCCCCGAGCGCCAGCACGAGCACGAGCGGAACGACGCTGAACAGATCGGGAACGATGCCGCATTTTGCGTCGCTGTACCACGCGGCGGCAAGTCCGGTGCAGGCAATTGCCGCCGCCGCGACCTGAATTCCCGATGCGGCGTTCGCGGTCACGACCGCGCCGACGACGGAGCATCCGAGCACGAGCAGCCAGGTCGGCGGCTGGGCGCCCGGCTCGGGACCGTCGGCATAAGGTTCGATATGGGCTGTTACGAGCGAGGCTATGAGAATCGCCGCGTAACCGGTCATGGCGAAGAAGAGCGCACCGACGATAGGCGACATGATGTCCTCAGAGATGCGGCTGGTAGAGATAGTTGGCGACGAGCGTCCCGAAGATCAGCACCATCAGTGCGGGCAGTAAGAAAAATGCCATCGGAAACACCATCTTCACGGGCAGTTTCGCGGCTTCGGTTTCGATCAGCATCATGCGGTGATTGCGCGTGTCGTCGGCCAGTTCGTTCAGAATCTTGCCGACGTTGGCGCCCAGCCGTTCGGCTTGCGTGATCGCCGCGATGGTCGTGGAGAACTCTTGCTGATTCAGGCGCCCCGCGGCCGCCTTGAGCGCATCCGTGCGGGAGCGTCCCAAACGAATTTCCGAAAGCGCCTCGTTCACTTCATTGCCGAGCGCTCCCGGCGCGGTGTCGACCGCGTAGGCGAGCGCAGCGTTCATCGCAAGACCGGCGCCGACGGTGGAAGCCACCATGTCGAGAAAATCCGGCAGCGCGCGCTGCACTTCCAACTTGCGCAGTTCCGCCGCGCGGTTCAGCCAGTAGAGCGGCGAGTACGTTATCGCGACCCACAAGGTCAGCAGCAAGATATACCATACCGGCCCGGAGACGTGCAGAAACCGAAAGGCGAGCAGGAGAACCAGGGTCGCGAACGCCGCGGCCGATACGATGCGCGCGAACATTTTCGCCGGGGTCGTGGTGTACCAGCCCGCGGAAAGCAGCGCCCGCTGCATGTTCCCGGCGGTTTCGGCGGGTACCATTTTCGCGAGCGCTTTTTCGAGCTGCGAGGCAGCCTCCTCGTTCATCTCGGGTCTGCGCGCTTCGAGAACCTCGATCGTGCGTTCCAGCGCGTTCTTTGACGGAAGCAGCGAGAAGACGAAGAGGAACGCGGCGAACGTCGCCAGGAGCGGGATGATCAGCATCATTTCAAGCATCACACGTTTACCTTGAGGATGCGAAGCAGCGTAAGCACGCCCAGCGCCTCGAGCGCCAGAACGATGAGCAGGACGATGTGTCCGGGAGGCGTTGCGATCAGCGCGTGGCCCATATCGGGCTGCGTCGAGAGAATGAACGCTCCGAGCGCGGGAGGCAGCACGCCGAGAACCAGCGCTCCGGCGCGGCTTTCCGCCGTGAGCGAGGCGATCTTGCGAACCATGCGCCGGCGTTCTTTAATCGTGCTCGCGAGTTGTTCCAAGATTTTCGCGAGATCGCCGCCCGTTTGCGATTGGATGCGAATCACGCGAGTCATCATGAGCGTGTCATTCGTTTTCATCCGGTCGGCCAGGTCGTCCATCGCGTCGTATATGCTGGCGCCGACGTTGGTTTGCGCGATGACGCGGGCATACTCGTATTTCGAGGGTTCGGCCGCTTCGTCGACGACCAGGGAGAGCGTCTGGCGCAAACCCAGACCGCTGCGAAGTCCGCTCGCCATCAGCCGCAAAACGACTTCCAACTGCTCGACGAACAGCTGCACCCGCCCGTGAAGGCGGATTTCGACGTACGCGACGAAGCCGCCGGCGGCGAGCAGCGCCGCGATCGGAAGCAGGAGCAATCCGCCGATCGGATTCGGACGGAAGATGAGAATGCTCACGATCCAGACGGCCGCCGCGCCCGTTACGAGCGCGACGAATACCTCTTCGGAGGGACGCTTGATGCCTGCCCGGTCGAGCAGCGTCGCGAAGTGTTTGATGAAGCGTACGATTCCAGCGGAAATAGCGTCGGAGAAGCTGACGAACGCCAGCGCCACGGTCGCGATCGCGGCCAGGAAGATCGCCAGAGGTGCAAATGTGCCTACCATGTGCGTGCCGCCATCGAGAGATGTGAGAGATTACGTGAGTCGTATTTCACGCCGTATTCTTCGAATCGGCGCAGCGCGGCCGGCTGCACGCCGGTGTATTCGAACGCGCCGCGCACCCGGTTCTCTTCGTCCACGCCGTGCTGCGCGAACCGCACGATCTCTTGCATCGTGACGATATCGCCTTCCATGCCGACGATCTCGCTGACGCCGGTGACCTTGCGGCTGCCGTCGCGCAGGCGCGCCGTATGGACGACGACGTCGATCGCGCTCGAGATTTGCTCGCGGATCGCGCGCACGGGCAAATCGTAACCCGCCATCAGCACCATCGTTTCGATGCGGGAAAGCGCGTCGCGCGCGGCGTTTGCGTGGATCGTGGTGAGCGATCCGTCGTGTCCGGTGTTCATTGCCTGCAGCATGTCGAGCGCTTCCGGTCCGCGGCACTCGCCGACAACGATGCGATCGGGACGCATGCGCAGCGCATTGCGGACTAGGTCTCGAATGGCTACCTGCCCCCGTCCTTCGAGGTTGGGGGGGCGGGACTCCAGACGAATCCAGTGCGGTT
>DASSZL010000003.1:0-4986 GCA_035713505.1 Vulcanimicrobiaceae bacterium | reverse complement strand
CGCCCGCCAGGCGGCGGCCTATCGGGGCCAAGCGCGAACGGAGCCCGGGTAACTGCTCTTGGAGGAGGATGGCATGCTCCTGGTTCGGACGGTCATTTCCGTGTTATGCGCCGTCGGCTTTTACGCTTCCGTCTTTATGCTCGACAAGAGCGCACGCGCGGCCCGGGGCGAGCTGAGCGAACCCAGCGTTGTGCAAACGGAGCGCGCGAGCGTATATTTCGGTGTGCCGAATTCGCTCATTGGGCTTGTGTACTACGCGGCCCTCGCAGCGGTTTCATGGCTCGCACACGGCACCGCGCTTTTGGCGCTTGCAATCGCCGCGTCCGCTGCTGCCGCCGGAACGTCGGTGTATTTGGCATACAGCCTGTTGTTCGTAACCAAACGAAGCTGCCCGTACTGCTGGACGGCGCATGCAGTCAACTGGGCGCTGCTTGCACTGGTCCCGTGGCTCTTGACCCAGCGCTGACACAACTTATGCCCCTGTGTCGCGCGCACCAGGTGTGGGTATCATCGAAGCGCGTTCCCAATGGAATGGCGCTACCGGAGTTCGGCAGCTGAGCCTGCCGCCGGTGCTCGTGGCAAAGACAAAAGGCCGCGCGTGTGCGCGGCCTTTTGCGTTGGACGGCCTTCGCCGCTAGCTCTTCAGGTTGTAGACCGACGCGAGGTCGTGCATCGCGGTATTGAGGATCGCGTGATAATCCGCGTCCGCCGCGACGCCGTACTTGGCGTCGATGTCCTTCATGACTTGATCGTGAATGCCGTGCGAAACCGCGCGGTCGAGCATGACTTCGACGTTGAAGCCGCTGCCCGTTTGACCGGCGCTCCACAGTGCTTGCGCCAGCGCGGGTCCGTTATGCGGGTCCGGATCGGGCGTCTTCGGAAGCGCGATGTGCTTCTGCGTGACGATCTTGAGCGTATCGGAAACGATGAACGCAAAGATGTTGATGAAGTTGTTGATTTTCTTCCGGCCGTATTGCTTGGTCAATTTGCCGACTTCGGCGTTGAATTTATCGCCGGTCAGCGTCTTGAGCAGCGTGACGGTCTTGAAGTTCGAAGGGCCGCCGCCCGCCATGACCATCGAGAGCGTCACTTGCAGCGCCGGCTTGCCTGTGTAAACGCCGGGGCCAGAGAAACGCGAGGGCTGATTGACGATATTCGGCATCGTGGCCGCGAACGCGGCCGAAGGCGCGACGAGCGCCGCGAACGCCGCGATTGCGGCAAACTTGCGTAAGAACACTGGTGCTGGTCCTTCCCGGAGCAGACTCCGTGGTAGCAGTACGATTACGTTCTGCTAACGGAAGACTCGCCGGTTTGGATTTGCGCGATCATCGCGGCGTATTTCGGATCGCTCGTCGGCGCAGTTGAAAACCATGCGTCGAGCATGGCCTTGGCGACCGGAATCGAGGTGCTTCGCAAGCTGAGCGCGAGCACGTTGGCGTCGTTCCACGTGCGCGCTCCCGCGGCCGTCTCCGCATCCGCGCACAGCGCCGCGCGAACGCCCGGCACCTTGTTGGCGGCGATGCTCACGCCGGTTCCCGTCCAGCAGCACGCGATTCCGAAGGTGCAGTCTGCGCTTGCTACCGCTTCGCCGACCTCCCGGCCGACGTTCGGCCACGCATCGTCGCGCTGAGGCCCGAGAACGCCGAAGAGCACGGCCTGGTGGCCGCGCTCCCGCAATTCACGCTCCAACGCGGCGGTTAGTTCGGTGGCTTGGTCGCTGCCCATGGCGATGCGCATGGCATCGTTATTTGGCGTTACGGACCACAATCATGTCGGCGTTGAGCGAACCGTCGGAATTAGGACGGCCCTTCACGTCGACGATGTCGCCGGTCTTAATGGTATAGCCGCGCGGATTGATCACCGTGCCGCGATGCAAATGGATTTCCCGATACCGATCGAGCTGCATCTTCAACTGCATTTCGTAGCCGCGGTAAAACGTCACGGTGCCGATCGATTCGCTGTCGCTCCAGCCGAACACGCCGCGAACGATATTGCTGAGCGCATTGACGGCATCCTGGCCGATGTTGGGTGGGACGCTGGGTATGGGCGTCGGCGCCGGCGTTGCGGCCACGCCCTGCTGCGCAAGAGCGAATGAACCGCTCGAAAGCATCAAGAGGACGGCGGCAATTGCAGCTACAAATCGCGTAGTCATACAGCTGTAACGCTTTAGTGCGCGACGAGGTTCCCATTTGGTCCGCTTAGCCGCCACGGTCATGCTCGTCCGCCCTGCGGGCGAGGCGGGGTTCGAAGTCTTCATGCTTCGCAGAAGCGAGGCGAGCCATTTCGTGCCCGACGTCTACGTGTTTCCGGGCGGCGTGCTCGATACGGCGGACTATTCCGAGCGTGCGCTTGCCCGCGCCCGCGGAGTCGACGACGCGAGCCTCTCGCGGCAATTCCGAGCCGAGATCGTGCCGTCGTTTCCGGCGCCGTTCTCCTCGCCCTCGAAATGCGAGGCCGCCGGTCTGCTCATCGCGGCCGTGCGCGAACTCTACGAAGAAGCCGGCGTACTGCTGGCGTGCGACGGGGACGGCTCGCCGCTTTCGGATCGCGATCTCGCGCCGCATCGCAAAGCGCTGCACGATGCTCGCGCGCGCGTGCAGAGCGGGGAACTGCCGTTTGCCGGCCTGCTCGAATCGGTGGGCGCCTACGCGAATGCCGGCGCGCTTTTCCTGTTTTCACAGTGGATTACGCCGCCCCAGTTCCCGCGTCGCTACAACGCGCATTTCTTTCTCGCACAAGCCTGCGCCGATCAAGCGGCCGTCGCCGACGCATTCGAAACGCACGACGGTGTGTGGATAGCGCCGAAAGCGGCACTGGAACGGTGCTCGGCCGGCACGTTCCGGATGGTGTACCCGACGGTCAAGCATGTCGAGCGGCTCGCGCAATTCGACCGCCTGGACGACTTGTTCGCGTTCGCCCGTACCAAGCCGATCTACAGCATCATGCCGGATACGCCCGGCGAGCGCGAGTTTTCCATGCCGCCCGACCTCGAGTACGCTTGGTGAGGCCGCGCGTCGTTTTGGTGCGCGCGCCCAATCCGTCCGCGATGACGCTGAGCGGCACCAACAGCTACCTCATCGACTGCGGCAACGGGCAGGCCGTGTGCATCGATCCGGGACCGCCGCTGCAGCGGCACGTGCGCGCGCTGCTGGATCGCGCCGCCGAGATGCAGTGCGATATCGTGCTCATCGCGCTCACGCATACGCATCCGGATCACGCGCCGGCGGCCCTCTCATTGGCAGAACAAACCGGAGCGCCGATCGCAGCGCACGCGCAAACCGAATTTCCGCACACGCGAAATTTGCACGATGGCGACGTGCTGCAGATAGGCGATGCAACGCTCAAGGTGATCGAATCCCCGGGGCACACGTTCGATCACTTGGCGTACTACGAGGAGCGCGAAGGGGCGCTGTTCACCGGCGACGTCGTGCTTGGCGAAGGCTTCGTCGTCATCGCTCCGCCCAACGGCGCGATGCGCCCGTATCAGCAGACTCTGCACCGCCTGCTGACGGAGTTTCCCGACGCGAAAACCATCTACGGCGGGCACGGGGAGCCGGTGCGCGATCCGCAAGTCAAGCTTCGCGAATACATCGCGCACCGCGAATCGCGGCAAGAGGAGATTCTCACGACGCTCGCGCTCCAGCCGCTCACGATTCCGGATCTCGTGCGCACGATCTACCACGGCACCAATCCGATCCTCTGGCCGGCGGCCGCCCGTCAAATGCTGGCGTACCTCATACCGCTGGAACAGGAAGGCCGCATCGTCTCGCGAGCGCTCGATCGACAAATGAACGGCGCGGAACACGCGATTCTCAATCCGGAGTGGGAAACGATCGTCGGCAAGGAGCACGCACGCACGGTCGAGGAAGAACTCGGCGCGATGCTTCGTTTGGACACGCTGCGAGAGTATCGCTTGGCGCCCTAGGGTATTCGCAGAACGATTTTGCCGAATTGGCCGGCTTGCCTCATGCGTTGCGCCGCAGCGACGGCCTCGTCCATCTCGTAGACACGATCGATTACCGGTTTGATTCGGTGTTCGGAAACCAGCTTGAGCATCGCGCGAAAATCGGCCGGGCTGCCCATGGAAGTGCCGCGGACGTCCAGTTGATTCCAAAACACGGGGAACATGCGAATCTTCGCATCGCCGCTCGTCCCTCCGTAGGTGACGACGCGCCCGCCCGGGCGAACGACCGTGAGCAGTTTCGCGAACGTTTCGCCCCCCGCCGAATCGACCGCGATATCGATCGCTCCGGCAGCTTTGCGCGCGCTTTTGTGCCAGTCCGCATCCGCCTTATAGTTGAGGGCGACATCCGCGCCGAGCGCCTTCGCGCGTTCGAGTTTTTCCTCGCTGCTCGACGTAACGATCACGCGAGCTCCCGCGGCTTTGGCATAGAGCAGCACGAACGTCTGCACCCCGCCGCCGATGCCGGTAATGAGCAGCGTTTCGCCGGAACGCAGCTCGCCGCGCGTGAAGAGGGCGCGGAAGGCCGTCACGCCGGCGAGCGGAAGCGCCGCCGCTTCCTCAAAAGAGAGATGCGCCGGTTTCTCGTGCACGTTTTCCTTGGGCACGCACACGTACTGCGCGAACGTGCCGGGAAGGGGAACACCCAGAATGCTCGCCGACGGCTGCCACGTACGCTCGTCGCCGCCCCAATTCATGGTTGGATCTATTAAAACCGGTTTGCCGCCGGCTTCTCCCGCGCCGTCCGCACCGAGAATGCACGGGAGCGTGATATTCGGATACAAGCCTTGCGTGATGAAAACGTCCCGATGGTTCAGGGCGCAGGCGCGAATGCGCACGAGCGTTTCGCCCGCTTGGGGCTGCGGCTGCGCAACGTCCTCGACTACGAGGTTTTGCGGTCCGCCGATCTGATGTAAACGTACGGCTTTCATTGCTTTCAACCTATATGCGTTTTGCCTAGAGGCAGCCTTAACGTATTGCTAACCGGACGATGTCATTCTAGGGTGAGTACATTGCTGCACTCC
>DASSZL010000002.1:0-16809 GCA_035713505.1 Vulcanimicrobiaceae bacterium | reverse complement strand
CTTGCCGACGCCCGGTTCACCGATGAGCGCCGGATTGTTCTTGGTCCGGCGCGAGAGAATCTGGATGACGCGCTCGATTTCGCCCGCACGCCCGATCACGGGATCGAGTTTGTTCTCGCGCGCGAGCGTCGTGAGATCGCGTCCGTACGCATCGAGCGTCGGGGTCTTGCTCTTACCCTTGGGAGCGGGCGGCTGTCCTTCGGCTCCGAGCAGCGAGGTCGTTTGCACGCGCACCTTCGCCGGATCGACGCCGAGATTCGTGAGCACGCGGGCTGCCACGCCTTCACCCTCGCGGATGAGGCCAAGCAGCAGATGCTCGGTACCGATATAGTTGTGGTTGAGCTGACGCGCTTCTTCAAACGCGAGTTCGATGACGCGTTTGGCGCGCGGCGTAAAGACCATCTCTTGCTGAACCGTCTGCCCGCCGCGGCCCACGATCGCCTCGACTTCCTGACGCACCTTCGCGAGGTTGACGCCAAGCGTCTCGAGCACTTTGGCCGCGAGGCTTTCGCCTTCCGAGATGATGCCGAGCAGAATGTGCTCGGTTCCTATGTAATTGTTACCGAGACGCTGTGCCTCTTCTTGGGCTAGAACGATGCTGCGACGTGCTCGCTCGGTGAACGGTTCCCACATTGACATGGTCTATCTCTAAACTCCTTGATTCCGATCCGCGCCCCCTACGAGATGCTACTCGACTATACCCGTTTAGGTTGCTTAATCGTGAGAACATATAACCCCGCCGGTTCGTGTTAAGGTTACGCTTGCGTTCCTCTGTTGTTCAAAAGCTGAATCGCACGCCCGCAAAGCCCGCAGTTGCTCCGGCTCCTTGGGTTTGCCTGTATAAACGAAATTCGACCGAAGTGAGCGGCGCGATGGACTTGCCGGCAAAGACCGTGAAAACGGTACCGGACGCCCCGCCGCTCGAGAGCGTTCCGACCCCCGCGCCGGCACCGATGTAGGCGCCGCCGAACCCGCCGCCGGTAAAGCCGCGAATCTCGGCCGTAGCCGCGTATCCGCCTCCCTTTCCGGTCACCGGCACGAACAACGAGCCCTGGACTTCCAAGGGGACGGCCGGTATCGAGGCGCCGCTGCTGATGATGGCCGCCAGCCCGCTCCCGGAGGGATTGTCGCGGACGAAGCCGCCTCCGGCGACGGACAAGCCGGCGAGCGCCTGCGTGGGTAGGGCGGCGGACGCCGCCAGAGCGAGCATTGCAAGAACTTTCGGGGTACGCATGGACGAGGGGGTTGGCGACGAAGGCAAACACATCATGCCGACTGTGGAACAAGTGCGCGAAGCGCTTCAAGAGGTCAAGGACCCGGAGATCAACCTGCCCATCCTGGACCTTGGCCTAGTCTATGACGTCAGCACGCAGGGTGAGAACGGCGAGCACGTGACCGTCATTATGACGCTCACCTCGCCGATGTGTCCGGTCGGCCCGATGTTCAAGCAGAACGTCGAAGACGCGGTGCGTGCGGTCGAGGGCGTGAAAACCGTGACCGTCGACATCACGTTCTCGCCGCCGTGGGATCCGCGCGAGATGGCGACCGACGACGTGAAAATGATGCTAGGGATCTGGTAGGACTCTTTAATTCATTTCCCGTCGCATTTAACGATCGCGAGATCGTCTGGAATGCCGGTTTCCAGTGCTCGAACAGACGAATGCAAATTTCCATACCGAATTGCGAGCCGCAAAGCAACTTGGTCGGCCCAGCTCATCGATCGATATGCTTGCTCATACACGCGGTGATCGTCTCCCAGGAAAACAAGGCCCACGATTTGTCCGCTCTGCCCCTTTAGGCCGGCTTCGCGACGAATCGTGGCGTCGCGCTTAAGCGGGAGATCGTCTTGCACTGCAAAGAGTGCTCCCGCACAGCGCGTGCCGCAGGGTTGATGATACGACTGCAAGATTGCGGCTAGAGCGGCTGCGGTCAACATCATGTTCTGCCGTTTCGATCAGCGCTCTCTGACGAGCGTCTTCGCGGGTGCGATGGCCAGTGAGGATGTCGCGTGCACGATGAGGCGGCCTTTCGCATCGCGAATTTCACCCGCCGTCGCACCTAAGGTCGTGCCCATGTTCAGCACTTCCGCGCGCGCCGTCAGGCGCTCCGCGGAAAGATGCGCCGGGCGGAAGAATCGCATCTGCAGATCGATGGTCGTGCAGGCCATTCCCTTCGCAAGCCGCGTGACGAGCGCGCAGGTGAGGGCAGAATCGACGAGCGTGGCGAGTACGCCGCCGTGCACGGTGCCGGCGAGGTTGAGCATGAAGCCCTGCGGGCGCATCGAGAACTCGATCCAGCCGTCTCCCACACTGCCCTCGCTGATGTCCAGCACGCTGAGAATCGGCGGCAGCGGAATCTCGCCGCGGCCGATTTGCTCGAGAAACTCGCGCCCGTCGAGCTGCATCCATTTGGCGCCGATCTCACGGGGATCGGCCCAGTCAACCTGTAGTGTAGGCATGCAGCCATGATACACGACGCGCGCAAACGGCGCCGGTCAGTGCTTGATACAGTAGTCCGAGCCGGCCGGTTCGGGTTTACCGTCGGCGATGCGGGAGAACGTGCGCTCGATGCGCGTCGGTGAGGCGAGCTTCCACGTGGCCACGCCGTGCAGAATTCCGTTCGGCGTGTAATACGCGCCGCCGGCCCACGTCCAGAGGTTGTCTTTATCCGGACCGGCGGACGTGCTCACGCCGAACGAGCCGTCGTAGTGGAAATCCTGATATGCCCAATCGTTTTGCGAGGGCACGTAACCGACGTACGCAATGCCGCCGCCCGAGCCGTCCTGCGCGCTCCACTTCACGACCGCCCACTTGTCGCCGGGCGTCGTCCCGACGGCCCATTCCGTGGTCAAGGAACGCGCCGGATGCTCGCTTGTCGCGGGGACGGCGGCGTGACACGTCCACGCACCCGCAAACGATTGCGCAAATAGATTGACGACGGCGAGCAGCACTCCAACCATTTCGCCCCTCTCTTACCGCAAGAAGCGGATATTCAATACCGACTGCCGATTCATGTCTCCGAGGCCGCCGAACGGAAGGATCGCTCCGATTTCGACTCCCGTGCCGTTTCTGCGCCGCACCCGCAGATCGAAGGCGGCGGCGAACTGCGGGCGCCCGTTGCCGAACGACTGTCCGAAGTCGTGCGTGTACGTGAGGGACGAGACGAGATTGAACGCGTCGCTGGCTTTCCAGGTGAAACCGCCGGAAAAGGAGCGGTACGTGCTCGGAAAGGGCGGCGCGTCGTGCGAAAAATTCACGCCGCCGTCCAGCTGCAGATGCGTGTTCACCGGGATCGTCGTGTGGATTCCGGCGGCGCTCGCGAGCGTGGCGCGGCCGTAGTCGTACAGCGACTCGCCCACATCGAACGAGCCGAACACCGCCCAGCGCGCGAGATGCACCGTCGCGGTGTCGAAATGAACGGCTGGCGTCACGCGAAAATCTTGCGCGACGTGCCAGTCGCCGGGATGCACGTCATGTCCGAACGTGATCTGCAGTCGGCTGGAACCCAGACCCCACACCGGACGCTGATTTCCCGTGAGGTATAAATCGTCGCTGCGCTGGGCGTTGTTCTGTGAGAACGAGAGCGAGGCGAAACCGCGAGACGTGGAAGCGTTTATCGCGTAACGCAGCGCGTGCGTGCCGAGCAGCGACGATCCGGTAAGCGACTGCGAGAGCGAGTCGTTTATTCGCTGGTACGCCGCGAGATCGAACCGGCCGCCGTCGACGTCGAGCGTCTGCCCCAGCGCCACATACCCCCGTCCCGTCGCCGCATAGTGCTCTTCCATGCCCGCACCGACGCCGCCGTTGTACTTGTCGTATCGCAGCCGCCCGAACGAGTAGGCATTGCGCCCCATCGAAACGATGAGCGGCCACTCGAGCGCCGCCGACGGCACGGGCGAATAGCCGAAGTCTTTCGCGTTCGGCGCGGGAATGTCGTACGTGTACGTTGCCGCGGGGACGAACACGGTTCCCGAGCGCACGTTCGCATTGCTGAACGTGATCGACGCGGCCGGTACGAGTTCGACTTGCTGCCCGGTGGCAAGCGCGTCTATAGCCGCGAATTCCGGCACGTGCGCGTCGGGGAGCAGCCTTCCGATCTTTTTCGTGAAGTCGTACACGTAGCCGCTGCCCTGCGACCGGCCGGATGGATCCTTGACCGTGACGTGGCCGGCGGCCGTCAATTGATTCGCGCGCAAATCGTACACCGCGTGCGTCGCGTCGATTTCGAGCCCCGCGAACCGAATGGAGACGCCTCCGTCGGCGACGAGCAGGGAGCGATCGGCGTAGAGGGCTACCTGCTGCGCGGTGATAATCACCGCCTGCGATCGGGCGGACGCGGCCATCGGGACGAACAAAAGAGCGGCCCATAAGACCGCGGCGAGCCGGCGCATCCCGGCATCTTCTCGCCGGAGCGCACATCGCCTACTCTCGCGGCAGAACCTCGGCGCCCTCGATTTCATTGTAATACGTGCGCCGGCCCACGCGGTACGCCTGGTAGTATTCTCCGGAGACGGTCACGAGCTCACCGTTATGAATCGGCGAATGAGCGCGCATGTAGACGCGCACGCACTGTTCTTGGCAGATCGAAAAGACTTGGGACGGGCCCGTGGTTTTCGACGTCCATTGATCGAGCCGGGTGACCCGTCCCGTTACACTGATAGTCTTGCCGTCATAGTACGCTTTGCGCGCGACGACGTCCGCAATCGGCGGAACGTTTCGCACGTAACTCGAGCAGTTTGCGAAAATCGGCAGCAGCAAACAGGTGAGCGCCGGAATCATGGGTTGGCCAGCCTTCCCGCGGCGCGCGTGAACAGCCGCTTTTGCGCGTAGAGCTGCGCGTCCGCGTCGCGGAGCGCGGCGTCCACGTCCGGCTGGAGCGGAGCGACGCCCCACGACACGGTGAGCGCCACGGGTTCGTGATCCGGTTCGTCGAGCGCGGCCGGCGGCGCCATGTGCGTCATTCGTTCGCGCGCGGCGTCCGGCGGCATCCCGAAGAGCAGCAGAACGAACTCATCGCCTCCCCAGCGGAACACGTAATCCGACTGGCGCACGATTTCTTGCAGGCGCATGGCGGTGTTGAGCAGCGCGCGATCCCCGGCGTGATGGCCGAATGTGTCGTTGATGCGTTTGAGCCCGTTGAGATCGATGATCGCGATGCTTCCGCCGAGTCTGCCGAGTTCGCCGAATTCCGCGACCAGCGTGTAGAACGCATAGCGGTTATAGAGACCGGTGAGCGGATCGAGCTTTGCCGCGACCTCGAGTCCTTCCAACGCGTGATTGAGCTTCTCGTTCGCGCCCTCGAGTTCGACGCGCACTTCGTCCAGCATCGCGATGAGTTCGCCCATCGCTAAAACGAACGAGAGGATCATTCCGCCGATGACTTCGACCGTCCAATACAGCGCCGTGAGATCTTGTCCGCGCGTTGCCAAAATGCCGGCGGCCAGCAGCGTACGTCCAAGCGTGAGCGCCAGAATGATTTCGACCGCGCATGCGGTCTGCAGGCCCGACATGCGGGCGGAACGCGCCATCGGAAACAGGACGATCGCTTGAAGCACCACGGAGGCCGCGAGCGGAATCGCGGTCGCGACCATGTCGTCGAGCAGATCGGCCCGCCACTGCGTAAAAAGCGCGGCCGCCGCGGCGACCGCAAGGACGGCGAGCGCCCACGGCCGGATCCGCTCGTTGCGAAAGCTGTACGCGCCGCCCACGCCGGATGATCCCGAGGCGATCGCGGTACACGTCGCCGCAAAGGCGAACCATATTTCAAAGCGGGGCAGCTGCTGCGCGAGCGCCAGCAGCCCGAACGTCGCCGACAGGAAGGCCCAGCCCCAGAACCACCCCAGGCCCCGGCGGCGGCGCGTCGCGTGCAATACCAAGAGGAACACGCCCGCTACAATGGCAACGGCCGCGCAACTAACGGTAAGAGCTATCTGGAGCAACTGCTCCGCGCCGAGCTGAATCACGTCTACTTATTACAAGGTATCGGACGAAACCGCGTCGATGCGCAAGATGGCCTACCCGGCTGCCGCACGTACGCCAGGGTACCGCGGGGCGCGTCCGAAATGGCGCGCACGTGAGCCGCTACCCGCACCTGCCCGGCAAGGCCGTGATTCTCTCGTTCGAGGGGCCCGACCGGTACTCGCTCGTCGGCGGCCTCGGCGTCCGCGTAACTGAACTGGCCCGTGCTCTCGAACAAGCCGGAATAGAGACGGATCTGTTTTTCATCGGCGACCCGTTCAAGCCCGGCGTCGAGAACTTCACGCCGCGCATCCGGCTGCGCCGCTGGTGCCAATGGATATCGAGGTTTCATCCCGGCGGCGTCTATGACGGCGAGCCGGGCAAGATCGCGGACTTCACGACGAGCGCTCCGCGCTTCATCGTTTCGGAACTGATTGAAGCGGCGGCTGAAGCGGGTGAGCGCACCATCGTGTTCGCTGAGGATTGGCAGACCGCCCCGGCCGTGATCGAACTGGACGCGCAGCTGCGCCGCGCGGGCCTGCGGCAGAGCGCGATTCTCACCTGGAACGCCAACAACACCTACGGATTCGAAACGATCGATTGGGCTGCGCTCGCGCGCGCGGCGCAGATTACCGCGGTGAGCAAATACATGAAGTTCGAGCTCGCGCAGCTCGATGTGCCCTCGCTGGTGATTCCGAACGGAATCCCGCCGCGGCTGCTGCAGACCGACGCTGCCGCAATCGACGTGCTGCGGCAAGCGCTCAAAAGCCGCAACGCGCTGCTGAAAGTCGGGCGCTTCGATCCGGACAAGCGCTGGCTGCAGGCCATCGATGCGGTTGCCGATCTTCGCGGCGAGGGTGTGCCCGTGCAGCTCATCGTGCGCGGCGGAAAAGAACCCTACGGCAACGTTGTTCTCTCTCGCATGCGCGAGCGCAAGCTGCGCATCGCCGATTTGACGTTGACGGAAAGCACGCCAGCGCAGCTCGCGCACGCGCTGAGCGCCGAACGCGCCGACGTGATCAACCTGCGCAGCTTTCTTCCCGATGAAACACTGTACGCACTGTACGGCGCCGCCGCCGCGACGCTGGCGAACAGCGGGAAAGAGCCGTTCGGCCTGGTCGGGCTCGAAGTCATGGCCAGCGGCGGGATACCGGTCTGCGGATCGACCGGCGAAGATTACGCCATGCCGTTCGAAAACGCGATTGTCTGCGACACCGACGATCCGCGCGAGCTGGCGACGTACTTGCATCGTCTGTTCGACGAGCCGCAGCTCGCGCAGGTGATTCGCGAACACGCGACTGCGACCGCGCGGCGCTATGTATGGCCGGCGGTGCTCGACATTCTCGACCTGAAGATCCGGTACCTCACGCAGACGCGCGGCTAGAACTGGGTCTCAGGCTTCGACGAGTTGCTCGATCCGCTCGGACATCGCGTCGACGTAGCGAACCGCGTCCTCGGGGGACGTACCCTCCGCCAGCACTTTGAAGGCGGGCTCGGACGCGTCCGGCAGAATCAGCACCCAGCCGTCGTCGCGCATCACGCGCAGCCCGTCCAGCATCTCGATGGGATTGTTGCGCTGCTCTCTGATGAGCGTGCGCATGATGCGGCCCTTCATCTCCCACGGGCACGAAACGATACGTTCCGCCATGTTCCACTTCGGCAGCATGTCGACCAGCTCGCTCAGGCGGCACTGCTCCTGCGCGATCAGTTCGAGCACTTTGGCGACCGCGTAGAGCGCATCGAACGCCGGATGCAGTTCCGGGAAGATCATCTCGTACGACGCGCCGCCGGCGAACGCGAGGGAGGCGCCTTGGGCCTGGGCCAGCGCCATCAGCGAGCGCCGATCGCTGCGGGCGCGGATGACCGACGCGCCGTTTTCCTTGGCGATCTCCTCGATGGCGCGCGGCGCCGTAACCGGAACGGCTATGCGCGCCTGCGGATACGAGCGCGCCACCAGCAGCGCGATGAGGGCCAGCAGCTCATATTCTTTGATGATGCGTCCGCGATCGTCGACCAGCGCGAACGTCTCGCCGTCGTGATCGACCAGAACGCCGAGATCGTTCTTGAGCGTGAGCACGATGTCGCGCAGTTGCTCCAGATGCCGTTCGCGGCTTTCATCGTGGTCCGGGACGCGGCTTGGGTCGAAGTACGCATTGAGGGCGATCATGTCGACCTTGAGCGCGCTCAGTATGCGCGGCAGCACCGCGGCGACGTTTCCGTACGCGTAGTCGATTGCCACGCGAAAACCGGCGTTCATGAGCGCTTTGGATTTGAGCGCGTCCATGAACGCGCTCGTATAGCGCTCGAGCGAGCGCGAGGGAAAGTCGAGCAGGCCGACCTCGTCCATGCTCGTGCGCCGGAAATCCTCGCGAAAAAAGAGATTCTCGACCTTCCGCTCGGACGCTTTATCGATATTGATGCCGTTTGCATCGAGAAACTCGAACAGCACCGCGTTCGGATCCGTGGGGCTGATACGCACGTGCACGCCGCCGTCCCCGCTCACCCGCGTCGCGAAGCGCGAAAGCGGCAGCGGATACGCGCGCAAGTCCTGAACGTTCACGCCGACGCTCATCAAACCCGAGATGATGCATCGGTTCATCACGCGGCTCACGCGGTGCGTATCGCGGCTGGTCATGACGACCTGCCCGGGCCGCAGCCACGTTCCGAACGCCTGCGCGAGCTTGAGCGCGTACTCCGGCGTGATCTCGATGTTCGGCAAGCCCGTCACGCCGGCGCCGCCGAAAAGCGAGCCGGGCCACTTGATGCCGTAGATCAGCGACATGGAAACGATGGCGCCGGAACCGATCGCCTTGTCCGGCCAAATCTTCAAGTTCGCGCGCACGGCCGCACCGCTGCCCAAAACGCAGCGCTCGCCGATGACCGTGCCCTCGGCGACCGATACGCGATCTTTCAGAATCGTATGGTTCGCAATGGTGCAATCGGTGAGTTCCGCCTCGCTTCCGACGTAGACGTCCTCCCAGACGATCGAACGCGCGACCCGCGCGCCGCCCGCGATGATCGTGCCGCTTCCAATCGCGCCCGGCCCTTCAATCAACGCGCCCGGACCGATCTGCACGTTGTCGCCGAGCTCTACCGGCGCGATTAACCGCGCCGTGGGATCGATGCGGCAGCCATCGCCCGCGCGCACGCCTGAGGCGATTTCACGATTGCGATGTTCGGTTCGAACATCGCCTTTGAGCGCATCGTAATTCGCCTGCTGGTATTGCTGCAGATTGCCGATGTCGGTCCAATACTCGTCGAAGACGTATCCGCCGATGCGCTTGCCTTCGTGCAGCATGCGCGGAAACAGGTCCTTGGAGAAGTCGTACGTCTGCCCGTATTCCATGTACTCGAAAATCGAGGGCTCGAGCACGTAGATGCCGGTATTGATCGTGTCGGAGAAGACTTCGCCCCACGAGGGCTTCTCGAGAAAACGCACGATGCGGCCTTCTTCGTCGGTAATCACGACGCCGAACTCGAGCGGGTTGGGAACGCGCTGCAGCGCAATGGTGGCGTCGTTGCCCGATTGCTTGTGGTGCGCGAGCAGCGCGGTCACGTCCAAATCCGTCATCGCATCGCCGGAGATGACGATGAAGGTGTCGTCGTGCAAGCGCTCCTGCGCCATCTTCACCGCGCCCGCCGTTCCGAGCGGCGTATCTTCGACGAAGTACTGCATGGCAACGCCGAACGCGCTGCCGTCGCCGAAATAACTTTCGATCTCGTCCGCCAGGTAATGCAGCGTGGCGACGACCTCGGTGATGCCGTGCTTGCGCAGCAGCTCGATGATGTGCTGCATGACCGGACGGTTCGCAATCGGCGCGAGCGGTTTGGGGCGGCGCGAGGTCAGCGGCCGCAGGCGCGAGCCCTCGCCGCCCGCCATCACAACGGCTTTCATCCGTTAGCCCCCGCCGCGTGTTTCACGTAACGCGCCTGCGACCGCTTGGAAACGTGGATCGTCCGGCAGGTTCTCGAGCGCGACCGGAATTTTGTGCTGCCAGTTCGGCACTTCGTCGAACGTACCGGGCGTGTTGATCTGCTCGCGCTGCAAGAGCATGTCTTCGAGCTGCGCGAGCACGAGCAGCGCGGGTGAATGGCCCAAGCGCCGGTATGTTTGCGTAACGAGTTGTAAGACCGCGTCATCGTCGGCGTCCTCCGGCAACGTTCCGTTTTTTTCCCAATAGCGCCGCAGCGGCGGCAAATCGTGCGTGCCCGTGCTGGCGACCGCATCCTTGGGGTACTGCTGGGGATCGTCCTCAAAGTAGAGCACGCGGCACGAGAACACGCGCGCCGCCGCCATTTTCTCGCGGAACCCGTCGGGCACCGTACCCAGATCTTCTCCTACAATCATGCAGCGGTTGAGAACACTCTCGAGCGCGAGCACGCCGGTCATCTCCTCGAACGGATAATGCAGATACGTACCCTGCGACGACGGCATTCCGGCGGGGATGCAGAACAGGCGCATCAGTCCCATCACGTGGTCGATCCGAAGCGCGCCCGCGTGCCGCATGTTCGTCCGCAGCAATTCGATGAAGGGCGCGTACGCGCGCCGCCGGAGCACCCGCGGATTGAACGGCGGCAAGCCCCAGTTCTGCCCCTGCTCGTTCATTGGATCGGGCGGCGCGCCGACCGCTATGCCCAAGCAGAATGCCTCGCGATCCATCCAGGCGTCCGCGCTGCCCGCATCGACGCCGACCGCCAGATCGCGATACAAGCCGATCGCCATGCCGGATGCGCGGTGCGCGGCGTTTGCCAGTTGTTCGTCCGCCAGCCACTGCAGGAACGCGTAGAATTCAACGTGACGCGCATGCTGCGCCGCGTGCGCTTGGACGGCGGCGCTGTCCGGACGCCCAAATTCGTGCGGCCACTGCATCCATCCGTACGTATCCGGATTGCGCGCTTTGAAAAATTCCATGAGGGCCTGATACACGGCCAGATGGTGCAGCCGCCGGCCGCCTCGCGCGACGAACGCGCGAAAGCGTTCATACGCTTCGCTCTCGCGGTTCGCTCCGTTGTAAAGCCGGCGCAGCGCGCGCAGCTTCGCATACGCAACGCCTTCATAATCGACCAAGTCCGGCTCGCGCAGGGCGCGCAACTCGGGCAATTCGATCGCCGCGCCGGCGCCCAGCATGTGCGCGGCCGCGGGCACGTCGACGTACAATGCGTTCAAAAACAGCCGGCTCAGCGGCGAATAGGGGCTGGCGGAGCGCGGATTCGTCAAATGCAGCGCGTGCAGCGGATTGACCGCCACGCACGCGGCACCGGCGTCGCGCGCGACATCCGTCATGCTCGCCAAATCGCCGAAATCGCCAATGCCCCAATTCTTCGCCGAGCGCAGCGAGTAGAGCTGCGCCGCGATGCCCCAACGGGCGCGGTCTTCGAGCGCTTGCGGAACGTACGCGTGCGGGGGCACGGCAATCAGCGTGGTCTTCTCACCGCCGAAGCCGTGATCGTAGTAGCCCGGTTCCAGCGGTTCACCCGCGAGGCCCGGAATCTGCGGCGGATGCGCCGCGGGAAAGACGTACACCGGTTCGAGCACGCGCGCCGCGCCGCCGTCATCCGGTCCCAGCGCCTCCAGAATCGCGCGCCTGGTCTGCGGCGGCGCTTCACGATAGCGGCCGAAGAAATCGGTGTAGCCCGCCTCGATGCTCACGGCCGCGCCACCAGCAGCGCGACGCTGCGTGCGCGCAGCGCGTATCGCGCGTGCGACTCGAAACGCGTTCCCGGCGCGAGCGCAGCGGGTCTAACCGTTTCGAAGAGCAGTTCCCACTGTTTGTGCACTCCGAGCGAGGGCAGCGTGAAGTCGACGTCGTGGCCATGGGCGTTCATCATCAAAAAGAACGTGTCGTCGAGTTCGGGATATCCGCTCAGGCTCACGAAGCGATCTCCGGTTTCGCCGCCGAGCAGCGCGCCCAGCGATCTGCGCCACGCCTCATGCCACGTCTCGCTTTGCATTTCATTTCCGTCCGGCGCGATCCAACTGATGTCCTTGAGCCCCCGCTGCTGCTCGACGTCGCCGAAAAAGAAGCGCGTGCGGCGAAACACGGGATGGTCGCGCCGCAGTTTGATGAGATATCGCGTGAAGTCCACGAGGTCCGGATCCTGAATGTCCGTCCACGAGAGCCAACTGATGTCGTTGTCCTGGCAGTACGCATTGTTGTTTCCAAGTTGCGTGCGCCCGATCTCGTCGCCCGCCAGCAGCATCGGCGTGCCCTGCGAAAGAAACAGCATCGCGAGCATGTTGCGTTTGAGCTGCTCGCGCAGACTGCACACGCCCGGATCGCCGGAAGGTCCCTCGACGCCGCAGTTCCAGCTGTGGTTCCGATCCGGTCCGTCCCGGTTCGCATCGCCGTTGGCTTCGTTGTGTTTTTCGTTGTAACTGACCAGATCGTGCAGCGTCATCCCGTCGTGCGCCGTCACGAAATTCACGCTTGCGCGCGGACGCCGCCCGTTGCGGTCGAAAATGTCGCTTGAGCCGGTCAAGCGTGATGCGAGCTCGGGGATAACGCCGTCGGTTCCCTGCCAAAAGCGCCGCACCGTATCGCGGTATTTGTCGTTCCATTCCGACCAGCCCGGCGGGAAATGCCCGAGTTGATAACCGTCGTCCGTGAGATCCCACGGCTCGGCGATGAGTTTGACGCGCGAGAGCACGGGGTCTTGCAGCAAAGCGGTCATGAAGCCGCTGGACCACCAGTCGAAATCCCGGTCGCGGCGCACGATCGCCGGCGCCAAGTCGAACCGAAAGCCGTCGACGTGCATTTCGTCGACCCAGTAGCGCAGCGAATCGGTGACCAGCTGCAGCACGCGCGGATGCTTGAGGTTGAGCGTGTTGCCGCAGCCGGTGTAATCGACGTAATAATGCGGATCATCGGCAAGCCGGTAGTACGCCGCGTTGTCGATTCCGCGCATCGAGAGCGTCGGACCGAGATGGTTTCCTTCGGCTGTGTGATTATACACGACGTCCAGAATGACTTCGATGCCCGCCTCGTGCAGGCGCTTGACCATCGTCTTGAATTCGCCCAGCGAGGTACCCGCCATATAACGCGGTTCGGGCGCGAAGAATCCGATGGTGTTGTATCCCCAGTAATTGCGAAGGCGCCGCTCCACCAGATGGCGATCGTCGACGAACGCCTGAACCGGCATCAGTTCGACCGCGCTCACGCCCAGGCGAGTCAAGTATTCAATGACTTGCGGCGCGCACAGGCCGGCAAAGGTTCCGCGGATCTCCGGTGCGACCAGCGGATGTTTCATCGTGAATCCGCGAACGTGCAGCTCGTACACGGTCGTGTTCGGCCAGCGCGTGTACAGGCGGCGATCGGTGCCCCATGTGAAAGCCGTGTCCACGACGACGCACTTGGGCATCGCGGCCGCGTTGTCGCGGCGATCGAACGTGAGGTCCTCGCGTGCCGCTCCGATCCGGTAGCCGAAATTCGCGTCGGTCCATTTTAGCGCGCCGTGCAGCCGCTTCGCGTACGGATCGATCAGCAGTTTGTGGTGATTGAACCGGTGGCCCCGCTCCGGCTCGTACGGGCCGTACACGCGGTAGCCGTACAGCGCTCCCGGCGTGATCTCCGGTAAGTAACAGTGCCACACCTGATCCGTGTATTCTGGCAGCACGACCCGGCGCAGTTCGCGGTTGCCGCGCGAATCGAAGATGCAGAGTTCCACTTTTTCGGCGTGCTCGGAGAAGAGCGCGAAATTCACGCCCGCTCCGTCCCAGGTCGCGCCGAGCGGGTACGGACGCCCGGGCAAGACTTCAGCGCGTACGAGCGGTCTCACGCGGAGCGTTCCGGCGCCAAGTACACCACGCCGAGCGGCGGCAGCGTGACGGAGATTGAATGCGTGCGGCCGTCCGCCGGTATGTTTTCGCAACGCACGCCGCCGAGGTTGCCGACGTTGCTTCCGCCGTAGAGCGATGAGTCGCTATTGAGCAGCTCGCGATAGGCCCCCGCCGCCGGCACGCCGATGCGATAGTTCTCTCGCACGACCGGCGTGAAGTTGCACGCGGCAATCACGAAATCGTCTGCATCGCGGGCGCGCCGCGAGAATGCGAGGATGCTCGCGTCCGCGTCCTGATTGAGCCACTCGAAGCCCTCGGCCGACGCATCCAGTTCGTAGAGCGCCGGCATGGACGTATACAACTGATTGAGATCGCGCACCAGGCGCGCAACACCGGCGTGCAGCGGATCGTCGAGCAAGTGCCAGTCCAGACTGAAGTCGTGGCGCCACTCTGCGGCCTGTGCGAACTCGTTGCCCATGAACAGCAGCTTCTTTCCCGGGTGCGCGTACATGTACGCGTACAGCAGCCGCACGTTCGCGAACTGCTGCCGGCGGTCGCCGGGCATCTTCTGGAGTATCGATCCCTTTCCGTGAACGACTTCGTCGTGCGAGAGCGGGAGCACGTAATTCTCGCCGAAGGCATAGACCAGCGAAAACGTCAATTCGTCGTGGCGATATTTACGGAAAAGCGGATCCGCTTTCATGTACTCCAGCGTGTCGTGCATCCAGCCCATGTTCCACTTGAAGCCGAAACCCAATCCGCCCGCATACGCCGGTGAAGAGACGCCGGGCCACGCGGTCGATTCTTCGGCGATGGTCGTGCATTGCGGGAACGCTCCGAACGCCGCTTCGTTCAGCCTGCGCAAAAACGAAATCGCTTCCAGATTCTCGCGGCCGCCGTACTGATTGGGAATCCATTCGCCCGGCGCGCGGCTGTAGTCCAGATACAGCATCGATGCAACGGCGTCTACCCGTAAACCGTCGATCCCGTATTCGCCCAGCCAGTAGAGCGCGTTGCTGATCAAATAGTTGACGACTTCCCGGCGGCCGAAATTAAAGATGTGCGTGTTCCAGTCGGGATGCCACCCCTGGCGCGGATCTTCGTGGTCGTACAAATGCGTGCCGTCGAAATGCGAGAGGCCATGCGGATCGTTCGGGAAGTGTCCGGCAACCCAATCGATGAACAGCCCCAGGCCCGCTTCGTGCACGGCATCGACGAAATAGCGAAAGTCGTCCGGCGTTCCGAATCTGCTGGTCGGCGCGAACAGGCCAATCGGCTGATAGCCCCACGATCCGTCGAACGGGTGTTCCGAGATCGGCAGCACCTCCAGGTGCGTGAAACCCATGTCCTTGACGTACGGAACGAGCTCGTGCGCGAGCTCGCGGTAGGTCAGGAAACGGCCGCCCTGTTCGGGACGGCGCTTCCACGATCCCAAGTGCGCCTCGTACACCGCCATCGGCCGTTCGCGCAGCGGGGCGGCGTGCGCGGCGGCCGCGCCGTTCTCCCGTGGAAGGCGCTGCGGCAAATCCCAGACGATCGACGCCGTCGCGGGCCGCAGCTCGGCCGCAAAGCCGAAGGGATCGGCTTTAAAGGGAAGCAGCGCGCCGTCGCGGGCGGCGATCGCGTACTTGTATTTGTCGCCCGCGCTCGCGCCCGGCACGAAGCCTTCCCACACGCCGCAATCGGCCCGCACGTTCAGCGGGTGCGCGGCGGCATTCCAGCCGTTGAAATCGCCGACGACGCTGACGGCGCGCGCGTTCGGCGCCCATACCGCAAAAGCCACGCCGTCCACGCCGCCGGCTCGCATCGAATGGGCGCCCAGCTTGCGATAGATCTCGTAATGAGTCCCCTCCGCAATAAGATGTGCGTCCAGTTCGCCCAGGATCCGCGCCGTCGTCATGTGGCGGCTATTATATCCGCGAGCGGCCAACGCCGCTTGCCTGCGCTGCCGAGGGGGAACCCATCCTTGCGTTCAAGCCATCAGCAATGAGGACGCACGAGGAGAAATACGCCGAACTGCTGCTCAAACGCGAGCAGGCGCTGGCGCCGGCCGGGGATGCGGCCATCCGCAGGCAGCACGAGCGCGGCAAACGCACGGCGCGCGAGCGGGTCGAAGCGCTGGTCGACCCCGACTCCTTCATCGAACTCGACCAGTTCGCCGTGCACCGCACGACCGCGTTCGGGCTTGGCGAAAAGGAGTTTTTGGGCGACGGCGTCGTCACCGGACGCGCCACGATCGACGGACGGCAGGTCTTTCTCTTCTCCCAGGACTTCACGGTGCTGGGCGGGTCGCTGGGTGAGGTCTTCGCGGAGAAAATCTGCAAGGTGATGGATCTCGCGGTGCGCACGGGCTCGCCGATGATCGGCATCAACGATTCCGGCGGCGCGCGCATTCAGGAAGGCGTCGTGAGTCTGGGCGGCTATGCGGAAATATTCTGGCGCAACGTGCAGGCCAGCGGCGTCATTCCGCAGATCAGCTTGATCGCCGGACCATGTGCCGGCGGGGCGGTCTACTCGCCCGCGATCACCGACTTCATCATCATGACCGAGCAGATAGCGCAAATGTTCATCACCGGGCCCGAGATCATCAAAACGGTTACGGGCGAAGACGTGACGTTCGAACAGCTGGGCGGCGCGGCAACGCACGCGACAAAGAGCGGCGTCGCGCACCTGACGGCAGCGGACGAAGACGACATGATGGACATGACGCGCACGCTGCTCTCGTACATCCCGCAGAACAATCTGGACGATCCGCCGCGCTTCGCGTGCGAGGACGACCCGGCGCGCATGGTGATGGAGCTCGACGACATCGTGCCCGACCTGCCGAATAAACCGTACGACATGCACGAGGTGATTCTGCCCGTGCTCGATAACGGCGATTTCTTCGAAATTCAACCGATGTACGCCCAGAACATCGTTACCGGCTTCGGCCGTGTGAACGGCCAAAGCGTCGGCATCGTGGCGAATCAGCCGAACGTGCTCGCGGGCGTGCTCGACATCAAGAGTTCGATCAAGGCCGCGCGCTTCGTGCGGTTTTGCGATGCGTTCAACATTCCGCTCGTCACGTTCGTCGAC
>DASSZL010000001.1:0-3764 GCA_035713505.1 Vulcanimicrobiaceae bacterium | reverse complement strand
GCGCCTTGGACGGTGCCTGAGACCACCGCCGTGGTCCCTGCGGCAACCGCGGTTAACGGTATGCACGAAAACAGCATCGCGAGCACGAGAGTCATCGCACGGCAGGTCAGTTCACGCATGGCACTTGCTCCGTATCCGTCGGGAGGTGGCAGCTTGGATTAAATTTTGCAATTTAAGATCATATTATGGGCCTCCTCCAAAAAATCGTCTGCGAGCGCAGAATTTTGCTGACCACAAATACTACTCAAGCGCGAGCTTGGCATACCGCGCAACTCTCGCCGGAACGCGCCGCATTTGCTCAGAGCATAAAAAGGAGCGTGCCGCTTGAGCGGCACGCTCCTTTTTACGAAGCCGGGGTCTCGTGATCGACGCCGTTACTGCGGCATCGCGTGCATCATGCCGTCGCTGCCCATGATGTTCATGGCTGCCATCATGAGCAGCATCTCGCCCGGGTCGGACGACATGTACATGTGGTGCATCGGCGCTCCCGGCGGCGGAGACGGCATCATTGCCTGCATCGCCTGATGCATGCGGTTCGCCGCATCGACGATCGCCTTTTTCTCCGTCGCACTCAGTTGCGAATCCAGTTTCGCCGCGGCTGCCTTTGCATTCGGACTGGTCGAGACGGCCAGACCGCTGACGACGCTTGCAAGCAATTGTTTGTGTGCCGGTGAGAGCGCCGCGAGAATCGTCGCGCGCGCTTGCGCGTGCATTTGCATCATTTTGGCGCGATCCGCCGCCGACATGCGCTGGTGCATCATGCCACCGCCGGGCCCCATGCCGCCGGGCGGCGGGCCTTGTTGAGCGTATACCGCGGCGGGCAGTCCGAGTGTCAGTATAAGTGCGAGTATCGTGCGTTTCATACGTTCCTTTCTTGTTCCGGCTTAGCGACAGCCAGATATGTGACGATGTCCCACGAGTTTCGAATCCCGATCACGAGAAGCAATGTCACGGTCGAGGCAGCGATAAATTCGATCGGCTGCGCAAGCGGTACGAGCGTCAGCGCGGCAATCGTCATGACGAGATAGGCGATTGCGGGCACGATCGTATACCAGGTCCAATCCTCCCAGTCGGGTTCGTATTGACCGGTCATCTTTTGACTATGATAGAGCGCACGCGCGACGTACGCTATCCCGACGACGCCGACGAAAAACAAAACGAATGCAGGCCCCTCGAGCGTATGCCACGGTGCGCAAAAAGCGGCTGATATCAACAGCGCGCTGCCGAAGTGCACGACGGTCGGCGTCGTGAACACGGATACGCCGCTGCTCGTTACGTTGCCGCGACGCGCACCGTCTCCGATGAGCGTAATGACGACGAAGGTGAGCCCGATCAAGGCGGCGGCGGATGAACCGGTCACGGTGTAAAACGGACCCCAAGGCGCAAGAACCGGCTCGTGCATTAGGTCTTCGTACGGGCTAGCTCCGCCAACACCTCGCGCGCGGCGCGCTCGCCGCTCGAAATCGCACCGTTGACCGTTCCGCCTTCCCCGTCCGGCGCGGTCGCCTCGCCGCAGAAATAGAGCGTGCCTTGGACCGGAGCCGCGAGCTGCTCGCGCGCCGACTCGCCCCCGACGAGCAGATAACTGTACGCGCCGCGCGCGTACGGGTCCGCACTCCAATCGTGAACGGCCGCATCTTCGAACTCCGCCAGCGCGCGCTCCGGGCAACCGAAGAGGGCACCGAAACCCGCAACCGCCGCATGAACAAGATTTTCGCGTGATTGCTGTAAAAGCTGCCGTGCATCCGGGCCGCCGCTCCACGCCACGATGCTTCGCCTCCGGTGCGGATGCTGTGTCCAATAGGCACGAAACGGTCCGTCCGCCGCGCGGAAAAATCCGGCATCGCGATACCGTCCTCCGGCAATCGACTCCCAGAACGGCGTACGAAACAGCAGCACGACGCGCGCGACATCGCCCATCGCGATATGCGCGATCGCATTGCGGGTTTGGTCAGGAAGTTGCGGGACGAACAGCACCGATGCCGACCGCAGCACCCCGATGGGAAGCGACACGATAGCGCAACGTGCCTCGACGCATTCGTGCGATGCGAGTTCCACCCGCACCGCGGATGGGGATCGCTCGATTCGAATCACCGGCGTCGAGTATCGAATGTCAACACCGGCGTCACGCGCGTCGCCTTCGAGCGCCGCGATGAGCGGCGCATATCCGCCGGAAGGACGCGCGGAAAGCGAGTCGACCCCGGAGTTCCATTCACGTGCGATCCCGCGCGCACTCGCGCGCGCCGGATCGGCGGCATCGAACCCCTCGACGAATTGGCGCGCGCGTTCGATCGCGTACGGATCCACTCCGGCAACACGCCGGGTCGCGAGATACTCATCGACCGTCACGTCGGTTGCAAGCGCATCGATGTCCGCGAACAGCGCGCCGGCTTGCAAAAACTCGTCTTCTTCGAGCGTCAACGGGGCGCCGGGAGCGGCCTGAATCCAACCATCGCCCTCACGGGAATCGGCGACGCCGCCCGTTTGTGCGAGCAGCGCGCGTGTTTGCACGGCGGGTCCGTGGATGAATTCGGCGCCGAGTTCGATCGTTTCGCCCGGCACGGGCTCCGCGAAGCGTACTCGGCCGCCGGCTCGATCGCGTGCTTCCATGACGGCGACGCGAAGTCCGGATGCGCCGAGAACCCGCGCGGCAGCAAGCCCGGCCGCGCCGGCGCCGATGATAAGGACATCGTAGGCCACGCAGCGTTCATTCCCACTCGCGGCGAACGGCTCTTCTATGGCCGATCTTTCGATGTTTGCCAACCCGGACGACACGCGTCAGTACGAACGGGGCCACGTCTTCTTCAGTCTTGGGGAACCGGGCGACGTGATGTACGTGGTGGTCTCGGGCGAAGTGGAGATCGCGATCAAAGACAAGGTCGTCGAAGTCGTCGGACCGGGCGGCGTCTTCGGCGAAATGGCGCTCATCGACCGCCGTCCGCGCAGCGCTTCCGCCGTAGCGAAAAACGATGTCGAGGCGGCGACGATCGATCAAGGCCAGTTTCTCTATCTTCTCCGTTCGCATCCGACGTTCTCGATCGAAATCATGGATGTGATGGCCGAACGTCTGCGGGCCCTCAACGAAGCTCTGCACCATTAGCGTCAGGCCAGACCCTGGCGCGCTGGGACTCCTAGACCAAGCCGAGCGGGAGAGAAAGCCTAAGCGGCCGGAGCCCACGATGGGAACGAGATCTGCAGGAGTCCTTCAAGAGATGATCGTTTCGGTTCTGGTATACTAACGCTCGCATGCGCATCGCGCGAATCGCTGCTGCCGCCTTTTTCTGTGCCGCCACGCTCGCGGGCGGTGCACTGACGCGCGCCGGCTCGACGATCCCCGATATCGTTCAACGGGCTGCCGCCTTCAATTCCGCCTCCATGACGGGCGTGATCGTTGCGGAACGCCACGTCACGTTCACCGCCTCGGCCGGCCCCGCGCACTTCTCCCAGCAAAACGACGCGATCGTCATGCTCGAAGACGGCGAATACAAGCGCGTTCGCTATCTGCGTATCATTGAAAACGGCCGGCCCTACCCGCCCGACCGGCTCGCGCAAAAAGAAGCCGAAAGCAACGGCGACCTCGAGCACGGGAAATCATTTTTCAAGCAACCCTTTGACGCCCGCTATCTGCACGACTACACGTTCGCGGAGATACCCTGCGCATGCAGCCGAAGCGAACGCCGCGTCGGCTTCACGAGTCTCGTTCGCGACGATCAGCACGGCGATGGAACGATGATCATCGACGGATCGACCGGACGCGTTCTTAC